>JAFQWY010000280.1 GCA_017407225.1 Clostridia bacterium | reverse complement strand
CACGGGAATCCCGTTCAGCTGGTTATGGGACAGACTTTCGATATGCACGAAGAGATCCTCGCGGATACGGGAGATGATCTTCTGTCCGGTTCTCTGAAGGACAATCGCCTGAATGTAGGTGCAGACAAGAGAAACAGCAAGAATGGATGCATACACAGCCACCAGTCTGAGAAGATCCGCCATCACCAGATTCTCTCTCAGTACATCGATTATGTTTCCGAGAAGAATCGGGGAAATGATATCGTAGGCAACGGAAAACATCATCAGCCCCAGCACCGCGGCGAAATTCCCGATATACGGTTTCGCATAGACCAGCAGTCTTCTGGTAATCTCGCTGTCCTTCATGCTGCGGTCAAAGCCTATGGCTTCTTTCTGCTTCCGTATTGTCATGTATGCGGCAATGAAAATCACGGAAACAATGCCGAGAACGGCGCCGACCGCGATCAGCGGAAAGAACTCATACATCTGTGCCCACCTCCTTCGGAGAATCCTTGCTTTCATCGTCAAGCCGCTGCAGTTCCACCATATTGTGATATTCCCGGCAGTTTCTGTAGAGCTCTTCGTGGGTGCCCACCGCCGCAATCCGTCCTTCATCCATAAATACGATCTTATCCATGGATTCAATGGTGGAAATCCGGTGTGCGATCAGAATGGTAGTCTTTCCCTCACGGATCCGTCTCAGATTGGACAGAATCACCTTTTCGGTCTTGACGTCCACGGCGGACACCGAGTCGTCCAGAATCAGGAGTCCGGCGTCCTTGAGAAGCGCACGGGCGATGGAGATTCGCTGCTTCTGACCGCCCGAAACCGTGACGCCGCGTTCGCCGAGAACTGTTTCGTACCCATCAGCAAATTCTTCGATATTATCGTGAATATCCGCCATTTTTGCGGCTTCCCGGATGGTTTCCCCGTCCGTATCACTTCCCGAGAAAGCAATATTGTTTGCAATTGTATCGCTGAACAGGAAATTGTCCTGCGGAACATAGGCACAGAATTCCCTGACCGTCCGGATGGGAATGGAATTGATATCGTGACCGTCTATGAACAGCGTTCCGTCGGGGACATTGTAGGTACGGAGCAGCAGATCCACAAGAGTTGTCTTGCCCGATCCCGTCTTGCCGATGATACCGACGTGCTCGGATTCTTTGATCTCAAAGGATACGGAGTCCAGCGCATCGTATTCCGCCTGAGGATACCGGAACGTGAGATTTCTGAACTCGATGTTTCCTTTCAGAGCTGCGGGCTCCGTCACATCATCCCTGTCGCATACATCCGGCTGTGCATCCAGAAGTTCGCCGATCCGCTTCAGAGACGCTTTGCCCCGTGACCGCATTTCGATCAGCTGGGAAACCGCCATGATCGGCCATACAATCGCCGTGAAGTATCCGATGAACTCAACCAGCTGACCCGCATCAAAATAGCCTTTCATGACAAGGTATCCGCCGTATCCGAGAATCACGCAGATCACAGATTCCACAAACAATGTTACAAGCACATTGAGCAGAGTGGACAGCTTTGTATGGGAGACATTGGCATCTTCGTTTCTTCTGTTGATTTTCCGGAAATTCATCAGATTCACGGTTTCCTTGACAAAGGCCTTTACCACCGCAATACCGGAGAAGTTTTCCTGTGAAAAGTCCGAAAGGGATGAAAATGCTGCCTGGCGCTCGTCCCATCTTTTTTCCAGACGGTGGTCAAGCACAGCACCGATTGCCAGAAGGAATCCCATGGGAATCATGGAAAACAGTGTGAGAAGCGGATCCATGGAAAACATTTTGATCAGTGCCATCACGCACAGGAACAGCGCATCGCAGAACATGAGGACACCCCATCCGAAGCACTCCTGCATGGTTTCCAGATCGTTGGTGAAAAGTGTCATGAGACTGCCCGCTTTATTGACCTGATAATACTGCTGGGACAGATCCTTGCAGTGATCAAACATACGTCCGCGGAGATCTGTCTCCATTCTGACAGCGGAGCCTCTGAAGCAGACACGCCACAGAAACCGTCCGAATACCATGCCGAGAATCACAAAGATCATGGGCAGGCACACCTCGTCAAGAAGATACACCATATCAAACGGAACACTTTTCCCGTCAAGCTCCGCAGTACCGCTGATCAGCCCGTTGACCACGGTCCGGTAAAACTCCGGAATGGCCAGCTGCATGAAGTCAACCAGGATCAGCGCCGCAACGCCGAGAAGGAGCACGGGAAGATAACGCAGATAGTACCGGTTTATGTGTTTCCCGAAAATCAAAAGATATCACCTCGTTCTGAAAATGACTGGCCGTCAGAAACTGCACATTGAAGGATACGGCATTCAGACAGCCACCAATATTTATAGACCAATCTGTGCATAATGTCAAGCCGATTTGTGTTAATTTATGAAAATAATTGTTTATTTTTTAGAAATCGCAATCCTGTCCGCAGAATCCGCTGCTACCAGACAGAAACTGCCGCACTTATTCCCGGATCCGTCGGAATTGTGCATGGAATTTTCAGAATTATTGTGGAAATCCTGCACGAAATCGTTTATAATACTATTAACAATCAACTCAGGACATTCACCGGAAATCACATCAGAACAGGAGGAATCTTATGGCTGAAATGACATCAAAAGAACGGATCCTGGGTGCAATCCGTGGAGAGAAAACCGACAGAGTTCCGTGGTCGCCGTTCCTTGCATACTACTGGGAGCATCTGCCCGCCCAGGACCGGAACTGCGGACAGCTGGAATATATGAAGCGGATGGGAGCGGATCCTCTGCTACGGGGATTCAATGTTCTCTATCATGCAAAGCGGCACGGATGCGAGCACACCCATACCAATAACGGCCGCACAATGACCGACACATACACCACAAAAGTGGGCACTCTGACGGAAATCCGTACGTATTCCCCTTCCGGGAACACATGGTTTCTGACCGGACATCCGGTTAAAACGGAAGAAGATTTCAAGACTCTCCAGTACATCATGGAGAACACGGAAATCACGGAGAATCTCGCCGGTTTTGAGCGGGAATATGCAGCCATCGGCGAAGAGGCCGTAACCGCACCTTCCATCGGTCTGAATCAGAAAACCGCGTTTCAGGCGATGGTGGAACACTGGTGCGGCACGGAACAGCTTGTTTATGCGCTCTGCGACTATCCCGAAACGGTGGAAGAATGTCTGGATGTAATCCGCGAACGAAACATGGAAACCCTTCGGATTTCCGTCCGTTCTTCTGCGGATGTGTTCAATTTCTTTGAAGACAGCTCCACCACCAATATTTCCCCCGCCATGTTCGAGGAATACACGGCTCCCGAAATCAACGCATGGGGAAAGCTGATCCATCAGGAAGGCAAGCTTCTGATGCATCACGCCTGCGGACATCTGAAAGGACTTCTTCCGAAAATTGCGGAAACGGAGATCGACATTCTGGAATCCATTTCTCCGCCGCCCACCGGAAATGTCGACATTGCGGAATGCGCAGAAAGGCTTCCGGGGCACATCGCCCTGATCGGCGGCATTGAACCTACATTTTTCAGAAACTGCTCCATGGATGCCCTGGAAAAACGGGTCATCGAACTGCTGACCGCCATGAAGGGAAAACGGTATGTTCTTGCCAACAGCGACAGCTGTCCTCCCGGTGTGGCGTACGAAAAATTCCTGCTGATAAGCGAACTTGTCAGAAAACACGGATAATCACACATTCCCGATCCCATCGGGGAAATCTTGATATTTTAAAGAAGCAATCAGAACATGAAAGATCATACAGAACGAAATAACACAATCACCGGGATTTATATTTCCGTCGTCGGATCGGACGAAAACGGTGACGGCTCCTTTGACAAGCCGTTCCGATCCGTGCAGGCAGCTCAGGCTGAGGTACGCAGAATTATCCGGGAAGAAAGTTTCACCGGGGACATTCCTGTTTACTTCCGCGGCGGCACCTACTACATCCGCGATTCTATTGTCATCGGTAATGATGACTGGAGCGAATCCGTACAAGTTATCTATACCGCTTACGCTAACGAAGACGTGCGTCTGGTGGGCGGCGTTCCGGTCACTGGCTGGAAGAATGAGGGCGGAGGCATATTCTCAGCGGAACTCCCGGATTCCCTCGGTTTTTGGGTGATGTATGCGGACGGAGTGCGTCTCACTCCTGCCCGTGAAGCAAACTGGCAGTCCGTTGAAGTACGGGATCCGTCCCATCTGCAGGCTGCGGCAGGCGGTCCTTCCAGCTGGTTCGGCGAGATTCTGAAGGTAACTGAGCTGTCCGGCGGAGAAATCAAAACCATGTACCCGAAATGTGCATGGAGCGGTCCCATTCAGTACCTGCAGGGAGCGCGTGAATACATCAGCGAGCCCGGTGAATGGGCAATTGAAGGAAACCGTGTTTACTATATGCCCGCCGATCCCGATACGCTCGGAAGCAGTGAAATCGTCGCGGGAACTTCCGGAAATATTTTCCATATCTGCGGCAGACCGGATGCGCCGGTGAAGAATATCACCATCAGCGGACTGCGGCTTGAGATGAATGCCTTCGGTGAAAACCTTGCCGCTCATGCAAGAGCGAACAACGTCACCGCAGAGTATGACGAAAACCTGACGGGCCTGGTTTGCCTCAGGAATGCAGAGAATGTAACCGTGGAACACTGCAGAATGTCCAACGGAGGATACATGGGTGTGGTACTGCGTGAGTATGCACAACACAACACCATTCACTGCAACGAGATCCGCAATACCGGATATGCGGGAATGTTTCTCATCGGCGAGAATCCCGGAAGTCTCAATTACTGCAGTAAGTACAATGTCATCTCCGGGAACAGAATTTTCCATGTGGGGGAATTCGTCGGTCACGGGGCTGGCATCTACCTCATGAACAGCGGCGAGAACCGGATTATCCACAACGAGATCTCCGATGTGCCCCGTTACGGCATTTCCATGAAAGGAATCCGGTACGGTGTGTTCGGCGACAACGGCATCACGGTGGATTTTGACGATCACTGGAAATACAACCAGACCACCGGAAACTACATCGGTTACAACAGGATTTACAATACGGGCATCCGGTCCGGTGACGGCGGCGGTATCGAGGGCTGGGGCATCGGACGGGACAACCACATCGATCACAATATCATTTACAATGCCTACCGTGGAGTTCCCACCACCGGATGGCGCGGTCACAGCATTTTCCTGGATGATGCCGCCCATTATGTGAAGGTCACCTGCAACATTATCTACGACGAGAACGCAGTGGCGGTGAATGCGGGAATTTTTATCAAGAGCATCGGCAACTATGTGGTCAACAATGTCTTTGATGTGGGATATGCAAAAAACGGTGCCGCCGATATCGCCCCCTACATCTGCCCGGCGGGAGGATCGGTGTTCAGCCGCAACATTGTTTACTCGGATACCCGCGGGGATCTTCACGACGACGGCACGCTGACGGAATCGGATTCCGGTGACCGCGTGATGCTTTATTTCACCGACAGCGCCAATTCCAGCGGAACATCGTGCTATGTTTCCCTTGACAAAATGAATCACAATCTCTATTACAACCGATCGGGCAGAGCGTATATACGGACCGAAAACGATCTGCTCAGTCTTGATGAGTGGAAAAACTGCCCCAGAAACCGGATGGGATACGATGCCGGCAGTATCTCGGCCGATCCCCTGTTCGCCGATGCACAGAACCGGGACTACCGGCTGCGGGAAGGATCTCCGGCACTGGCACTGGGCATCGTTTCCATTGATGCCGGTACCGTCGGTCTGCCGGAAGACTATCGTTTCCGCACAGACACATGACAGAACCGTTCACGATGTTTTCACCATATGCGGAAATCATCGTACTGCGGCTGCTGTAAGACTCAACTGCATATCCGAAAACGCAGGGATTTTTTACGTCTCTGCGTTTTTTTCGGAAAGCAGTACCGTCGCTGTATCGATATTCAAGCAAAACGCACAAAACTATTGACGAATTCATGTTTTCCGTATATAATTTAACCAGAAGAATTCATGATATCATTTTTCAAATACCATATCACCATCAACAGGAGGCTTTGCCATGACCGTGATTGACAAACTCAGGAAACTTCAGGCTGTTCACAAGTCCAATTACTGGGCTCAGCGCGCATATGCAGAACTTGCCTACATGACCTGTCTCTCCTCGACCAGAGAAAACCGCTATGACGACCGTCTGTCCGCCGCACTGGACACACTACTTGCCCTACTCGACGAAAACGGAGCACTGGTAAAGGCGGATGTTCTCGCAATGGAAGATTCTATGGCTGATCTGTCAGCGGATGCAAGATCGCTGAAGGTATACTGCATTTCCCACGCCCATATTGACATGAACTGGATGTGGGGATTCCAGGAAACCGCGTCCATCACCGTTGACACCTTCCGCACCATCCTCAATCTCATGAAGGAATATCCGGACTTTACCTATGCACAGTCCCAGGCTTCCACTTACCGGATCGTCGAGAAGTATGCCCCGGAAATGATCGATGAAATCAAGGCGCGGATCCACGAAGGCCGCTGGGAAATCTCAGCATCCGCCTGGACTGAAACCGACAAGAATATGCCCAACGGTGAGTCCCTCTCCCGGCATATCCTGTACACCAAGCGATATCTCAGCAATCTTTTCGATATTGATCCCGACTCCATCCGGATCGATTTTTCTCCCGATACCTTCGGTCACAACTGGAACTGTCCCGAAATCGACCAGAACGGCGGCGTGGATTACTATTACCACATGAGAGCCAACGACGATCAGTCCGATATCTACCGCTGGCGAGCAAAATCCGGCAAGGAAGTTCTGGTTTACCACGACAACAAGGGCTACAACGGCTCCATCGGCGTCTGCGAATTCATCGACACCCCCCTGTACTGTCAGAAAAATAACACCAATGTCAATCTGTTTGTCTACGGCGTCGGTGACCACGGCGGCGGTCCCACCAGAAACGATATCGAACAGCTCCTTGACGACATGACCTTCCCGCTGTACCCTACCCTGGAGTTCGGCACCTACCACAAATTCTTCGACGAAATCAACAAAGTCCGGGAGAGATTCCCCGTTACCGACCGGGAAATCAACTTCGTCTTCACGGGATGCTACACATCCCAGAGCAGAGTGAAAATGGCAAACCGCATCGCTGAAGACCGTGCCTACGAATCCGAGTTCTATGCGGCTGCTTCCACGGCTCTCACCGGTGCTCCCGTCCGTACCGAGATCTACAAGGCAGCGTGGGAGAACATTCTCTTCAATCACTTCCACGATATTCTTCCCGGCTCCGGTATTATCGAGACCCGTGAATATGCCCTCGGCAGATTCCAGGATTCCCTCGCCGGAATCAATATCTCCGCAAACAGCGCACTCCGCGAGATTGCCGACAATATCGACACCTCCTCCGTTCCTTTTGATGAAAACAACTTCACCGATTCCGAAGGTGCGGGCGTCGGGTTCGGTGTGGATCACAACGGCGGCTACCGTTTCCCTCAGACCGAACGCGGACGCGGAAAGACCCGTGTGATCCACCTGTTCAACAGCACCATGTACGACCGTGAGGAAGCCGTGGAGATTACCGTCTGGGACTACAAGTACGATCTCTCCGTTGCACAGTTCACCGATGCAGACGGAAATGTGATCCCCCATGAAGTTCTGACCAGCGGCGACGGCTACTGGGGACACTGGTTTGTAAAATTCCTGATTCAGGCAAAAATTCCCGCATTCGGCTATTCCACCTATATCCTCAGCCTCAGAGAAGACAACGACATCGGACACATCGGATCGGCTGCAGCCGGCGGCTGGCGTGATACCTACGGCGATACTCCCTGCGTTCTCGAAAACTCAAAAATCAAAGCGATATTCGATCCTTATACACTGGCAATGGTCGAGCTTACCGACAAGGAAACCGGGGAAAAAATCGTTACTCCCGACAGACCCTCCGCGATCTTCCGCTATATCAAGGAAAACCCCCGCTACGGCATGACCTCCTGGAGAGTCGGTCCGTACATGAGCATCGAAAATCTCAATGCTGTTGACCACGAAGTCCGCCTCAGGGACTACAGAGTCAGCGGTATGCGCCGTTACCTGGTTTACGAAATCAAGTTTGCTTCCAATACCCTCACTGTCACGGCGGAGCTGCGCGGCGAATCCCGGATCATCAATTTCCGCATTGACGTTGACTGGAACGAACTGGGCAGCGGCACCGCAGACTGGAATGCACAGGGTACCGGCAACTGCATTCCCCAGTTGAATTTCTATCTGCCCGTTGCCTATACCGCCAAGAATTACAGATATGACATTCCCTTCGGTTTCATCGACCGGGAAGATATTGCCCACGACGTGCCCGGCAACAGCTTCATGCGGATCAGCAATGCTGACGGCGGCAATTCCGCGTTCCTGGTTACCGATACCAAGTACGGCTTCCGCGGTCACGAAAACGCAGGTGCCGTCACCCTGATCCGTGCATCCTACGACCCGGACTACGATCCGGAGCGCTGCCGTCACCACATCAACATCGGCGTTGGCGTCTGTGCGGAAAACGACCAGAAACGTCTTGCTGTAGAATATGTGCATCCCATCGCGTTCAACGCAGGTGTCAAGCATGAAGGCGGCACTCTTCCCATGAGCGGTTCCGTTGTCAGAATTGCAGAGGAAAACCGCGATTCTGTCATGGTATCCGGCATCAAGAACGGCGAGGACGGCGGATTCATCATCCGTGTGGCTGATTACGCAGGCCGGGGCGGCAGAGTTTCCCTGATTCTTTCCGATACATTGGAAACTCCCGCAGCAGCCGAGCTGGTGGACATCACCGAACGCCATGTTATCGGAACCTGCGATCTCGACGGAAAGACCGTTTCCTTTGAGATTGATCCCTTTGCCATGGCGACAATCCGGATCCGGTGATACCGGAAGGCTCAGCTGCTGAAAACCACAGTCCCAAAACGGATGGAAATTTCCGGTTGTCCGATGGGATTTTCACGGGAGTACATTATGAAGATCATTAAAATCACAGGAAAAATCTGCGCAGCCGTTCTGATTTCATTCGCCGCGCTGCTCATTCTCACCGTTATCACACTGAATCTCGCAAAATACGCAATATACCGTGATTATTACGCCGCAGAATCCGCTCTGTGCCGAAATCCCGGTCTGAATGACGGGTTTGTCTGTCAGGGAATCGCCGCTGCAGAGGATGCGGAACGGATTCTGGTCTCCGGATATATGAAGGACAAGCAGCCGTCCCGTATTTATGTTACATCCACCGCAGGCGAATCCTATTATGTTTCTCTTCACTGTGACGGAGAGACCTATACCGGTCATGCAGGCGGAATTGCCGTTTCCGGAGAGAATGCCTACATTGCCAACGGAAGCAAAATCTATACCTTCGCACTTGCCGATGTGCTGAATGCGGAGAACGGGGACAGTGTGAATATCGGTTCGGGAATAAAAATCAACAACAAAGCATCATTCCTCTACACCGATGATGAGTATCTGTACGTCGGTTCCTATATGGATGCTTCCACCAAAAAGACGGAGGAGCATATCTTCGAGACAGCGGAAGGAACCCATACCGCTATCTGTTCCGTTTATCCGATGGATGACTTATCCGCCCCCGTCCGCGTGTATTCCATCCGTGACTATGTGCAGGGCATCTGCTTCACGCCCGACGGAAAGATCGTGCTGTCCACTTCCCACGGACTCACCAGCTCGGTTTACTGGTTCTATGACCGTGATGCCGCCGTGGATTCCGGAAAAACACTGGACGGCGCTCCCGTGTACTATCTGGAAAACGCAGTCAGAGAGCTTCGCGGTCCCGCCATGGCAGAAGGAATGGACTGGTACCATGAAAAGCTGATCACCCTCACAGAGAGTGCATCCGATAAATACATCTTCGGCAAGCTGTTTTTTGCAAACGATATCGTGAGCCTGGATCCCGGTCTGCTCCTGCCGTAATTCAATAAAGCACAATCAATACGAAAGACTCCCTGACAATGTGTCGGAGAGTCTTTCTGTATTGATTATGATAGCTGTCAGTTACGTCCGCCGCTGCGGAACAGCTGTCGGAAATCCGCCGCCGCAAGAATGCCGCAGATGACCACGACAGATGCACAGCTCAGAGTCCGCGCTTCCAGAATTCCGGGATCCCGGTACAGAAGCACCGTAAAAACGATCGCCCATGCGGTATAAGTGATATTCAATGCCATGGCCCGGGACGCACCGATCCTCGCGATTGTCTTATAGTACAGCAGATAGGATACCGATGCACACAGAGCTGCCAGTGCGATCACTCCGATCAGTCCGGCAAATCCTTCTCCGAGGAGTCCTGCGGTAAAGCGCCATCCGCCCATCAGGGGCATAATCAGCAGTCCGTAGATCAGAGCGGAAACCGACTGCCGTACGGTCAGGGCATCGTCATCACGGATTTCTCCGCTCCGGAAACATTTTGCCAGAATCACGGCCTCCATTCCCCATCCCAGGGCACACATGGCCGCTCCCAGCAGACCCAGCAGGAAATTTCCGTCGGCCAGTCCTGAGGAGCCGCTCAGTCCGTAAACACCCGTCAGCGCAAACAGGAGAAAAATCCACTGATACCAGCGTACTTTTTCCTTCAGGAAGATGCACGCCAGAACAGTACCTACGGCAGGATACACCGCGCTGGCAACCGCTCCGATGGCGGATCCCATGGAATTGACCGCCAGTACATATCCCGACATTCCGACAGGACCTCCGATCGCGGAAGAAAGCACCAGCCATTTGAAATCCCGGTTCCGGAATATTTCCGAAAAAGTCCGCAGCCGTCCGGTCACCGCTGCCCGGATCAGCATGAAGACAGCCGAGCAAAGATCATGCAGGAAGGTACTGACAAAGGGGGCCAGAAGAATCGCTTCTTCCGTAGAAACAAACGGAGACATTCCCAGCGCAAAGCCGAGAATCACCGTCTCCAGTGCCCAGGTAATCCCGGCAAGAATTCCCGTAAACATCCCCTATTCCAGAACCTCAATCAGCTGAGCGGTATTTCCGATCACGACATCCGCAAGAGGTTCAAGGACCTGCCGGTTCTGTTCACTCTTCGCCAGACCGATGGCAAGAAGACCGGCGTTCTTTGCGAACCGCATATCCACAGCCGTATCCCCGACCATGGCCATCCGCTCCGTGCCGATTCCGGTAAGCCGGCTGAAATCATAGGCACAGGCAGGATCCGGCTTATGGGGCATGGTTCCGTCATCGGTGTAAACCCGGTCGAACAGTTCAAAAATCCCCACACCGTCCAGACACTTGCGTGTAAGAGCTTCTCCGTCGTTGGTCACAACAGCCATCTTCACGCCGCGTTCTTTCAGTTCCGTCAGTGCCCGAACAAGGGATTCATCCACCGGTTTGATCTCTCCTGCATCGGTATGATTGACATAGGCATCCGAAATCAGCTTTGTCAGTTCACCTGCCGGAACGGAGCATCCGTATTTTTCAAGAACCACCAGTGCCGCATCTGCCATCTGGGCATAGGTGCCATGGCACAGAACCCCGTTGAGATCTGTGACCCCGTCATGCACGCCGTACACGGTCAGGAATTCCCCAACAGGAATGTCTTCCCTGCCCAGTGTTCGCAGAACATCCTCCATAGCCGCCACCGATACCGGAATCCAGATCGCATCAAAATCGATGAGAGTTCCGTCCTTGTCAAAAATTACTGCATCTGCTTTCATTGTCATTCCTCTTTCTTCTTTGATTGTCATTTATTTGTTTTTTCTTTGTCATATAGATCCATCAGCATCATGCCCATGAGAATTTCTGCTTCCGTCCATCCGGTTTCACAGCAGTTGGCTGCCCAGCCGATATCGTGGGGACATCCGTATGCTTCCTCCAGATCCATATCGAACGCCCGGCACCATGCACCGTTTTGCATTGGATTTTCGGAGTGCATCTGGATCCTCATGTAGAAGGCGGTCACGTTTTTCCAGAGATCATAAAAATAAGAATCCCCGGTTGCGTGGTACGCACAGGCAAACCCTACCGGCAGCCAGTTCATGGAATAGAGGGAGTCCGTCACAGGATCCCCGTTTTCCGACAGAAGTGAGCATTCGCCCCTTGATTCCCTGCTGCACGCGGCTTTGTAGCCGGTATCCCATTCCCGGTATCCGCCGAAAGGATGGCGATGCTTTTCCAGATCCGCCGTCACCCGGTACAGGTATTCCCGGTGTTTCTCTTCTCCGGTCGCCTCATACAGAACAGCGAGGGGGAGAATCAGGCGGCACATTTCCTGGGTCTCGCTCTGTTCCCTCCGCAGATCCGGATACAGTCCCATCAAAGTCTCCAGTCCCTTCCGCGCGCTTTCCAGATATTCGGTCTTGCCGCACTTCAGATAGCCCAGCAGCAATGCCGCAAGATGATAGGCGGTATAATGTGCACTGGGCGTACCGTGCTCCATATGTTTGACTCCCGCCAGACTTTCCGCATTGTAGTGCCATCTGTCATAACGTGCCAAAGGAAGACCGTCGCGGCAGGCAACACTGATGAGAAAATCCAGACAGGCATATATATCGTCGGTGTACCGGTCGTCATGCATCAGGAGAGCACTGATCAGGCCGGGGATGACGGATCGTGCCGCATCATCGGGATAACAGACGTCCCATGCTTCCGCACTCCACCGCATCATGCCGCAAAACGGTTCCTCCCGGACAATGAAGAAATCCCGCATCAGCTGACGGAGATTCTCTGCGATGGCGCTGTATTTTTTGTCGCCCGTCAGATATCCGTACATGGCAAAGGCACCTGCAGCTTCACCGCAGCAGTCGTTCCGGACAGTGTCGGCTGTCAGCTGCCTGCCGTCCGGGAGAATATTGTGGCGCAGACCTTCCCGGATCCCGCCCCGTCCGTTGTCAATGAGAAACTGTTCCAGCCAGCGGATTCCGTTGTCAATTGCCTGTTTTCTGCTGTATTCCCATAGCTCCGGGTCAGTCAGGTCGGCATCCGTTCCGTACCGCACGACGGGCTCCGGCATCCGCTCCGGTTCACATCCCGTCAGAAATACCGCAATGTATGTAATCAGCTTTTCCCAGTTTTTCCGGGGCGCAAATCTGGCACGGTTGAAATTCCGCATACAGAACATTGCCATCAGGATATTGTCTCCCAGAAAGAACATCCCGGGTTTGCTGCCCCGGAGAATTTCCCCGGCAGGCATATCCGCATGGATATGGGCAATGATCTGTTCTCTGTAAACAAGAAGAGGCACCATCTCCGGAAGCGTGAACCAGGGTGTCATTGTACTGCCGCATTCGTCATCCAGAAGATCCCCGGTTGTCAGTCCCGGAATTCCTCCGCCGTTTTCCGGAGCAATATACACCAGCCGGCTTCTGGTTGTTTCCGTGGGTGGTGCGGAGTAAACCGACCGGAAGGAACCGACGGATTCCAGAAAGATCTTTTTACCCTTGTCCGCTTCTGCTTCCAGCCGGCTTCTCAGACGGGGATCCAGTACAGTACCGCCGTTTCCCAGCACACAGAAAGCATCGTATCCGTCGAAATCTGCGCCGGCTGCATCTGCAAATGACAAAATCTGTGTCTCTGCCCGGCAGCTCAGCAGTACATCGGTCAGATCACAGTGTTCTTTTGAGAGAATAAGAAGTTTCATAGCCTTTCCTCCAGTCTTTCACAAATCTGTCGTTTGTGTCTCAGTTCCGTTCTTATATTCCCATTATAACTTACCGCAGAAAAAAATTCAAGACCAACTGCCGGGGAAACAACAAAATCACATCTGACTTTACTGAAAACCGCAGATAAATCTATGAGGAAATCATTCTGCCTCTTGAAAAATCCTTATATTTCCTGTATACTCTGACTATAGCACAGCACAATTTTTGATCACAGAAAGGATCACACTCATGGAATTTTTCACAGCTCATCATCAGGGCATCGTCTACCGCAATCCGAATTCTTTTTTCCGTTACTGCGGATGGCCGTCCGTATGCTGTGACGGCGACGGCGTACTGTACGCGGTATGCTCCGGCTTCCGTGCGGCTCATATCTGCCCCTTCGGCAAAACCATGCTGTTCAAAAGCTCCGACAACGGAAAAACCTGGTCCATTCCCATGGTGATCAACGACACATGGCTGGACGACAGAGATGTGGGAATTATCTGGCTGGGCGGCAGCAGCCTCCTTGTCAGCTGGTTCACTCATCCGACGGAAGTGTATCTGAATCACTACGGCAGCTATATCCGTGACAGCTGGGGAGGAAACGGCGGCGTACTGGATCAGTATCCCACCATTCCCGAAGAACACGGCAGGGGCGGATCCTTCGTGCGTGTTTCTCACGACGGCGGCATGACCTGGGGTGAAACGGTACAGGTTCCCGTATCCGCTCCTCACGGCCCCATTCTCCGCAAAGACGGTTCCCTGCTTTACTTCGGCAAGGAAATGTATGCACGGGACGGTCTGGAAAAGGGCTGCGTTGCCGCTTACGAAAGCCGCGATACGGGCATGACATGGAATCGGCTCTCTGTGCTGGACAAGCAGCCCGATGTACCGTGGCGCAATTATGACGAACCCCATGCCATCGAACTGGATGACGGAAGAATTCTCGGCAGTATCCGCTGGGAAGGTTCCGCAGATGCTCCCCATCCGGTGATCCACCAGACTTATTCCGAAGACGGCGGATATACCTGGTCCGAAATTCTGCCCACAGCCATCCCCGAATCCCGGTACACACCGCCCCATCTGCTCCGTCACTCCTCCGGCGCGCTGATTCTGACCTTCGGCCGCAGAACAGTTCCCTTCGGTGAAAGGGCGGTCGTCAGTTACGACAACGGAAAAACCTGGTCGGACGAGTATATTCTGAATGATACCGGAAAGACCGGGGATCTGGGCTATGCCGCCACCGCCGAACTGAAAGACGGCTCCCTTCTGACGGTATATTATCAGGCCTACGGCGAGGATGATTTCCCGTCCCTGCTTTACACCCGCTGGAATCTGAAAGACAGATAAATCAAAAAACGTCCGGATATCCCTCTTCCATGAGAGACATCCGGACGTTTTCTGTATGTTCTTTTCAGTCCTGATGCCGGAGCGGTTCCGAGAATTCCGGTTCACGCTCAGTGTACTTCCTCGATTACCAGAACCCAGTCACAGCCTTTTCCCTGCGTCGGCGGAACAAGAGTGGTCTGACCACGGTTGGGCAGGACGGCAAACACCTGTGCTTCACCGGTACGGCAGTCGAACCACCCGGCACGCAGCTGCCCGGAACCTTTGAACTCGTACAGATTCACGGTAACGGGAAGTCCCAGCGGTGTGTAGATATAACCGTAATCATCTCCTCTGCCCGCAGCAAGGTGACCCATGCCGGCATAATCGGCTCCAATCAGCTCCGGGGCATGGCGGAAGGAAAAGTAATCATGGCTCAGACGCAATTCTTTTATCAGATGAATCTGTTCCGCACCCGGATGCAGGAGCGCTTCGTTCCAGGTGAACGGGAAATAACTGCCGGGCTTTTTGTTCATGCTCCACACGCAGTGATTGCCGTAAGTATGTCCGCAGCTCCCTGTCATCAGATTCCAGTAAGCATTCTGACGCACATCGTCCGCATTCCAGTAATATCCGATTCTGTCATTGAAGCAGGCAGGATGGTCTTCATACCGGGGTTCGGAATCCATATACGGCTTTGGAGAACCGGCTGCCATTTCCAGCATGACACGGTCGGATTCATAGCACTGCTCGATGCCGTGCCCGGTCTGTGATGTGTGGAAATCAATGTAATCAGCGTTTTCAATGGTGTTGAGCGAGGTTCTGCAGCCCGGCGGATGAAAGGTGATCAGATGGTTCGCATCCATCTCCCGGATACCCTTGGCCATGGCATCCACAATGCGCCGGTGCTGAGGTTCAAGAGGACGGTCTCCTCCGAGCATCCAGATGATGTTTTCCTTCTCGGCGTACCGTGCGGCAAGCCATTTCCCGTAGATATACGCATTCTCATCCGTAAAAATCTCGGGTCCAACACCCCAGAGACGGTTGAACTTGTCCCCCCAAGTGGGCAGCATAGTGATGAACAGCCCATGCCGGTCTGCGGTATCCACCGCATAGTCCACGTGATCCCAATAAGAATATTCTCCCTCCAGATCAGGCTGGGCGGGATCCGGCTTGCCGTCCGCAAACATCAGAGGAAGGCGGTCATATGCATTCGGAGCCGTAATCCCTTCAAATTCTGCCAGAATAACGCCCTGAACCGCCGTATATCCCTGACGGGCGCGCTGTTCGAAATAGTACGCCATTTCATCACGGTTCAGACGGTGGAAAATTTCCCAAGCCGTGTCTCCCAGATAGAAAAACGGTTCCCCGTTGTCCCAGGCAAGATATCTGTCTTTTACAATCAGTCTGCGCATAATTTACCTCACAAAATATATTGATGCCGGCATCCGTACGGTACTGAAGTTCTCGGTACCAGTATAACATTTTGTGTGCAGATTACAATAGTATAATGCAATAGTTCTCAGAAACGTAACAAACACACATAGGATTGGCAAGCTCCCGGCGCTGTGCTATACTGACAGAAACACTTCACATGATTTAGCCGAACATTCCCGCTTGTGTTTCCTGTGCTGTAAAAGCGCCGGAAAGAGGCATCGCGATTCTCAGATTCTCAGCGAAACCACAGCCGCCTCAACCCTTGCGGAATACGTACAGCTTGTCAGGGCGGCGCAGAAAACCGACGGAATATATACTGGCGGAAATTTATCCGTTCTTCGACGTCTACCGCGCTGTCACTATGTCCGCCGTGGGAATTCTGGCCCGGAGAAGCTCTTTTGAGAACGGCAAAGAATACCGGATTCCCGATTTCCGCAGCAAAGAAGAACGGAAGCTTTACGAAAACGACAACGCTTCCCCCTTCCCCGGTGCTGAAAACCAGTGTGTCCCCCCGTGCAGTCAGCCCTATGATCCTGCTGCCATCTGACAGCCGCTTCCCGGTAAATCGAGTATCTATACACAACACAAAAACGCAGAGATTTCCCGTCCCTGCGTTTTTTTCCGGAAGCAGAATTCCTCCCGGCTGTTGGGTATCGTCAATAAGCGGCGATGTCACATACGTCGGCATCCCCTGCCTGATTCGTGACTCCGGCGTGATTTCCACGGCTTCCGGATTCTCTAAAGCTCCCCTCTGCCGACCGCTGATCACGCGCCGTAGAATTCCTTCATCTTAGCAACGTCTTCTTCCGTCAGAATACCGTCTACAAGTACGAAATCGTCCAGAACCGCGGTGAGAGGCGCGTATTTCAGGGTAGCTTCCTGACCGAAGTAAACGTAATCGAATCGGCCGAAGGATTCATCGCGGAACTTTTCGGGAATCACAACGCGGTTGAATTTGCCAAAGTCGAAGGCACAGCGCACTTCCATGGCTTCACGGTCGATGACCATCACTGCGTGTACCCAGCCGCCGGAGTAGTCGATGGGCAGACCGAACGCGGCATCGATCCGGTCAGCTCTGTTGCCGTAGTTGAACTGGAGCACTGCGCCGCTGTCGAGAGCGATGATAAAACCGGGATTGTATCCGCTCGCCCATTCCTTGTCAGCGATGACTGCGGGGTCGGACTTGACGCCGTCGCTTTTAACCCAGAATGCAACGGAGAAGCTCTTTTTGCCGGGAGTCCACGGGAGTTTCATATAGCCGTCTTCCACACGGATACCACGGTCGTTGTAGCCGTCGATATAGTAGAATTTGCCGTGTTCTTCCGGAACCAGTCCGCCGTTTTCGTCAGCGGAAGATCCGTCAAAGGGGAAATATGCGGCAATCCGATCACGTCCCAGCAGTGCGGCAAGGGACTTGTCCCCAGTGGGAGTCACACCGGGTTCACGGAGACGGAAGGCATGTGCATACTTGATTTCATAAACGGGACGTTCGCCTGCAACAACGCCTTCAAACAGTCCGGAGGGGACGCGGGAAGTCCAGGTTTCGGGCTGCTTTTCACCGAGTCCGAGGGCATGAAGAACAATGGAGGTGATATCGCGCACGCCCATTTCACCGATGGTGCCCTTTACCACATTGGGACCGACAGCGGCAAACATGATGTATTTTTCTCCGTCCGTCCAGCCGCCGTGACTGTGACCGCATCCGCCGTGGTCAGCGGTAACAATGAAGAGGGTATCGTCGATCCAGCCTCTTGCGTTGTAGGCTTCCCAGATCTTTCCGACAATGGTATCGCTTGCTTCGATCTGCTTCAGGTGGTTTTCCGTGCCGTAGCCGTGGGCATGACCGGCACCGTCCACTTCGTCAAGCTGGATGAACATCAGTGCAGGATCGTGTTCAGCAACATAACCGCAGACCTGCTCGGCGATGCTCTCATCATTGCCGGTGCCCTTGATCACGCCCAGCCCGTCTTCGATGATGCCGATGTTGATAGAGTTCCAGTTGCAGAAGGATGCCAGCTCCGCATCGGGCATATTCTCACGGATCACACGGAACATGGTGGGAAAAATGGAATCCGTCGGATAGGGAGTGGAACCCGCTCTGCCGTTGGTCAGCCCGTGAATGTCGGGAGTAACGCCGGTGAGCATGGATCCCCAGCACTGACCGCTGACCGTGGGATTGGAAGTGAGAACGTCATAGCTTACCGCACCGTCCGCAAAAATCCGGTCGATATTCGGTGTATTCGCCCGGCGGAAAAAAGTGCCTGCCCCGTCCACACCGATGATGATAACACGGGATGTCTTTTTCATGTCTCCTGTCTCCTTTTTGCATCAATAAAATTTTGACTCTGTTAATATTATATGAGTATTATACACATTTTTGCTTTGGCAAGTCAAGGGGAGCACGGTAAAAAATCACGCTTCACTCCTCATCAGCAGAAAATATTATCGCTGTGAATACGAAATTGTCGGAATCCGATAAAAAATACTGCCGCGCCTCCGAGTTTTGAAAAACCGGTTTACAACGCCGGAAACTCATGGTAAAATGAAACCATACAACAATTCTCAAAGGAGTACGACCATGTTCCAGTCCAAATGGATCACCCATCCGTCGGCTGTTTTTTCCGACAACAGAATCTATCTCTTCCGAAAGAAATTCACGCTGACCGAAAAACCGTGCAAGGCTTCCCTGAATATCTCGGCAGAAGCCAGATATAAACTTTATGTCAACGGAATCCGGGCATCGTTCGGTCCCTGCCGTTCTTCCGGAGAAGAAAAGTATTATGACACCCTCGATATCGCTCACTGTCTGAAAGCCGGTGAAAACGAGATTATCTGCGAGGTTCTGCAGCTTGCCGACAACAGCGACATGACCAAACCCTGTGCGGTCTACGGTGTCCGCCGGTCCGGCAATATGCTCCTCGCCATGGAACTGGTCTGCGGTGAGACCGTGATCCGTACCGATGACAGCTGGGAATGCGCGGTGTCTCCCTGTGCGGAGTTTGCCCGTCACACCGATTATGCGACCGGCGCCATGTTTGAAGAAAACTACCGGGCAGGTACTCCCGAATGGGTGAGAGCAAAGGTGGTCGCGGACGTTCATTCTCCCCGGGACAAGAAATATCCGTGGGGAATTGTGAATCCCATGTTCGTCATTCCCCGCCGCATCCCCATGCTGTATCAGAAGGAAGTTCCCTTCACCGATTCCGGGGACGGTTACTTCATCGCGGATGAGCTGACCTTCGGCTTCCCGGTATTCACCTTTGAAGGACGGGGCACGGCGAAGATCATGTACGCGGAATCCTTCGGAAGCGGTGCCGGAAAGAAAGACCGTCTTGACCGCTCCCTCTCCTTTGACGGTGTGTACGATGTTGTCACCGTTGACGGCGAGCTGACCTTTGAGCCGTTCTGGTACCGCTGTGCGAGAATCATCCGTGTGGAGACCGAAGGGGATGTCCGTCTGACCGGGCTGACCTTCACCGAGGTGGGATATCCGCTGACCTATCCCGACAACTGCGATTTCGGCAGTGAAGCGGACAACAGGCTCTGGCAGATCTCCGTTTCCACCCTGATGCGGTGTATGCAGGAATCCTACGAGGACTGCCCCTATTACGAACAGCTTCAGTACGCCATGGACACTTCCCTGCAGATGCTCTTCAACTATCAGCTCACCGACGACGATGCACTGGCGCGCAAGGCAATCCGCGACTTCCGCCTTTCCCAGCGTGCCGACGGACTTCTTTCCAGCCGCTATCCCACCGTGGAACCCCAGTTCATCCCATCCTTCTCCTTCTACTACATTTTCATGGTAGCCGAACATTACAAGCGGTTCGGGGATATCAGTCTGGTACGCGAAAACCTCCGTGCCATCGATGGGGTTCTGGAATGGTTTGACGGTCAGATTGACGAAACCGGACTTCTCACCGAAACCATGTACTGGGACTTCATCGACTGGGCTGCCACATGGAGAGCGGGTGAGGTTTCCACCGGCGGCGACTGTCACATGGCAATTGCCTCCGCGATGTATGTGTACTTCCTCCGTCTCAGTGCCGGGCTCGCCGGTCTCTGCGGCAGAACCGGTACCGCTGACGAATACCGTACCCGGGCGGCAGCTGTGGCCAAAGCCATTGAGAAAAACTGCTGGGATGAGGAGCGGGGGCTTTACGCCGATGATCTGAATCACACATATTTCAGCCAGCATATGCAGGTATGGTGCACCCTCGCCGGCATAGCTGACCATGCACGTACCCGCAGAATCATGGAAAACGCCATCGATCTCGGCACAAAATGCACCTTCGCCTACGCATATTTCTGGTTCCGCGCACTGGAAGCGGCAGGTCTCTACAGCGAAACCGAAAAGATGATGGACAGACTCCGCGGTCTGATTGATCTGAACTGCTCCACCATTCCCGAAACGCCCGATGCTCCCCGAAGCGAATGCCATGCCTGGGGTGCGATTGCCATCTATGAATTTGCCGCTGTGGTTCTCGGTGTACGCACCGTATCCGCCGCTGAAAAGAAGCTGACTGTTGCCCCCCGCATCGACGGTCGGACGTATGCCAAAGGCACCGTTTACACCGGCTGCGGCAAGGTATGGGTGAACTGGAAGATCGAGGACGGCGAATTCATTCTGCACGTTGAATCCGAAGCCGGTTCCCACAAGACGATCACTCTCCCCAACGGTGAATCCTTCTGCACCGATGATGGGGTTGTTGACTGCAGAGTGAAACTCTGATACACGCGGTTTTGCGTACCCGCTCGTAAACCAAGACGAAAAATATCCTTTGCGCCCACAAAAAATGGGTCGTAAAGGATATTTTTATGTTTATTCCGTATGCAATGTCCGTTTTAGAATATGGAAAAATCAGATCGCTCAAGCTTCCGCCCGAACGAACGCTTCCACCTGATCAGCGATATCTTTCATGCCCTGAACGGTGGGATGACCGCTGCGTTTGTCGATGGTTTTCATTTCAATGTACGCTGTGCCGTAATGCTCCGATGCGGCTTTCACGGCTTCTCCGATCTGAGGCTTGAGATCCGTATTGATGAGGAATACTACATTTGCATCGGTAAGGTTTTCCTTCACCCGTCCGATGAAGCAGCAGATCGCGGGACATACACAGGCGAGATCTTCCTTTGTCCAGTCCCCGAACTTCACCTCGCCCAGCGGAGCATTTGCCCAGCTGTCGTTGGTGCATCCGAAGATGAACACGGTGTCAATCTCGTTCGCCGTGAAGAAGCCCTCATCCTTCAGCACATCCAGACGGTGCAGGAAGGAATTGGTGCGGGAACAGTCACCGCTGTATCCCGTGTTGCACAGCGTAGAGCCGGACCAGCTGTTGTTCAGCACCAGATTCAGATCCAGATCCGTGCAGACTCTGTGCCACCAGGTTTCCTCCACTTTCGTCACATCGGTTTCCGGTCTGCCGGCAGGGGTATAGTACACTGCGTATCCTTCCGGGATATATCCGGTAAAGGTGGAATAGCTGTCGCCGAAAATCATGATATTTTTGATCGGTTGTTTCATAATAAAATCTCCTTATCCGGGAATGCTGCATCCATTATACCACAGTTCTGAGCATTTTTGAATATTATGAGACATTTTTGTTCAGTTTTTCCTGACATGGGCTGTATATATACTCCGCTGTGTGAATAAATATATAAGCTGTTATTGACAAACCGGATCAAATAAGGTATAATGTTTAATATTCATATTATACAAAAATTCACATGAGAGGATATTTTATGAAAAGATCAAGCGGTGTATTGATGCACATCTCATCCCTCTGGGGTGAATATTCCGAAGGAAGCTTCGGTCAGGCAGCCAAAGACTGGATCGATTTTCTCAGCGACTGCGGCTTCTCCTACTGGCAGACACTCCCCTTCTGTCTCCCCGACGAATACAACTCTCCCTACTGCTCCTTCAGCACATTCTCGGTAAATCCCTATTTCATTGATCTGCCCCTGCTGCAGAAAGAGGGACTTCTCACCGGGGCGGAACTGGATGCAGCCAAGCAGAAGACTCCCTACAGCTGCGAATTCAAGCGGCTTGCAAAAGAACGTCTCGCTCTGCTGAACAAGGCTGCAAAGCGCTGCACCGACACCGAAGGCATCGAATCCTTCCTTGCTAAGCATCCCCGTACCAACGATTTCTGCAAATTCATGGCAATCCGCGCATCCAATGACGATCTCCCTTGGACCGAATGGACCAGCGAAACCGTTGACGAAGAGGTGCTTCATCTCTGGCAGTTCATGCAGTACACCTTCTTCCGTCAGTGGAAGGAAATCAAGGATTACGCCAACGAAAAGGGTATCTCCATCATTGGGGATATTCCGATTTATGTGGCTCTCAATTCTTCCGATGTATGGGCAGCTCCCGGGCAGTTCCAGCTTGACGAAGACAACAAGCCTACCGGCATCGCAGGAGTACCCCCGGATTACTTCAGCGCGGACGGTCAGGTATGGAACAATCCGCTGTACGACTGGGACAAAATGGAAGAAGACGGATTTACCTGGTGGAAGGACCGCATCAGCTTCATGTGTGAGCTGTTCGACGGTGTACGCATTGACCATTTCCGCGGTCTGGAATCCTATTTCTGCATTCCCGCAGGCGAAAAGACCGCAAAGAACGGCAAGTGGGTCAAGGGTCCCGGCATGAATCTTGTCAACGCACTCCGCGAAGTCTGCCCCGACAAGCTTCTGATCGCGGAAGACCTGGGCGACATCACACCCGAAGTGGCAAAGCTGGTGGAAGATAGCGGATTCCCGGGCATGAGAATCCTGCAGTTTGCGTTCCTCGGTGATCCCGGATCTCCTCATCTGCCCCACAACTACGACAACCACTGCATCGCATATACCGGTACCCACGACAACAATACCCTCCTCGGCTACATCTGGGATCTGGATGACGAAACCCGCCGCCACGTTCTCACCTACTGCGGCTACTTCGGCGAAGACTGGGACAACGGTTACGACGAGATTCTCAGAACCATGTTCCAGAGCCATGCGGGGCTTCTCATTCTGCCCGTACAGGATCTCCTCCTCTACGGCAAGGACACCCGACTGAATGTTCCCGGCACGGACGACGACAACTGGAGCTACAGAATCACCAGGGATCAGCTCGGCAATATCGACCGGAAAAAGTTCTATAACTGGAACAAGCTGTACGGACGGATCTGAGCCGGTATTCTTCAACCTTATAAACACAAAAATCCGGCGGCGCCCGAAGGCATCACCGGATTTATATTTTGTCAGGATTTTCAGAGAATCTGGATCACGTTGGCGGAGTGGGGGCTGAGGGTGATTTCCATGCCCTTCGTGTAAGCCATCACTTCTCCTTCTTCGACTCTGACTTCTTCACGATCAATATCGTTATAGGATTCCGTGGATTCTCCGGCAACGGTGTACACACGCACTTCCCTACCATCATAATCGAAATTCAGGGTGATGGTGTGTTCCTTTTCCGCTTCCTTGTTGACAGCAGCAACAGCGATGCCGGGCTTGTCGGACCAGCTTGTTACCACCAGATCCACCGCATCCACATCGAAGTTTCTGCCCTGTCTGTGGGTCACGTTCATCTTCGGAGTCTCTTCTGCCCAGGCGTCCAGAACCGTGTCACCCAGATAGTTCACGTAAAGATCGAAGATGTGGTAGGTAGAGCGCAGAACAATGCCGTCCGGATGGGTGAAGATGCATCCGCGGGTGTTTACGATGGGGGAGAAATTCGCCATACCCACGATGTCGCAGTTTCTCAGGCAGGCATTGAGGAAACACGCCGAGAAGATGGCATCCGCCATGGTGTACTGGCTGTTGATATCGTTCTTGTCGCGGGGATCAATGTAGTCTTCCTTGGTGACGCCGGGGATCATCGTATGGCTGTTGGGATGATACCAGCCGCGGAGGTTCCATTCGTCAAAGGCAATCCGGATCTTCTTTTCCAGCCCCATCGCCATAAGAAGCCCTCTGACTCTGCGGATTCCGCTTTCCAGATCGAGGGTGTACGCCATGGTCTGATTGTAGTCCGTCAACTGGTTGATTCCCTGATGGAAGTCCCAGTATTCGTGAATGGAGAGCCATTTGAGACGGGTGCGCGCCATCCTGAGGATATTGATGTTCCAGTCAAGGTCGGTCAGAGCTGCGGCAGACAGCTCGATGGTGGGATCGGCGCGGAGCATCATCTTCGCGGATTCCAGCACCAGTCTGCCCCATTCTTCGGAGGATTTGGCACCGATTTCGTGTTCACCCCAGTTTTCGTTGCCGATGCTCCAGTATTTGACGGCATGTGGCTCCTCGCATCCGTTGGCAATGCGCCACTTTGCAAATCTGCCTTCGTCCTTCAGATTGCAGTACTGAACCCAGTCGCTCATTTCTTCGGCATCACCGGTGCCGGCATTGGTGCAGATGTACGGTTCGCACCCCACCTTGCGGCAGAATTTCACAAATTCATCGGTGCCGAAGGTGTTGGGATCCTCCACGCGCCAGGAAATGTCAAAGGTGGGTTCGCGGTTTTCCCCGACGCCGTCCTTCCAGTGGTAGGAAGAAACAAAGCACCCGCCCGGCCAGCGCATGATCGGCACCTTGATCTTCTTCATAGCCTCGATTACATCCGTACGGAATCCGTCTTCATCCGCCAGAGGGGATCCGGGACAGAAGATGCCGTCATAAACCTGACGGTGGAAATGCTCGAGAAAATGGCCGTAGATCATGGGATCCCGTCTGCCGATTGCTCTTGTTTCGTTCGCGTACAGTTTCATAAGCTGCCTCCGTTATATGCATCCGCACTCTCGCAGGTGAAGCTGCACAGGAGATGCGGATATTGAATCTGTCCTTATTATAACACAGAGTTAAAAAATATGCAATCCCGAATTGTACGATCCTATGCAGTTATGTATCTGATGCGTAAGATTTACAGAATCTCCTTCGCACCTTCCAGCCACAGATCCGCAAGGAAACTGTGCATGGGTTCCGTGGGATGCACGCCGTCCCAGAGCCAGTATGCATACGGATCGGTACCGCAGCCCCATTCTGTCAGACTTGCTGCAGTCCCGTTCACCAGTGCCTCCAGTTTCTCCTGCACCGGAACAAATACCGCATCGAAGTCAGCGGCTATGGTGCAGATGATTTCCTGTTTCTGCCGGAATACCGGGTAAAAATCACTATAATGCTCTTTCAGACGATTCACCGGCAGGCAGAACGGCTCCACAAGAATCAGTTTCAGCGCCGGAGCGGACTCCCTTGCCGTTGTCAGCAGTTTCCGGTAACCGGATTCAAACGCCTTCAGATGTTCTGCCGTTCCTTCCGGCCAGGTTCCGTCAAAATTCCCGTTGCCGTTGATCCCAAGCAGAAGACTGAGAACATCCGGATTCTCCTCGATGGTGTCCCTCTGCCAGCGTGCGGCGATTTTTTCAACGGTATCACCGGATACCCCGCGGTTGATGACGGTATACTTTCCCGGCGCCCTTCTTCCCAGGATCCCGGTAATATTGAAAACATAGGAATGTCCGATCTGGTGATTCAGATCCCAGCGGCTTGAAGGATCTTTGTAGCGGTTTCCATCGGTGATGGAGTCGCCCTGAAATAATATTCGGATCATGTTTTTCTCCTTTTCTGAAATTCCCGACAGTCCGGTCAAAAAATCACCGTACAGGCAGATCATGCCTCCACGGTCATAAAACCATGAAGGCATGAGATTTCTTTCCGGTCGGTTTTACCATTTCCGGTCTGCGGCATTGGGACATTTCATTTTCCGGAATGCCGCCCGGAATTCAACATAGCATCCGCATTTCATACAGATACCGGAAATCAGGTGGTCGCAGGTACGGCAGGCTTCCAGACGCTTCCGATACAGATCATCCTCTGCTTTTTCCGCTTCGGACAGCAGATCGATCTTTGAACGGACGGCCTCAAAGGTGTCGTTTTCCGCCGATTCCCGAAGAAGGCAGCGTTTGCAGTCCTTCATTTTATTTAATCAGGAATTTGACAACGGAGCACGGAGGAACGGTGGTTTTGAATCCGTCTGCGGTAACTTCGAAGTCGCTGAATTCGCAGGAGGAAACCACGTTCTTATTCTCAAAATCGTTATGTGCGTGCACTTCGCCGGTGAGAATTTCCGCAGCAACACCGCTGACCTGAGTATCCGCGATCTGGCAGTGGATTTCGGCTGCATCGCTGAGGGAGGTATTGACGATGGTGGCAACGATGGTGCCGTCCTCCTTGATGGATGCGCTTTCGGTCAGCTGGGGAGCCTTCTTGTCGGCAAGATTGGGTGTGGTCAGATAGGATCCCAGCAGGGTATTTTCGTGATGATCTTTGTACATCCGGAATACATAGTAGGTGGGAGTCAGAATCATCTCTTCGCCGTCGGTCAGTGCAACGGACTGCAGCACGTTGATGGTCTGCGCGATGTTTGCCATTCTCACACGGTCGCTGTGCTTGTTGAAAATGTTGAAGGTAAGACCTGCTACCATGGCGTCACGGAGGGTATTCTGCTGATACAGGAAGCCGGGATTGGTTCCTTCTTCCACGTCGTGCCAGATGCCCCATTCGTCCACGATGATGCCCACTCTCTTTTCAGGGTCGTAGCGGTTCATGAGTTCACCGTGGCGGCGTACAAGCTCTTCCATGAAGTAAGCCTTGTCGATGGTGATGTAGTATTCGTCATCCGTGAATTCCAGAGCCTTGCCCTTCTTATGCCAGGAACCCATGACGGTATAGTAATGGAGGGAGAGGCCATCCATCTGACGTCCCGCCTTCTTCATGAGCACATCCGTCCAGTTGTAGTCGGCACCGTTGGGACCGCAGGCAATCTTCTGTGCCCGGTTGTTCCAGTCGTAGGTACGGACATAGGTAGCGTAGCGTCTGTACTGATCGGCGTAGAATTCGGGGGTCATATTGCCGCCGCAGCCCCAGTTTTCGTTGCCCACTCCGAAATATTTCAGTCTCCAGGGTTTGTCATGACCATTTTCACGGCGCAGATTTGCCATGGGAGATACCGCATCGGAGGTCATGTATTCCACCCATTCGCTCATTTCCTGTACGGTACCGGAACCGACATTGCCGCAGATGTAGGCATCACAGCCGAGCTGACGGCAGGCTTCAAAGAACTCGTGGGTACCGAAAGAATTGTCTTCCACAACACCGCCCCAGTGGGTATTGATCATTTTCTTGCGGCTTTCTTTGGGACCGATCCCGTCTTTCCAGTGATATTCATCGGCAAAGCATCCGCCGGGCCAGCGAAGTACGGGAATGCCCATTTCGCGCAGAGCATCGATGATATCCTTCCGCATTCCGTTTACGTTGGGAATGGGGGAATCTTCGCCTACGAACATACCTTCATAGATGCATCGTCCGAGATGCTCGCTGAAACAGCCGTAGATGTCTCTGTTGATTTTACTGATCTTCTGGTTGGGATTGATGAGATATTTCTGCATCCTTGTTGCCTCCAATTCAATTATGATTGATTTCAGTATACCATAAAATGCTGTTTATGACAAGGTTTCTTTTGGGTGCCGGCAGGACAATCACCTTGTAATTCCGGACAAAATTTGTGTTATTTGTAAAAATCCGCCTCTTGTCCGGTGATCCGGCAGTCAGAATTTTTCCACTTCCGCCAAAACGGTCCGGAAAGCCTGTTGACAAAGCGGCAGGGTTCCGATATAATAAATACAACCTATCCGATACCCGTACAGGAGGTATATCATGCTGACCCGCGATGAAGTAAGAGCCGCCATCTATTTCAATCATCCGCCCCGTCCTCCACGCGCCTTCACCAAATGGTGGGGAGAAGGTCTGTGGGAACAGTACGGAAACGAACTTGAGCGGTTTGACAGATACGAAGAAGATATTGTCGTGGTCCCCTTCCCCACCGCATCGTTTTCCGAACGCGATGACGGATTTTACTGGAGACTGCCGAAGGTTGACCGTTCGGCCAAAGTGGGACTGGATGCCAATGCCGCACTGCCCGACTGGGACGATCTTCCGGCGCTTCTCAGCGAACTTCCGGATACCGATGCTCCCCATCTTTTCGATCATGCAAAACAGATTGCCGATGCCGCTCATGCCGAAGGGAAATATGTTCTCATCCATCACTGGTCGCTGATGTATGAACGGATCTGGAACTTCCGGGGCATGGAAAACCTGCTGATGGATTACTACGACTATCCGGATGAAGTTCATGCCCTGCACCGGGCTGTGGCAGATACGGAAAACAAGCTGCTCCTCCGCGCCATCCGGGAACTCAAGCCGGACGGATACATGATCAGCGATGACCTGGGCGGACAGAAATCCCTCATGATGAGCCCGGCTACCTTCCGGGAATTCATCAAGCCCTATTATGCGGAAACCTGGGGTATGGCACGGAATCACGATGTGGACGTATGGCTGCATACCTGCGGCAACATTACGGAAATCATCGGTGATCTGATTGAATGCGGATTGTCCGTCCTCCACCCGATCCAGAAGCACACCATGGACTGGAACGAAACGGCAGCGCGCTGGAAAGGAAAAATCGCGTTCTGGGTGGGTATGGATGTGCAGAATACGCTCATCAACGGCACTCCCGAGGATGTACGCCGTGAAGTACGTCTGATGCGTGATACCTTTGATTCCCCCGAAGGAGGTTTTCTGTACGCAGCCGGAAACGGAATTGTGGGCGGAACACCGATCGAAAACATCGAAGCATTTCTGGACGAATGCCTGCGGTACGGAAACACGCCGGAATGATCCGCCGACGTCCCGTCTGACGCTGCAGCAGTAAACTCAAAGGGCTTGCCGCCTGCACTGTGTGGTCTGATTCACACGGCAGACAGCAGGCCCTTTTGCTGTTTGAAATGATTATGTAACCGGGAGACGCGTCACCGGTTCATGATTTCCGCAATCCGCTGAACAGCCGCTTCGTCCCAGTCGGGATTGATGCCCACATAGGCTGTCCGCTTCAGAAGATCCAGCGTATTCGGACACATATCCATGGTGTAATCCATCTGCAGACCGCGGTTGGCTTCCATCTTGAACGGATCCATCGCCGGATGCAGTGCTCCGCGTTTTTCCATGATCTGGGTCCAGTTGGTGTAAACGTGCTTGCCGGTATTGATCGGGATGGTCAGCCCCACACCGCCTGCCGCACATTTTTCAACATATGCCCTGCACTCTTCTTCCGTATCAAACCGAAGTGCCAGTGTGGTTCCGCAGTCCCCGTCAATGTCATTGGAAGGCGCCTGCTTTGCCTTTCCCTCTCCGCAGACCAGAGCGGCAAGTGCATTCCGGTTTTTCCGCAGATCGGCAAGGAGGGACGGCATCCGTTTCAGCTGCTCACGCAGGATGGCTCCGGTGACATCGGATATACGGAATTCCGTACCGCCGAACAGGGGCTGACTGATTCCGTCCAGCTGATCCCCGAAAAATGCAACCGCACTGGCATCGTGGTAAATGAGGGCACGTTCGTAGATGGTTCTGTCGCTGGTAGCAAGAGCACCGCCCTCACCGGCAGTGATTACCTTGTAGTAATTAAAAGAATACGCTCCGGCATCCCCGATGGCACCGAGATACTGTCCCTTGTACATTCCGCCGTCTGCCTGGCACGCATCTTCCAGAATCCGCAGACCGTGTCTGTCGGCAATTTCTTTCAGGGCATCCATATCGGAGGGAAATCCCTGGATGTGTACGGGCATGATAACCTTGGTAGCCGGGGAGATTTTCTTTTCCACATCTTCGGGATCCAGCGTCATGGTGCCGTTGATTTCGGCAATCACCGGAATGGCGCCCACCGCAGTCACAGCCAGTGCTGACGCAATATAGGTATATCCGGGGACGATTACTTCATCGCCGGGGCCGACTCCCATGCCGATCAGTGCGGAAGTCAGTGCACCGAAGCCGGAGGTCATGGTCAGAACATAATCCGCGGAAACAGTCTGCTTCCATTCTTCTTCAAAGTGCAGAACTTCCCTGCCGCTGCCGTTGATTTTGAAAAAGTCCCTGCTCATCAGAGTCCGGCCGACGGCATCGATTTCTTCCTGTCCGATTCTATACATAACAGTTCTCCTTTTATACTGAATTCAGATGATGGTTCCGTTTATTCGCCGCGAAGAATCCGCAGGTTTTCGTCAAGCAGAATCTGATCGGCATGATTGACCAGAGTATATGCGCCGGAATAGAGGAAACAGAGAATTTCATAACCGCCGCGGACTATCTGATCTTCCGTGGGAAGGTATGCGTTGTAGCCGTTTGCGTTTGACAGTGCAAGGGTGTAGCGGATGGGCGAATGATGACGGAGCCGCAGTGAAATTTCCGAGAAAATCTCAAAGGGATAGGGGACGAAAGCAGCTTCGCCGATGGAAATGATTGTCTGGGGAATCCGGTAATGGGTATCATGCCCGGGAACCCCGGCATCGTATACGTCTTTGATTGCCCTGTAGTGCGCGTATTCCAGCTTCTGGATATTGATCAGGGCATCCGGATTTCCGTAGGAACTCAGTCTGGCGTTAACTTCATCCAAAGGCAGCAGAGGCTTATAGGGAATGGCAACCTCTCCTTCAAACACACGCAGATCCCCCGGCACATACATTCCTCTTGCCGCATATGCCCGGCTCGCATCCATTGCCGCCGCGCCGCCCAGTTCTTCCACGTGCCGGATATCACCGACCGTTTTACCGTTGGTCAGTCTGGGACCCACATCACCCTGGGCGCCGTTCCAGTAGGCTGTCATTACGCCGGTTTCCGTCTCCAGACGATCCGTCATGATGCCGGACCAGTCTCTGGAAATCTCCCGGTTGCATCCTGCCGCGGTTCCGTGACATCCGTAATGGATGATGTTGAGAATTCCCTTTTTGGTTTCCGCGTTCCGTACGGCAACACAGGTCATGAAGGGGTCATAGCAGCCCCACGGATTCTGTCCCAGTGCGATGGATCCGTTTTCCATCTGCTGACGCCGGTTGATGCCAACCCGGGATTCCGTTACCCCCACGGCATACTCCGCCGGCTGCAGTGCTCCGACCGCCTCTTCCGCAGCTCTGAGCATGGCAGGAAGCATAATGCTGTCCACATAGGGACGGTCGACATCGCCCCAGCCTTCCATCCCGGCTACATTTGGTGCGGAGTGGGTATGCGTTGCCGCGATTACGATTCTGCCCTGCGGAACTCCGCTGACCTCACTCATTCTGCCGCGGATTTCATTGCACAGCTCCGTCTGAAAATCCCCGACGGTAACCGATACCAGCATGGCCTTTTCTTCTCCCTGACGCAGGGCAAGCACCGTAACAGTCAGAGGATCGTGAACGGAGGTGCTCTCCTGATGGGGATTGTATCCGTACAGCAGCGTACCGACCGGAGGGGTGATATCCGCCCTTGCCGCACCTGCCATGAAAACATTCTTTGACATGGTCTGTTCTCCTTTGAAGACAGTATTTTCAGTTTTCCTCAATTCCGTACGCTTCCAGACAGGCGGCACCGATCTCGTGAAGCAGGGTAAGTGCTGCCTTTTTTACTCTGACCGGCGGATACTGCAGTACTCCGTTCCCGCGGTTCTTCCGGTATCCGCAGAAGTTGTCGGACTCAAAGGTCAGCGGTCCGGTATACCCTGCATCAATCAGCCCCCGCATCACGGCATCCACATCCAGACATCCGAAAAACGGTGCAATATGTTCGTCACGCACGCCTCCGTTGTCCTGAAAATGGACGGCATGAAGATTCTTGCCCAGCGTTACCAGCTCACGGTAGGGATCGGTTCCGCGCATATTTCCGTGTCCGGTATCCCAGCACGCACCGATCAGAGGATGACCGGCATAGTCAATGAAATCATTCATGTCTTCGGCAGTCATGAAGAAATAATTTCTTCCCATGTTGCCTTCTGCGCTGTTCTCAATACACAGCCGCACATTCCACTTTTCCATTTCCGGAAAGAGAGAGCGGATGAACGGCATATTGGTTTCAAAATACTTTTCTTTGTCCTCCGGATACAGGCACTGGGGTCCGTAAGCCGTATGCACCACGATATTGGGAATTCCCAGTCTTCCGCAGGCCTCAACGGAACGCTTCGTCGCCAGAATTCCGGCCTCATGATACGCGGTATCGTCCGGATCATGGTAGGGATTGTAGTTGGGCGAATGTGCCTGAACAAAAGCGAATCCCAGAGATGCGGCCGCTTCCCCGGCTTCTTCAACCATCCCGAGCCACTGATCGGTCAGGAATCCGGAGCCCGGTTTGTTGGCATTGTAGAAGCTGAAGTCCAGATACCGGAATCCGGTTCCCTCATACAGCCTCACCGCTTCCGCACAGGATGCGGTGTAAGCATACACTTCCCCGATTGTCGTTGCAATTTTCATACCGTTTTCCTTTCTGCTATGAGTCCTTATGCCAGCCGGGGCTTCAGGAATTCCGCACTCATTGCGGCGCACCGGAATGCATCCAGTCCGTCGGACGGTTCATCCTGTTCCACGCAGAGCCATTGTGCCTTTGTGCATTCCTTCAGAATTCCGTTCCAATCCAGTACACCGGAACCGACCGGTTTGTATCCGCTGCGTCCGCCGGCTTCCACACAGTCTTTCAGATGAATGACCGGTGCGCGATCCCCATATTTTCTGAGATACTCCGCAGGATCCACGCCGCCGGAATAGAGCCAGCAGGTATCCGGTTCCGCGCCGAGAGTATCTCCGTCCAGGGCCGCGTACAACTCGTCCAGTCCTGTGGTATCTCCGATCCGCTTCAGATCAAAGTCGTGGTTGTGGTACAGTACACGCATCCCCCGTACTGCAGCTTCCCGGCTGTATGCCCGGATCAGAGCACAGGTTTCCTCAAACAGCTCACCGCCGGCAAGACGTTCTTCCGCCAGCCATCCGATCGGCAGCCATTTCACACCTTCCGCCGCCATCCGGTCCATCAGTTCCGTGTCACAGGCGATGACATCATTGATGCTGATATGTACCGAAAAGAACTCCAGTCCGGCATCCCGGGTGATTTTCGCCAGTTCCCGCGGTTCATATCCCATCAGTCCCGGCCATTCAACACCGTCGTAGCCCATTTCTTTTGTCTTCCGCAGAGTCCCGGCAATATGTTCCGCGTCCAGATAGGATCTGAGGGTATATATCTGCAGTGCCAGCTTCATATTTTGTTCCTCCTGCTGCATCCGTTGGTATCTGTCAGCAGTATAGCATATTTTTCATCCGTGCGCAAGGTATATTTTGCTGTTTTTCACAAAAATCTGCATCCGGATCCCGTTGGTCTTCTGATCTTCTTATTCCATAAAACAAAAATCTCATCGGACTGGGGTCCGGTGAGATTTTTGCGTGATTCAGTTGATTACCACTCCGCAACGGATCCGTCGGCATGATGCCACACAGGATTCTTCCAGTTGTGGGGGGTTTTGTTTTCTTCAATAACAAGCTCCCGGTTCACGTCCACACCCAGCCCGGGCAGCTTCGGAAGATCCACATACCCGTCGGTGAACGCAAAGTCATCCTGATTGCGGACGTAATCCAGCACGCTCTTTCCCACGTTGTAATGGATGCCGATACTCTGTTCCTGGATGACCGCGTTGTAGCTGACAGCGTCCACGTTCAGGCAGGCACTCAGCGCGATGGGGCCGAGGGGACAGTGGGGTGCCAGTGCCACATCATACGCTTCCGCCATGGCCGCAATCTTCTTCACTTCCGTGATGCCGCCCGCATGGGACAGATCCGGCTGAATGATGTCCACGCCGCCGCACTCCAGAAGCCGCTTGAAATCGTACTTGGAGAACAGCCGCTCACCGGTTGCGATGGGAATGTTGCATCCTGCGGCAATTTCCTTGAAACATTCCATATTCTCGCACAGTACCGGCTCTTCAATGAACATGGGATCGAATTCCTCCAGCTTCTTCGCCAGAACCTTCGCCATAGGCCTGTGCACCCGTCCGTGGAAGTCGATGGCAATGCCGAAATACCTGCCGCAGGACTCGCGGATTGCAGCAACCCGCTCCAGAACCGCATCAATCTTATCGTAGGTGTCAATCATCTGCAGTTCTTCCGTGGCATTCATCTTGACGGCGGTAAAGCCTTCGTTCTGTTTTTCCTTGGCCGCCGCCCCCACATCGGAAGGACGGTCGCCGCCGATCCAGGAGTACACCTTCACCCTGTCACGGCATCTGCCGCCGATCAGCTCATACACCGGCGCACCGAACACCTTGCCTTTGATATCCCACAGTGCCTGATCGATCCCGGAGATGGCACTCATCAGTACACCGCCGCCCCGGTAGAAACCCGCCCGGTACATGGTTTCCCACAGATCCTCGATCCGGGAGGGATCATGACCGATGAGGTAATCCTTCATTTCCTGCACCGATGCCAGAACCGCCGCCGCATGACCTTCCAGTACGGCTTCACCCCATCCGGTATAACCTTCATCGGTTCCGATTTCCACAAATCCCCAGCGGGGACGGACAAAATATGTGTTTACATATGTAATCTTCATCGCAATACCTCCCTCTGTATGGTCAGTCGTCGTCAAGCTCGGAGAGAACCGTCTGCCGGATCTTTTCCGCGCTCTCCTCCACGGAACCGTCCTCCAGTTCCACGATATAATCGGCGTGCATTTCGTACAAAGGCGCACGTTCCTTGTACAGATCCATCAGGGTGTACCCTTTCTTCAGAACAACGCCGCGCTTCTTCAGGTCTCCCAGCCTGCGCTCCACTTCTTCATAGGAGATTTTCAGATACACCACCACACCGTTTTCCTTCATCTTTTCGATGATATCGCCCCGGTAAACAGCACTGCCGCCGGTGGCAATCACGCACCTCCGCACGTTGAGGGAACGGTTGACCCGTGCTTCCAGATTCAGAAACTCTTCATTTCCCAGTTCCTCGATCAGCTCAGGCAGAAGCTTTCCTTCCTGCGCCACGATTACGCTGTCGATGTCGATGTATCCGTAGTTGATTTTCTTGGCAAGCAGGATTCCGAGGGTACTTTTTCCCGATCCGGGCATGCCGATGAGAATAATGTTTTTCATGCCAAACCTCTGTCACTGATTGATCCGCAATATGTCACGCACTTACTCCGCTGCCCATTCCCCGAAAATCGTTCTGAGCACCACCTGTGCATAAACCCGGTGCATATAATCGTTGGGGTGGTTGGAGTTGGATCCTGCCACATCCTGGTACACTTTTCTTCGGAACATCTCAATGTTGACAGTGGTCACATCCGCGTGTGCAGCATTCTTCCATGTCTTTTCCGCATTCTTCAGGCAGTCCGCATACTCGATGTGATATCGGAGAAGAGAGCCGCCGCCGGGTCCCAATGCCACAAGATCATTGGGCAGACAGGTTCCCACCACAACGGTGCAGGCTTCCGGACAGCGTTCGGCAATGGTACCGACCATGGTGTTGATGTTCGCGGTATAGGTTTCCGGGCTGATGCCGCATCCGTCGTTCATTCCGAAAGCGATGATGACGAGATCCGGCTGTTCGGCACAGATTTCATCCAGTTTGGTCAGACCGCCGTTGGTATTGGATCCGCTGACCCCCACATTCTTCTGGGTAACCTTTACCCCGTATCTGCTCTCCATAAAATTCTGTACCAGTACATTATACTGAGGGCAGTACGGAGGAATGTTCACGCCGTTCTTTCCGGAAGCCGACCATCCGTCGGTGATGCTGTCCCCGGTCGCGACGATTTTGATATCCCTGCCCGATTCCAGTTTTGCCGTCAGCGATGCGAACACATCCGATTTGACGGCAGGCGGTGTTACAATACTGTCGGCGGAATGTCTGTAGGTGACTGCCAGCATCCATGCGGACATTCCGGGTTTGCCGGGACCGATTTCCGCACGGATGTATCCCCACCCCCGATTGCCGGCTGCCGGGAATTTGGTTGCCAGCCGGTTTTCCTCGTGTTCCTCATCGGTCAGCGGAAAATAATAGTCCGCATATGCCAGCCGGGGAATTCTGCTGTTTTCCGGTACGCACAGCATCCCGTTTTCCACAAAATAATCGGTACCCTCCGTATAAACCGCCCCGAGATCCGCACTTCTGACCGAAATGATCTCATCGATGGGATACAGCAGGGCGATGGGAGCGATTCCCCCTTCCGGCGATTCTCTGACAAACGCAGCTTCCGCATAGCTGATATCTCCCTGCCAGATGGGATATAAAAACTGTTCAAGATTGAATCCGGTAACATCAAACATGATATTCTTCTCCTTTGCCGTGCAGCAGTTGTCTGTTCTGTGTTTACTATATCATCTCATGCCTTTGCAGTCAAGAGATATCCTGCAAACTTTACGGAAATTCCTGCCGTGATATCCGTCCTGATTTCACATTTGCTGTTTTCCATCCACAATGTGTTCTCCGATTGAATCCGCACATCGATTGACAAATCCCCGATTTTATAGTATGATATATGTATATTGATCTTGTTTTTCCGAAAATAACTGCAAAGGAGTGTATGATATGGAAAACAGAAAACTGAAACTCATCCTCATCGGTGCGGGGCTCCGGGGTATGACCTACACCGATATGGCAGCACAGCTTCCCGAAAAGTACGAAGTGGTAGCCGTTGCCGAACCTATCCGTGAAAGACGGGAATACATCAGGAACAAGCACAACATCCCCGACGAGCTGTGCTTTGATACCTGGGAACCCCTTCTGGATCTGCCGAAAATGGCGGATGCGGCACTGGTCTGCACCATGGACCGGGATCACTTTGCACCTGCGACCGCGGCAATCCGCAGAGGGTACGACCTCCTTCTGGAAAAGCCCGCCGGCGCAACTCCCGAAGAGTGCTACAAGCTTGAAAAGGAAGCAAAGACCAACGGCGTGAAGGTTCTCATCTGCCACGTTCTCCGCTACACGCCCTTCTTCCGTGCCCTGAAGAATCTTCTGAACGAAGGCGTGGTCGGTCGTGTCATCAACATCCAGCACCGCGAAGACGTGGGCAACGTACACCAGTCCCACAGCTTCGTCCGCGGCAACTGGGGCAACAGCGACAAGGCTTCTCCCATGATCCTGCAGAAATCCTGCCATGACATGGACATCCTCCAGTGGCTGCTGGGAAAGAAGTGCACCCGCGTACAGTCATTCGGCTCCCTGACCTACTTCACCCGCGAAAACGCCCCCGAAGGCTCTCCCGACTACTGCATCGAGGGATGTCCCAAGGCGGATACCTGTCCCTATAACGCCGTCAAGCTCTATCTGGAAAGCAGCAGCTCCTGGTTCCGCACCTCCGCTACCAGACTGACCGAACCCACCAACGACGACGTGGAAAAGGCTCTGCGCACCACCCAGTACGGCAAGTGCGTTTACAAGTGCGACAACAACGTAGTTGACCATCAGGTTGTGAATCTGGAATTCGAAGACAGCGCAACCATCACCTTCAGCATGTGCGCTTTCACCCGCGGCGGACGTGAACTTCGCATCATGGGAACCAAGGGCGAGCTGATCGGACGTCACGGCAGCCCCACCGTTACCCTGTACGATTTTGAAACCAAGACCTCCCGTGAAATCTCCATCGCCGACAAGGTTGTGGATGATACCATCGTGGGCGGACACGGCGGCGGCGACATGGGCATCATGTATGCCTTCCACGATCTCCTCTGCGGCGTGGAAAACATCGCTCTCTGCGACCTGAGCGAAGCTGTGGATAACCACATGATCGCCTTTGCCGCAGAAGAATCCCGCAGGACCGGCAAAGTCATCGACATGGACGAATACAAGAAGCGGATGGGCAAGGACGACTGAATTCCTGTCCCTGCATAACCGTCACAATACCATATGAAACTGAATTTTGAATTCGACGGTGCCATGAGCCGTGAGGTACTGGAGAGTTATCTTTCACGGGCAGTGACCGCCGGAGAATTATATGAAACCACCACTCTCCGGGACGACCTGCGCGTGATTGAACGTCTGGGGATCAAATTTCTCGGACGTGCATCGGGAATCTGGGCTATGCTGGAAGATGACGACATCCATTTCGCAAAATCCCGGGCACTGGCGGATGCCGTTCACGCACAGGATCCCCAGATCATCCTGCAGGCCTGCATTTTTGAAATCGTCACCCTGCGGATGAACACCGTGAAGATTCCTGCCTATGTATTCGAAGCCTTCGGCAAGCCTGTCGAGGATCGTTGTTTCCGCTGGGATGATGCCCGGATGTTTCCGGTGAACGGTGACACCGATGTGCATTTTCCCGAGGGTCAGGATCCCGGACTGTGCGGCGCCATGCCCGATCTGAACCGGGATGAGGCACGGATGTGGTTCTACTACCGCGCCACAAAATACATCGACTGCGGCTACGAAGCCCTGCATATGGGGCAGGTACATCTCTACACCGCGGAAGACCGGGGCATGAAGAAAACCTACGAACTGTTCGGAATGATCCGGGATTACGCCGCAAAGCACGCACGCCGCCACAAGGTTCTCATGGATGCCCACACCCACGGTGTCAGCGTCAACGGAAAGCTCCTGTTCGACTATCACGCCATGCCCTTTACCCGTGCACCACTGGAGGATTACGAAGGTATCCGTCTGGTGCTGGTACGGGAAGGCTTCAGCGAAGGCGGCGAAAACCCCAACGGCTGGTACGGTGAGCAGATGCCCCTTCTGATGGAATACGACAACTGGGGCGGCAAAATGTTCTCGGACGAGGATCTGGCAAACTACAGCCGCCATCACATGGCACGCTGGCAGTGGTGGGGCTATGACCAGATCGGCTGGTTTGCCAATCAGCCCGAGGAAAGCCGCAATCACTTCATTGAATATACCTACCGCTGGACTCAGGTGAACAATCCCCATGCATTCTTTGAAATGCCCTTCCGGCGGACGCTGGGTGCTGCTCAGGTCGAAATGATCCGCGGCGACAACGGTGAAACAGGAGTAAACGGCAGCTATCAGATCAACAATAAATCCGCCGGCTGTCCCATGGGATTCGGTCAGGAGGATATTATGAAAGCATGCTGGGATGACGGCAACAGGCTCCGGGAAAAATACGCCAATCCCGAGCATCTGATCCGCTACGGCTGCCGGGAGATTTACGATGCCGAAACCGGGTACAAGCTGCCGGAAAAGGTTGTGGTATACGGCAGTTTCCAGCCCTTCGTGGGAGCGGCGGAAAACGACTCCAACAGTGAAATCACAAGAATGTACTATATCGGGGACAACACCTACACCCTGACTGTGGTGATTCCCTTTGCCGGTGAGTATGATTACGCCGTATCCACCTACGGTACCCTGTCCGCTGTCTACACCGCACAGCATCACCGTGCGGAAAGCGGGGACGGCCCAAAAGCAGCATTCACCACAAAACGTGACAATTCCGTAGTCCGCTTCACCTTCCGTTTCATGGACAACAAAGTTACGGCGGAAGTTGCGGAATAACGGAAGGAGGATAACATGAACGACCTTTATCATGTGGAAGGCATTCTGAACAGGGGATTTGTGGGTCAGATCACCTATATGGTCTGTCTGGAAAAGACTTACAGCAAACTGGATATTCACTTTTCTTTCGACAAGCGTACCTACAGCGAGGAAGAAGTGACACCCGAACTGATCCGGGAGGTCACCGAAACCATCCGTGAGAATTACGGACTTGAGTACAGTGAGCAGCGTGCGAAGGATGTGATTCTCGGGGAAATGAAGACCGAAATTCACACTCTCGCCACACTGAATGACGAATTCATCGGATGCATCCACAAGCAGCTGGACGACCGGCATATGCTGTACGACGGCGACACTGCATCGGACGGGTGTATTCCTCAGGAAAAAATCGACGGGGTGCTGAAGGTAACTGTTCTTGTGTTCAACGTCATCAAGGACAACACCCGGTACAGCCTGACCGTCAGCGGTGAGTAAGGAGGCAGTCATGTTCAGACGATACGAACTTCACAATCATACCGATCAGTCGGACGCAAAAATCACCTGCCGTCAGCTGATCGATCACATGGAAGCGGACAGCGCGGACTGCTTCGCCATCACCGACCACAACACCACCTCCGGTCAGCCCATCATCCGGAAAATTCTCGCTGAGGAAAACCGGAAGGTAAAGTGCCTGTACGGAATGGAGTACACCACCTACTACGGTCACATCGTATGTCCGGTGCTGGAGCAGTATGTGCCGTGGGATTCCATCAACCGCCGCAATCCGGAGCTGCTGTTTGAAGCCTGCAAAAAAGCGGGAGCCGTCACCGGTGTGGCACATCCCTTCTCCTACGGTGATCCTTTCGCCCGGGGATGCCGGTTTGAGATGGAAATCACCGATTTCACCAACGTGGACTATATCGAAGTCATCAACAATCCCGAGCCCCTGCACGAAGTCAACGAACCGGGCATTCTCTGGTGGGAAGATCTGGTGCTGAGCGGAGTGAAAATTTCCGCCTGTGCCGGTATGGATCTGCACAACACCGATGATATGTCCATGATGTTTGCTACATATATCGATGGAACAAAAGACGGTGACGCCGCAGACGAACTGCGCTCCGCCCTTGCCGTTCAGAAAACATGGGTATCCAGAGGAATGCTGGTCACATGGGAAACTGATGGAGACAGCATCCGCTTTGATCTCTGTGACGTAAAAAAGCCCGGGTTCATCCCGTCCGGGCACTATATTCTCACCCTGAAAAACAAGGACGGCATCCGGGAGTTTGATATGACCTCCGGTTTCCTGGTTCTGCCGCTGACGGACCTGCAGGACACCGAAATTCCCAAGCTGTACGGCGGAGAGGCGGTTCTTGAAAACCTGATCTGCATCGCACCCGTCATCCGGAAACCGATTCTGTAAACAAGTGAAAAGAACCACAGTTTTCATTCGAACGAAGACTGTGGTTCTTCTTTTCATATTCCGATGAGCTGTTATTTCATCCTTCTCAGCTCCGTTACGGCCATGCCGCATTTCCCGATCCGGGTTACGTCACCGTATATGGGATGCATTTTCCATCCCGGTCTGACCGTCACTTCCCCATCCTGGGCCGCGTTGTCATAGTTGATGAACACGGCGTAATACCCGTTTTCCTTCGGATGCAGGGTCACGCCGATCTGATTGTTGGCGGAGTCAATGGGATGGGACGCGATCACACTGTCACCGATGATGCGGTAGATTCTGCTGTAATCGGGCTTATCCCGACCGGTGAAAGCAAGTGCATTGTTCCACATCATCTGCTCCACGGGGAAGTACAGCATATAGACCGTGCCTTTGCCGAAGGTATTCTTCGTGAACACCGGATTGCCGTAGGAATCCCGCGCGAGAATTTCCGCACCGATGCTTTCCAGCAGGAATTTCTTCTGGTACTGCATGGGAAGCGTGGTTCCGTCCGCAAATGTCATGGTATCGCCGCCCGCGTTGTACATTCCGTGGGAGGTCATGCCCGTAACCTTTTCGCATTCGGTGATGAATCCGGTTGCCACGGAGAAGTAGAGAACCGCACCGTTGTATGCCTTTTCCAGAAGTGCATCGTATGCTTCCTTGTGGAGCGGTGCCCATCCGGTAAGGGACGGGACGATATACAAGGGCGCATCGGGAAGCTCGGAAGACTTCGTGATCTGCCGGGAGGTCATCATGGTCAGTTCGATTCCTGCCTGCTTTGCAAGAATATATGCCGATGCCGCCGAGGGCCAGTGCCTGGTTTCACGGGGCAGAACACATACGGCATCCATCTGCTTCGGCGGAAGTTCGGGCAGACTCTTGAGAAGGTCTGATACCTCTTTCATGGTCCGTCCCACGGGCTTGGGATCACGGTCGGTATCAACAATACCCAGTTCACGCTCGATCATGGACCAGGAGTAGGGCGGCTGTATCAGCTTCAGATGCTCCGCTCCGCACCACCACAGATATCCCTTCGAGCCGTTCGCCCAGCCGGAAAGCAGATTTACGCGGACGAAATCCGCCGCTCCTTCCCGGTTGATAAGCATATCGCTGAAAGTTCCCTGCTCCTCGATCATGGCAGGACGGTGGGAAATGCCGGAATAATACGCCAGCTGTGCTGTGGGAATCATGGTACACCGCAGACGGTTCGCAGGAGTCACATCCCCTCCCACGGTGGGCGACGGATAGGGATGGCAGGTGAGCATATCGGTCAGCTCTCCCTGATCTTCAATGGTCCACGCAGTTCCCTCCTCCGCCTCAATCCCGTGCATCCCGGAGTAAACGGGGCGGGACGGGTCTTCTGCGGAAATGGCCGAGCGGACGGTATTCGTCCAGAGCCATGCCTCGTACCGTGAGGAAGTGTGTCCCAGACAATTGCATTCGTTGCCCAGTTCCCATGCATCGATTGCGGGATGATGCTTCACGGCACGGACAAATCCGCGGCAGAATTTCGTCTGCCACATAAGGGCTTCGGGATTGGAAATGATGTTCTTTCCTTCCAGCGCGGGAGGGACGAACAGTCTGCCGCTCATCCATCCGGTCACCACACCCACAATCAGCTTCATGCCGTGCTTCTGTGCCAGATCGCAGACGGTGAGGAATCTCTCGATCATCACGGGATCCAGATAGAATTCGTTTTCCGGGAACCGGTCGCCGGTGAGACGGTATTCCACGAAATTGCCCCGCCAGCCGTACAGAATTGTCACGGGCTGAAAATCCCGCCAGTTCGGGAAGATGCGCAGGGTATCCACACCGATTTTCTCAAGCGCTTCCAGATCCGCATCTATCACGGCTTCGTCGAAGTTCACCCACATATCGGTGCCGCTTGCGCTGTCCCAGTAATTCACGCCGATGTAGTAATTTTTCATTTATAATACCCCTGTCATTTCACAAACAGAATCCGGCATCCGTATCCGTCCATGGGGAAAGTGAATCCGGTGACTCCGTCGTGGAGCATATCTTTCGCCGCAGTCACTTCTTCCGGGAAGGAAACGGTGACGCTGTCAATGGGAGAAGCGGAGATGTTGACCGCAAAGGCAAGCAGATGCGCACTGCCCATCAGATCGGTGTACCGGTAGTAGCTGATCTTCACTTTTTCGTGGGAAGATTCTGCCTGATTCGTCCAGTAGGGCATCCACTCGGACTGCTCAATAGGGAACGCATCAAAGATCTTCCATACCCTGCTCATCAGCTCGAGAGGATATCCGATATCGTTGGGGCGCGGCAGAATTCCGTGGAGAACGGAACAGGAGAGCGCCTGATCGAATGTCCACAGCGGCGGATTTGCATATGCGATGAATTCCACCGGTGCGCCCATGTTCCGTCCGATGTATTCCGCACGGAAATAGTCCAGATTCATGTCAGCGGAGGAACCCTTCATCAGAGCAAACTGCAGATTCTCGCCGTACCAGTTCTGATGGATGTACGGAATTGCGGTGAAATTGATGAATCCGAAGGCATGGACATTGATTTCCCCGCCCCGGGACTGGACAACTTCGTACAGCCGCTTGAACAGTCTCCGTACCGCACTCCAGCGGTAGCTGCCGTGGAGATTGCCTTCCTCATCGTACCAGCCGCATCCGTGATCGGTGGAATAACACATCCGGGCATGGGTGGTGCCGTCCAGGTAAACCCCGTCGGTGTGGCATTCGTCCATAATTCTCGTGATTCCTTCAATGAAAAGATCCGCGTATTCGCTGTTGTAGCATACATTGTACGCCCGCTGGAACGGAACACGCCACCATCCGCCTTCCAGACGGTTCCGTGAATTCTTGTTGGCGGTCTTGTCCTTCAGTTCGCTCCATTCGGGGGACATGGTGGAAATTTCGTAGCCGAAGTAGGTCAGCACCTTGATCCCGCGCTTGTGGCATTCATCGGTGATGGTCTGAATCTGGTGCTTCGTGAACTCGCTCAGCTCGAACCAGTTCTGGGATTTATTCCACTTTTCGTGGAGGATCAGCGTGGTCACACCTTTTTCCTTCAGTTCGTCGTACCGTCCCGCCAGAACATCGATGTAGTTGCCCTTGACCTTGATGCCGCAGTCCAGATGGAACGCGTTGTGGATATAGGGCTGCTTCGGGAAAGGCTTGACGGGAGTCGCGTGCAGACCGAAGGCGAATTCCACCGGCTGATAGCTGTAGATCCCGTGCACAGGATCCGCCGACCATGCCTTCGGGTGGCTGTCAAGGAGATGAACCCGCAGAATGAGGGCTTCCCCCTCCCTGACAAGCTCCATGGCACGGTTCCGGTCGGCAGGCTGCCAGTTCCGGTCGTTTTCCGCGAACCAGCCAAGCCCTCTCTTCTCATCACCCACCCAAAGCAGGGATTTGAAGGGCATTGCCGCAGACTGAGCCGGGATCGCTCCGCTCATGGACATATCGGTATGCGGCCGCACGGTTCCGTCATCAAGATCCAGTGCGCTGTTGGGATGCATATGGAACAGAGTCATGGCCTCAGCCCGTAGAGGAATCTCCAGCCAGAGTTTATCCAGCTTGAACAGCGTGGGCTTTGCCTCGGCAATTCCGAAAACCTGCGCCACGGTTTTGCCCCGGGTCATCAGCTTGAAATCCATATCGATGCAGCCGTCGTAGTCAATGTGACAGCACACATCCACGATGAACCGTTCGGACTGTTTGGCACCGCAGATGACAATTTCTTCATCGGACCGGCGCTGGATGAAGCTTTCGGATTCGTTTTCCGGGTAGTCGGTATCCCAGTTGGCCGCTTCTCCGTCTTCCACTGCGACGATACGCATGGGTGCGGCAAGAAGTTCAACACCCTCGGAACGGATGGAAGTAATCATTCCGTCGGCACCGACAGTGTAGTCGCGTCCGATTACATGGACGGTATGTTCGTAATTCACGGTTTCCGCACGGAGCGGAATGAAGGGGGATGGAATATGCATAAGCGCCTCCTTTTACAGTCGTAATACGTCGTTAAACCCGTTTTTTTCAGTGATCTCCGTTCACAGAGCATGAATCAAGCCCCATTGCACGTCTCCTTTTCTGTTATGTGACTTATTATACCATAATGACCGGTTCTTTTCTACATCTTTGCGGAATTATTTTCCGCAGAATTCCCCTGAATACAGTCTCAGGTGAAATTCACGGACACAATCTTGGCGGAAATCTTGAACACTTCGGAAAAATATGATAAAATACATACAGACTGCACAATAACACCGTCTGAGAAAGGATGAAAAATCCATGCAAAAAACCGATGCAAAATATGAAGCCCTGTTTACCCCGTGGAAGATCGGCAATGTGGAGATCAAAAACCGCATCGTGATGTGTCCCATGGGCGGCACGTCCCTGTTCGGGTGGTTTGAGCTGACCGGCTGCCACTTCGACAAGGAGGCGGCGAAGCTGTTCCTGGAACGTGCGAACAACAATGTAGGTCTGATCATCCCCGGCATCGCACCTCTCCGCGACACCTTCTGGGGAAAGTGGCTGTGGCAGAATCCCAAGATGTTCGAGGAACTGAAGGTCTTCATGGACGAGATCCACAGGACCGGTGCCAGGCTGTTCATCCAGCTGACCGCGGGCATGGGACGTTCCTGGGCAATCACCGAGCTGGTGGCGCCCCTGCATAAGAACAAACTGACCCGCGCCCTCATCAAGCCCATTATCGACACCTCACACGAGCTGGCAAGCCCCAGTCCCCAGAAATCCCGCTGGGCACACGACATCGAATGTCCCGAAATGACCGTGGAGCAGATCCACGAGATCATCGAAGCCTTCGCAAAGACCGCGAAGCTGTGTCGGGATGCGGGTGTGGACGGCGTGGAAGTGCACGCGGTTCACGAGGGCTACCTTCTCGACCAGTTCTCCATGGAATTCTTCAACAAGCGTACCGATGAATATGGCGGAAGCTTTGAAAACCGCTACCGGTTCGCCGCCGAGGTGGTGAAAGCCATCAAGGAAGCCTGCGGAGCGGACTATCCCGTATCTCTCCGGTACTCCGTGGAATCCAAGATGAAGGGATTCTGCGAAGGGGCAATGCCCGGTGAAAAGTACACCGAAGCGGGCAGATCCATGGCGGAATCCGAGCGTGCGGTAAAGTATCTTCAGGACTGCGGCTACGATATGCTCAACGCCGACAACGGCACCTACGACTCCTGGTACTGGGCGCATCCGCCGATGTATATGCCCGAAAACTGCAATCTGGACGACGTGGCGCACATCAAACAGTTCGTGGATATCCCCGTGGTCTGCGCGGGACGTATGGATCCCGAAACAGGTGCCAGGGCAGTGGCTGAGGGCAGAATCGACGGCGTGGGCGTTGCCCGTCAGTTCCTCACCGACGGCGCATGGGTCACCAAGCTGATCGAAGACCGTCTGGAAGATATCAGACCCTGCATCTGCTGTCATGCGGGATGCTTCAACTTCTCTTCCTCCAAGGGACACGCCAATACCCAGGATCTGACCGATACCATGGGGCTGGCACGGTGCGCGCTGAACCCCGAAACCATGCAGTCGAAGAAGTATCATCTGGAACCGGCGAAGAAGGCGAAGAAAATCGCAGTCATCGGCGGCGGAATCGGCGGTATGGAAGCGGCACTGGTCTGTGCAAAGCGGGGACACAGCGTGACCCTTTACGAAAAATCCGGCGTGCTGGGCGGCGTGTTCATCGCGGCGGCAGCTCCCTCCTTCAAGGAAAAGGACCGTGCTCTGATCGCATGGTACCGCCGTGAAATCACCAAATATCCCATCTCCGTGAAGCTGAACACCGAAATCACCGATGTAAGCGCACTGGATGCGGACGAAATCATCGTGGCAACCGGCGCCAGGGCAAAACGGATCCCCGTACCCGGTGCGGATACTGCCGTGGAAGCGGTGGATTACCTCCTCGGAAACAAAACCGTGGGTGAGAACGTGGTTGTCATCGGCGGCGGTCTGACCGGATGCGAAATCGCGTACGATCTGTTCCTGCAGGGAAAGAAGCCCACCATTGTGGAAATGCAGGACGACCTGATCACCGCCAAGGGCATCTGCCTTGCCAATACCAGCTACCTCCGGGACTGCTTCAAGACCAACAAGGTACCCGTGCATCTGGAAACCTCCGTGTGTGCCATCGAAAAGGACGGCGTGACCGTGAAGGACAAGGACGGCAGGCAGTTCAAAATTCCGGCGGATTCCGTGATTCTGTCCGTGGGCTACAATCCGGCACCCGTGGCACAGAAGGGACGGCACATTCACGTCATCGGCGACGCCGCCAATGTGGGCAATCTCCGCACCGTGATCTGGGGCGCATGGGATGTATGCATGAAACTGTAAGACAGGAGCTATAATTATGATACTGACAAAAGAACAGCAGGCAATTCTTGACGGCGCCCAGGGTGAAACTCTCGCCAAGGTCATGAAAACGCTGGTGATGTACGGCGACGCTTTCGAAGCGGAAAAGCTGGTGCCCATCACTTCCAAATATAACCATCTGGTGACCTCCTTCGGTCTGAAGGTGATGTCACCGGTGTACGACCTGATGCAGCAGATTCTGGACGCAGGCGTGGCATCCGGACAGAAGTTCTCCGTTGACCCCAGACCTTTGGACAAAAATGTCCCCGCAAACTTCCTGCAGAATCTGGTGTTCAATAAATTTATGTACACCAAGCAGGATTTCTACGAGGATCAGCTGAACAAACTGGGGCTGATGGACAAGGATGCCTTCACCTGTACCTGCTACATGGATGAAGTGGGAAACAAGCCGAAGAAGGGCGATATCCTGTCCTGGGCGGAATCCAGCGCGGTGGTTTATGCAAACTCCGTTCTGGGCGCAAGATGCAACCGGAACTCCGGGATCATCGACATCATGGGCTCCATTGTGGGGTATGTACCCTATTTCGGTCTGCTGACGGATGAGGGCAGAAAGGCAACGTGGATCGTGAAAATACAGACCACGAAGAAACCCGAGGCACAGCTTCTCGGCTCTGCCATCGGCATGAAGGTCATGGAAGACGTACCCTATGTGGTAGGTCTTGATCAGTGGATCGGCACCGAGCTGAACGACTCCGCCTGCGCATATCTGAAAGATTTCGGTGCGGCCACGGCCTCCAACGGTGCGGTAGGGCTGTACCATATCGCAAATCTCACTCCCGAAGCGGTTGAGCTGGGCGAGAGCCTGATCGCGGAAGGGGCGAAGGAATACATTATTGACGACGCGGAACTGGAACGGGTGAAGAAGAACTATCCCGTGATCTGGAAGAATCCCGATGCCGCACCCAGACTGTGCTTCGTGGGATGTCCACACCTGTCTCTGGGTCAGCTGAAGGACTGGACGGAGAAAATCGAGGGAGAGCTGAAGAAGAACGGTCTGAAGAAGGTGACCGTTCCCACCGTGTTCACCGCATCTCCCGGGGTACTGGAAGCCTTTGCAAAGACGGAGTACGCGGCACGGCTGAAGGCGGCAGGGGTGATCACTTCCTATATCTGCCCGCTGATGTACATGAACAACCCGCTGTGCAAGAAGATGCCCGTCATCACCTCATCCAACAAGCTGCGCACCTACACCAGCGCACGGTACTACACCGACGAGGAGATTCTGCACACCATCACAGGAGGTAAGAACGCATGAAGACATTCAAAGGCAGAGTTGTCACCCCCGGAGAAGTCACCGCGGAAGCGGTTGTGACAACCGAAGGCTTCAATACGCTGGCATCCTTCCAGATGGCGCTGCAGTTCGGCGACAAGGAAGTGAAGTGCGGCGACCAGAGCAACCGTAACCTGTACGGCAAGCCCATGATCGGCAGGGCGCTGTGTCTGCCCCAGACCATCGGTTCCACCACGGGCGGACTGGTACTTTACTGTGCCTGCGCGCTGGGCAAGAATCCCGCCTGCATGCTGTTCTCCGGACACATCGACTCACTTGCGGCAGCCGGTGCGGTTCTGGCGGACGTGTGGGTGGACGGCGTGACCATGCCCGTGGTTGACTCGCTGGGCGACGAATTCCTCAGCTATGTAAAGGACGGCATGAAGATCACCGTAAAGGCGGACGGCACCGTGGAAGTTGACGGCTGACCCAAATCTCGAGATACTGATACAACCAACTTAAATAATTTCAGGAAAGGAATCACTGTTATGAAACTTAGAGTAGCGGAAGTCGGCATCGGCGGCATCAGCGGATCCCATATTCCCTCATGGAGCCGAATGGAGGATGTTGAACTTGTGGCAATCTGCGACATCCGTCCCGAAAAGATGGATCGCTTCGACGGAAAAATCACCGCACGCAAGTACACGGACTTCGATGAAATGCTGGAAAAAGAAACCTTCGACATTCTGGATATCACCCTGCCCACCTATATGCACGCGGATTTCGCGGTAAAGGCGCTGAACAAGGGAATCCATGTTGTGACGGAAAAGCCCATTTCCCTGAAAAGAGACGATGTGGCGCGGGTCTACGATGCTGCAGAAAAGAACAACCGCTTCTTCATGGTAGCCCATGTTCTCCGCTTCTGGCCGGAATATATGTACCTCAAGGACTGCATGGACACCGGACGGTTCGGCAAACTGGTCAGCGGCACCATGACCCGGATCGGCTCCATTCCCCGTGCAAGCTGGGACAACTGGATGCAGGATCCCGAGCGCAGCGGCATGGTTCCCTTCGACCTCCACATCCATGATCTGGATTTCCTGATCTACACCATGGGCAAGCCTCAGATCGATCACCTCTACCACGCCATGGACTATATGCATGTCATCTATAAGTTCGGCGATGTGCCCGTAGCCTGCGAATCCGCATGGTTCCATGCTCCCATTCAGTTCCGCGCCAACTTCCGGTTCCAGTTTGAAAAGGCGGTACTGGACTTCGACGGCAGCAAACTGAGAATCTCCAAAGATGACTGGACCACCGAGGAATTCGGTCAGAACAGCGGTGTGGATGAAAACAACTATGTCCCCACCACCAACGGATACTACAACGAACTGCGTTACTTTGCGGACTGCGTGAAAAACGGCACCAAGCCGGAAATCATGAAGCCCTGGGAGCTGGAAGCGGTTCTCGACACCATCGCCGTGATTCAGGCGGCAAAGTAAGAGCACTGCACGACAGCCATCATTTACTACATAAGGAGATTTCAGTATGAAAAAAATCCGTGTTACTATCTGGAATGAATACCGGCACGAAAAACGCAGCGAACAGGTACGCGCCATCTATCCCGAAGGCATTCACAAGACCATCGGCGCTTTTCTTTCCGAATGTGAAGATCTGGAAATCACTTATGCAACCCTGGATGATCCCGATCAGGGTATGCCCGACGAGGTTCTGAACAACACCGATGTACTCATCTGGTGGGGACATACCGCACACGGCGAAGTGGATGATGCGCTGGTGGAAAGAATCCGTCAGAGAGTCTATGCCGGCAAAATGGGATTTGTTCCCGTTCACTCCGGTCATCATTCCAAGCCCTTCAAGCAGATTCTCGGAACCACCGGCAATCTTTCCTGGGGACAGGATCAGAAGGAAATTATCTGGAATCTGAATCCCTCCCACCCCATCGCCGCAGGAATTCCCGATCACTTTATTCTGGATGTGGAAGAAATGTACGGCGAGCCCTTCTACATCCCTACGCCCGATGAAATCATCTTCGGCGGCTGGTTCGAACACGGCAACATGATGCGTGCAGGCTGTACCTGGAGACGGGGTGCCGGCAAGATTTTCTACTTCCAGCCCGGTCACGAACGATGCCCCTCCTTCCACAATCCCTACGTACAGCAGATTATCAAAAACGGTGTTCACTGGGCAGCTCCCGCCGATTTCGGTTACGAAATTCCCGGCGGATGCATCCACATCAAGGAACCCATTGTGTGAGATGACTTCCGCTCACTCTGCAGAAAAGCCCGGACGCACCGTCATACTGGGAACGGACTGGTGGACGGACTGCGATGATGCCGCAGCGGTACGGATCGCCTGCCGTGCCCATAAAGCAGGCCTGTGGAACCTGACAGGAATCGTTCTCAATGCCTGTATGCCGTACTCGGTTCCATCCCTCAGCGCGTTCTGCACTGCGGAAGGCATGGAAAGCCTCCCCATAGGAATCGACCGCAGTGCTGTCGGTTACGGCGGAAATCCGGCATATCAGAAACTTCTCGCTTCCCTGCCTCATCCCGATGCATCCAATGAATCCGCGGAAAACGGACTGGATCTGTATCTCCGTCTTCTGGAACAGACCGAAGAAGCCGAACTGCTGGAGATCGGTTATCCGCAGATTCTGGCGTCCCTCTGCGCCCATCCCACGGGATACCGGTATCTTCGGGACAAGGTGAAATGCCTGTGGATGATGGCAGGAAACTGGGAGAACAACGGACATGGACGGGAGAACAATATTGCACGGGCTCCCATGTCCCGTCAGGCCGCTGCCTATCTGTTTGAGCATTGTCCCTGTCCCATCGTTCTGCTGGGCTGGGAAGTGGGAGCAGCGGTGATCAGCGGCACACCCCGGACAATCCCCGACGACAGCGATCCCCTCCGCATGGCATTCATCGCCCACGGCAGCAGGAACGGCCGATCCTCCTGGGATCCCATGCTGGTTCTTCTGGCATTGACGGAAGATATCGGAGAAGCCGGGTACACACTCCGCCGCGGATATGCTTCCGCCGATGCCGAAACCGGTGAAAACAGCTTCCGTTACGATGATTCCGGTCCCCACGGATATGTTGTGAAAAAGTATCCGGACTCCCGGTACAGCGATGAAATTGCCCGATGGCTGAAATAAAAATCTGCCGCACACTCCGATGGCTCACCCATTGGGATGTGCGGTATTTTTTTACAGATTCCATACCACCTCGGCGGTTCCGTCCCGGTGAAGCAAGATTCTGTCGATCAGAAGTCTGCACACGGCTTTCCTGTCTTCATACTCCGCGTTCTGCCACCGCTGTTCCAGAACACCGGTGGCAATCAGTTCCCCGGAGTCGGCTTCCATGGCATCTGCTTCGGCTTTCAGGGTCTCTGCCTCCGCTGCCAGTGTCCGTGCCTTTTCATTCATCAGTTTCATCAGATCCGAATCAATACCCGGCTCCAGAATGCGTTCCGTCAGCAGCATCTGAGCGTTCCGGATTTCCGTCAGACGGTTTTTCAGACGGTTCAGTCTTTCGGGATTCTCCGGTTCACTCCGGATCCGGAGATCTTTCAGCCCGCTCAGTTTTTCTCCGATCAGCCGGAATACCATCTCCTCCAGACTGTCGGCGTACAGAGTCACATCGGGACCTTCGCAGATCCGGTTGTGGGATTTCCCCGTACAGCTGAAGTATCGGATCCGGCTTCCGTCCGCGCGCTTTCCGCCTTTTGTGACCGTCATGGTTCTTCCGCAGCTTTTGCAGATCATCATGCCGCCCAGCCAGCTTGTGGTGTTGCTGACGGAGTTTCCGATCTGACGGTTCTCTGCCAGTTTTTTCTGACATCTCAGCCATATCTCCGCCGGTACAACCCCTTCGTGGGGCATGACGACAACACGGATATCCGACCAGTCCTCCCGGCTGTGCTTTGTCTGTCCGTACAGCTGAATCCCGTGAATCCCGTCAAACTGCTCCGCTTTACTGATGATATCCGCACGGCGGCCGGCAAAATATTCATATATCCTGTTGTCCGCCCTCACATAGATGGGATTTTTCAGAATCACCGAAAGCTTCGCGGCAGACCAGCTTCCCTCCTTCGGCAGCATCCCTTTTTGGTTCAGATCATCCATCAGCCGCCGCAGGGTGACACCGCTCTGTGCATACTGCCGGAATATATACCGGATATGCCCGATTTCCTTCTCATCGGCAGAAAGCATTTTTGTCCGGATCCCATGAATGCTGGTATTTGAGAAACGGAATCCGTACGGTCTTCTGCCGCCCATATAAATTCCCAGTCCGGAGCGATGAAGGTATGCCTGTGTGATGCGCTCGATGATGCTCTGACGCTCGAATTCCGCAAATACCATCAGAATCTTCACGATCATCTCACCGTACGGGCTTCCGGTATCAAAGGATTCCTGGGAGCTGACAAATACCACATCGTTTTCCTTCAGCGTTTCCAGAATCCCCATGAAATCGGAAAGACTTCTGCTGATCCTGTCCAGTCGGTAAACAATGATCTTGCGGATTCTGCCCTCTCTGACCAGGTGCATCATCTGCCGGAATCCGTCCCGATCCACGTTTCCGCCGGAAAAACCGTTGTCCACGAAAGTGAAAACCTCTTCCTGCTTTTCCTCCGGTCTGATAATGGCGCGGCAGTATTCCAGCTGGGTTTCACAACTGATGGAGTTTTCCCTCTCCACCGATTTCCTTGCGTATACGGCAATGGCCGTCTGAATCACCTCCGTCTTTTTTCTGCCGGATCAGAATCCGGACAAGCTCCTCTGCGATTCTTTGTTCCGTCTCTTCCCTGCCGTTTTTTATATCTCTGACTCTGTGCAGAATACGGTAAACATTGTTTTTCCTGTCCTGATACTGCTCCGTCAAGGGATCACCTCCGGTTAAGTTTATGTAAAGTACCGGAAATTTATTGGCGGTATCCGTCTCCTTTTTTCTCCTGAAACCGACAAACAAACGGAACATACAATACATCTATAAATTTTCTCCGCAAACAACGTGAAAATGTCTATTGTATGTTGCGGTAAGAATGTGGTATAATAGAAATAGTGGAATTTTTCCGGAAACACAGTTTATGCACATTTGTTTTCAATTTATTTTTATTACATAAAGGTGGAACTGTTATGATTTATACTGCGGTACAGAATCTGATCGAATACGGGATCAGAAAAGAGCTGATTACCAATGACGATGTTTTTGTCGTACGGAACACGCTGATTGACGTTCTCGCGCTCGGCGGCTGGGAAGACTGCACTGCCGACTATACCGGCGACGATATCGATGCGATCCTTGCTCCCCTGGTGAACTACGCCTGCGAAAAGGAACTCATCCCCGATACCACCAGCTCCCGCGACCTGTTCGACACCAAGCTGATGGGTATTCTCACTCCCATGCCCCGCGAAGTCATCGCAGAATTCCGTGCAAAGTATGCGTCCGATCCCGAAGAAGCTACCGACTGGTACTACCGCTTCAGCCAGGATCTGAACTATGTCCGTGCAGGCAGAATCGCAAAGGACCTCCGCTGGACTCACGATACCGTTTACGGTACTCTCGACATCACCATCAACCGTTCCAAGCCCGAAAAGGACCCCCGCGACATCGCTCTGGCGAAGAAGGTTCAATCCTCCGCTTATCCCAAGTGCCAGCTCTGCCCCGAAAACGCAGGCTTTGCAGGTCATGTAAGCCATCCTGCACGTCAGAACCTCCGTCCCATCCCCATGACCGTAGCGGGCGGTGACTGGAATCTCCAGTACTCCCCCTACTCCTATTACAACGAACACAGCATCTTCTTCAATGCGGCTCATGTTCCCATGAAGATCGACGCTGCTGTATTTGACAAGCTGTTCGACATCATCGAATACCTGCCCCACTACTTCGTAGGCTCCAATGCGGATCTGCCCATCGTTGGCGGCTCCATCCTCAGTCACGAACACTTCCAGGGCGGCCGCTACACCTTCGCCATGAACAAGGCTCCCGTGGAAACCGAATTTGAAATTCCCGGTTATCCCACCGTCAAGGCAGGTCTGGTAAACTGGCCCATGTCCGTTATCCGCCTTGTTTCCGCTGACCGCAAGGCTCTTGCAGAATGCAGCAACAAGGTTCTCGTTGCGTGGAGAGCATACAGCGATCCCGCTGCCATGATCTTCTCCGAAACCGACGGCACTCCCCACAACACCATCACTCCCATCGCACGGAAGGAAAACGGAGAATTCGTGTGCGACCTGGTTCTCCGCAACAACTACACCACCGAAGAGAGACCCATGGGTCTGTACCATCCCGCACCGGCACTCCACCACATCAAGAAGGAAAACATCGGTCTGATCGAAGTTATGGGTCTGGCAGTGCTTCCCGCACGTCTGGCGCAGGATATCGAAAAGATGGAAGAACTTCTCCCCGCAGGTGAAAGCCTCCGCGATATTCCCGAGCTGGCAGGCCACGCTGACTGGGCGGAAGAACTGGTGAAGAACCATCCCGAATTGAACAGAGAAAACGCCAGAGAAATCATCGAACAGGAAATCGGCGATGTATTCCGTCAGGTTCTGGAAGATGCGGGCGTATTCAAGCGTACCGAAGAAGGCAAGGCTGCGTTCCTGCGCTTCGTCGACACTCTCAGAAAGTAATCCGGACTGTTTGAATCAGTAAGAACGGCGATGCGCTCCGTACTGCACAGGACCATATGGACAGCCGCAATTTCTACGGCTACAACCCGGCGTTCGACCGTTCCATGCCCAACTGGAAACACAATAAATAACTGCACAGAAGGCTGCTTCATCCGGGGGGTTCCCGATGGGGCAGCCTTTTTGCATTGATATTTTTTCTGACGGAAATTCCGAAAGCTACTTGCCATGGGCGAATGATTGTGTTAGAATAAGCGCGAGGACATCATTTGAGGAGGATTCCATATGAAGCTGCTCATTCTCAAAAACCTGCAAGAATCTCTCAGCGACATTTACAGTATCCGGGATGAAGAAAGCAAAGGAAGGCTGATCTCCCTCGGAAGCTCCATGATCACCGCCTTCTACAACGTCTTTATCACAGGCATATTCTACACCGGTTTCCTGTCCATGTACGACATTTCCATCACCGGTGTGGGAATCGTCACCTTCATTCCGTACATAGCCAACTGTTTCAGCGTATTTTCGCCGCGGATTCTGGGGCGGTTTCAGAAACGGAAATGGATTCTGCTGGCTGCAAAAGTCTATTTCTACGCCATGTACATCATTGCTACCACTCTGATGCCGCGCTTTGTATCGGATCCCGATCATCGCCTGTTCTGGTTTGTTGTCCTCCTGTTCCTCGCCTACTCCGTATATGCGCTTTTCAGCCCCGGACTCACCACCTGGTTTTATCGGTTCTACCCCCAGGAAAGTGAACGCCGGACAAAATACATCGCATTCAATCAGACCTTTTCCTCCATTCTCTCCAGCATCATGCTTCTTGTCAGCAGTGTTCTGACGGATGCTGTGGAAGGAAGTTCCATGCAGAATCAGCTGATTCTGGGCTTCCGCTACTTCGCTTTCGTTCTGGTTCTTGCCGATGTTGCCCTGCAGGCTCTGGCAAAGGAATACCCCTATGCCGAACAGCCGAGACTGCATCTGAAGAAGGTGTTCACCATTCCCTTCCAGTACCGGAAATTCATGCTGTGCATGGTTATCATGTTCGCATGGAATTACATCGGAAATCTGAACAACGGTCTCTGGAATTACCACCTTCTCAACCACCTGCAGTTTTCCTACACTGTCATCAATCTGGTCACCATGACCTACACCGTCATCCTGCTCTGTTCCGGAGCACTTTGGCAGAGAATCCTGAAACGCTGTTCATGGGTCAGAACCTTCGGCATGGCGTGCCTGTTCTTTGTCCCCACGGAGTTTCTCATGTTCATCCTGACACCCGGCACGGAAGGCTTATGGGCCTTCACCTCCATGATCCAGCATTTCTGCAGCGTGGGACTGAATTTCTCCTACGCCAACATTCTCTATCTGAATCTGCCGGAAAAGGAGTCCACCGCCTGTGTCTCCTTCAACACCATCGGATGTAATATTTTTGCCTTTCTCGGCATGATTACCGGTACATTCATCAGCTCCCTTGCAGGAGATTCCACTTCCGTTTTCCTCGGCATGGAAGTCTACGCTGTACAGTACACCACCCTCATGCGTGCCGCAGGGCTGACAGCAATCGGACTTCCTCTGGTGCTGTTCTGGAAAAAAATGACCCCGGATTATGAGATCGAACTGATCCGTCAGAGAAGCCGTAAATAGTCAGGGCTCCGTCCCCTTCGGAACATATTGACTCATACCCAAAAGAAACTGCCGCAACTGTGTGAAAGCCCACGCAGATACGGCAGTTTTTCTGTTTAATTTACATTCCGCATATCTCAGTTCCGGACGGGCAGTATACCGTATCCGTTCCAGCCCGCGAAATAACGTCCGAGAATCTGTACGTCCGACATATTGATACAGCCGTCCTGATTCACATCGGAAGCCTTGCTGTCGATACGGCTTTCGTCGTATCCGGTCCAGCCGGCGAGATATCTCGCCAGAAGCATACGGTCGGCGGCGGTAACGCTTCCGTCACTGTCCACATCCCCGAAGAGCGGCTGTTCGTTGACAAGCACCGTCATCTCACTGCCGTTCTTGCTGAGGATTTCCAGAGAAATGCCGCTGTTCACGGTTTTCTCATGGCAGACATAGTCGGCATTATAGTTCGTTGCGGTTTTATCCGATGAGCTGTGACCGTCCGTATAGAATTTTGCGCTGGGGTAGGAGTAAACGGAGAGCTCATTGTATCCGTCTCCCCGGAAGAAAGGACTCAGACTTCTGAAATACCGGTAGTCACTGTCACGGATGACTGTGGATCCATCGGCAAAGACAAAACCGACACCATTGTGATATCTGTTGCTGTTGACGCCCGCACTGCTCACGATTACAGCCTCATCAATGTGATAAACAAAGATACCGCCGTTATTATAGGATTCTGAAAGGCCGAATGTATAAAATCCGGCGTCATACCCTGTGAACTGACGGTTTTCAGCCAGGAAATACTGATCGCTGTTGACGGAAGAAGTCAGTTTCAGTACGTTGTTTTCTCCGGATTTCAGAACAACAGTCTGATCCTTCTGCTGATCGGAAATCACCGTGGGAGAAGCAAAGCCAAGTTTAACTTTCGACCATGCATCGAAGCCGATGGGTCTTTCCCCCAGTACTTCTCCCTCAGCAGCTCCCCAGTTCCCTGACGACATCACGCTGAAAACGCTGATGCCGCCGGAATCTCCGCCAAGGTCGTACAGGTCGGGCATACCGAGGCAGTGGCCCAGTTCATGCACCGAAACGCCCACACCCATGGTTCTGGCATTTCCGTCCGCAGGGCTTCCGCTGTACAGTTCACCGTGCACCAGATACCCAAACAGAGTATACTCGGGATAATTGCTGTTGGAAATGTTAACCGTTATCTGTGTACGGGGATATGTATTGGTTATGGAGCCGGTGTTAGCATGAGCCCATACCCGCTGCGGTCTGCTTCCGTTGCCGGCACTGCCTTCCCAACCGGCAACCACAGCTGCAACCTGGAAATAATCCTGAAGCAGGAGACCGCCGTAGACCGCGCTTCCTGTATACTTGCTAAAGTCGATATAATCCTTCACATAGGAAAAAGCTGTCGCCACATCCTGATCCGCCTGCTTTTTATTGGCGTATGTAGGATGTGGTTTATTGAATCTCACCTTCGCAACACCGTTCTTCAGCTCGATGCTGCTGATCACGGATGTGTCTTCCAACGTAACGGAACCGTTCTTTTCCGTGAAAGTGATCTGCCGGAACTGCAGATTCAGATCCCCCGACTGCTCCGCATAATAGTTGTTTACCGTCCTGCCTTCTGTACCGAAATACCGGTCTGTCCAGAAATCCATGTCATTGACCATCTGCACGTCCGTGTATTCAATCAGAAGGAGCAGCATATCCTGCCGGTTGTTTTTGATGGCAGATGCATTGGAAGAACCGACAGCCGGACTGTTGGAGGTATCCGTCATAAGCCCTGCGGTATCCGCGATCTGCATGATGACATTTTCTTTTCGGGATTCCGCTTTGACATCCGCAATATCGCGGATGTCTTCATAAGTCAGTCTGACTTCCGGCTGTGCAGAGCTGCTGCGGGATTCAGACGTCCTGCATCCAACCGCTGACGAACCGGGAACCAGTTCATTGTTTTCATTGAGAGCGGCATAGCACCAGTTTTCTTCCGCTTCATCGAAACAGATGATATATCCGTTTTCCTCTTCCGCCCAGTTAAAATACTCGTCGCCGCAATAGGTTACTTCAATCACGGTACCGTCCGCCTGCTCCTCCTGTTGCGGCAACGGATTCGCCGGTGCTGCCCAGACTGCTGTCGTCATTGCGGAAGAAAGCAGACACAGCACCAGTGCCTTCATGCTGTTTTTTATCATATGATTCATATAAGTAAATCTCCTGCTCAGTGTTTTCCTGTATCGTTCATTATAGCACAATCGGAACTCTTTTTCAATATTACGAGTGTTATTTCAGGGATTTGCCGCGGTTTCCATAAAAAAAACAGTGCCAGCAGATGTACTGACACTGTTTTGAGTATTGATTTTAGAAGAAAATGGTCTTGCCGGTTTCGATGGATTCGTTGCAGGCCAGGCAGAGTCTGAGGGACTTAACCGCTTCGCTGTAGTCTGCGAGAATCTTGGAGGTGTCGCCGGTGCGGATTGCATCCAGGAAGATCTTGTCCATGATACCGGTCTGTTCTTCGCCTCTTTCGTAGTACTGTTCGCCCTGAGGATCGCGGATGGTCAGGGAGTTGCGGAGCTTGTACTCGAGAGTAGCATCCTGACAGTAGATGTTCATACCGCTCTGCATGGAGCTCTTGCCCTGTGCGTAGCAAGCGGTGAAAATGGTAGCAACTACGCCGCTCTGGAACTTGATCACAGCGGAGGAGTAGTCGTGTACGTTGTATCCGGGAACGCCGTACTTGTCGCCGTCAACGATGCCTCTTGCGCCTGCGCAGCTTACGTACAGAGGTTCGCCGAAGAGGTAACGGGCCTGGTCGAAGATGTGGATGTTCTGTTCAACCAGCTGACCGCCGGAGGTTTCCATTCTTCTCCACCACCATGCGCCGGGAATACCGCCGTACCATGCACCGGTAACCAGACCAACCTTCTTGTCCTTGATGTAGTCCTTCATGATCTGGGTCAGGTTCTGATATCTGTCCTGGAAGCCGGTAGCGGTGATGATGCCCTTTTCCTTGATCATCTTTTCGATTCTGAGAGCGGTGGGCATATCAAGAGCGATAGGCTTTTCAGTCAGGAACGGAATACCCTTTTCGATGATAGCAGGTTCGATTTCGCCGTGCTGATGGGGGGGAACGGCGATGAAGATAACTTCGGGATTGGTGTTCGCAAGCAGATCCTTGTAGTTGAGGAAGATCTTTCCTTCGGGATCGGTCTTGGTTCTTTCAGCGTAGTTATAAGCCTTCTTTTCTTCGATGTCGCAGAAACCTACATATTCCACGTCACCCATTGCTTCGCACTTCTGAAGATGCACGCCGTTACGTCCGCCGCATCCGATAAAAGCAGCCTTAATCTTTGCCATAGTTACTCCGTTTCTCCGTCATTGTTGATTGCGTTCATCCCGCCGGACGGTCGGTGATACCCGGGACAACGCGGATTTATTGATGGACATTCGAGCGTTCCTCCTGCCCACGTTGGTATCATTATAGCAAAACGCACTGCCAAAGTCAAGGTTTTTGTGCAATTTTTACGGATTTTTCTCATGCATTATTCTACAAAAAACATAAAGGGAATCAACCCTTGCGGAATGATTCCCTGATTATGCGATTGTGTAAGATGTCCGAATTACTTGTACTTACGCTTTCTTGCTGCTTCAGACTTCTTCTTCTTCTTTACGCTGGGCTTTTCATAGCATTCTCTCTTACGGAGTTCAGCCTGAATGCCGGAACGCTGACACTGTCTCTTGAAACGACGAAGAGCGCTGTCGAGAGATTCACCGTCTTTAACTCTGATTTCTGCCATCTTTTATTCCCTCCCTTCGCTTTTGGCAAAGGTAAATTATCTAATATTTTACCCTTTGTATATTATACAGCATGGAAACCTGTTTGTCAATAGTTTTGGCAAAATATTCGGCAAATACTTGCAATTTTATTTTGCAACGATATTGACGATCTTACCGGGGATGTAGATTTCCTTTACAATCTGCTTGCCGGCGAGAAGCGCTGCGATCTTTTCGTCAGCCTTTGCGAGAGCGATCGCCTCGTCCTTGGTGGTTTCGGGTGTTACCCAGATGGTGCCCTTCAGCTTACCGGAAATCTGAACAGCGATTTCGATTTCGTTGTCCTTGGTCTTTTCTTCGTCGTATTCAGGCCACTTGGACATTGCCAGGAAGCCGTTTCCGCCGAGGGATTCCCAGATTTCTTCGGTGATGTGAGGAGCGAACGGGCAGAGGATGCCGATGAAAGCACACAGTTCGTCCTTGGTCAGGCTGCCGACTTCGTAGATTTCGTTGAGAAGTGCCATCATAGCCGCGATTGCGGTGTTGAACTTCATTTCTTCGATATCTTCGGTAACCTTCTTGATGGTCTTGTGGAAGGAAGTTTCCAGCTTGGGAGTAGCGCCGGTTCCCTTCACCATTTCGGTCAGACCTGCAACACGGTCAAGGAATCTCTTGCAGCCCTTTACGCTGTTTTCGCTCCACGGAGCAGCGGAACCGTAGTCACCCATGAACAGGATGTATACGCGGAGAACGTCTGCGCCGAATTCGTCAACAACGTCGTTGGGGTCAACAACATTGCCCTTGGACTTGGACATCTTTTCGCCGTCGGGACCGAGAATCAGACCCTGTGCGGTACGCTTTGCGTAGGGTTCGTCAACAGGAACTTCGCCGATGTCATAGAGGAAGTGATGCCAGAATCTGGAGTAGATCATATGGCGGGTAACGTGTTCCATACCGCCGTTGTACCAGTCGATGGGGAGCCAGTACTTCATTGCTTCCTGGGAAGCGAATGCGTCGCTGTTGGTAGGATCGATGTAACGCAGGAAATACCAGGAAGAACCAGCCCATTGTGGCATGGTGTCTGT
>JAFQWY010000279.1 GCA_017407225.1 Clostridia bacterium | reverse complement strand
CCTTCAAGACCGCGGAATTCGATATTCTCTACGGCGAAGGCATCTCCAAGACCGGTGAAATCGTGGATATCGGCGCGGAACTGGGCATTCTGGAAAAGTCCGGCGCATGGTACTCCTACGAAGGCACCCGCATCGGTCAGGGACGCGACAAGGCGAGAGAAGCACTCTTCAATGATCCCGCACTGGAAGCCGAACTGGAAGCCAAGATCAAGGAAAAGGGACAGGCTCCCGATATGGAACGGGACGGTCTGGAACTGGACGACGACGAAATCGAAGGACTGGAAGAGAGCGATACCGTTGAGCTTGACATCCGCCTGCTTGATATCGACGAGGACGAAGAATAATCTGACCGATTCTTCATGCTGAATGACAAACGACCGATATACTGACAGACATTTATACTGATTATTTATGAAAGCTGTTTTTGATAGACAGGAGCTTCTTTCCGCCATTGCACCGGCGGCGGGAATCTCCCAGACGAAGAATACCTTTGCCGCCGTGGACGGACTGCTGTTCGAGTGTCCGCCCAACCCGAAATTCGGCGAATACGATACCGACCGCGATGACCTGTGCCGGATTTCCGCCTTCGACCTTGAAAAGGGTCTGCGGATTTCCGTGCCCTGTGCCGTGGAGGAGCAGGGCATGGCGGTGCTGAATACGGTGAAAATCCTGCAGATCGTCCGTGCCCTCCCTAACGGGAAAATTACCGTGGATGTGAACGAACGGGGACGTGCCGCTGTGTCCGGAGGATCCTTCCGGTTTGAAATCACCGCATCCCCCGGATCGGATTTTCCCGCCATGCCCATGTTCATCGGGGACAGGGTGTGGCATATCTCTGAAGGAACGCTGAAATTCCTGCTGTCCAAGACCGTGTACGCGGTGGGACAGAACGATCCCCGTGCCGCCCTCAACGGTGCCCTGATCCGGATCCGTGACGGGGTGATGACCGTGGTCGGCTCCGACGGATTCCGTATTTCCACCGCAAAAACGGCACTGGCTCAGGAAAACACCCCCATCCCCGACGGGGAAATGATCGTTCCCGGCAAGTTCCTCGGCGAGCTTCTCCGCCTTCTCGGGGATTCGGACGACGGGGTGACCATGCTGCTGGGACGGAAGCACGTAATTTTCACTGTGGGTGAAATCCGCTTCTTCACCCGCCTGCTGGACACCGAATACATCGCCTACGAGCAGTTCCTGCGGGTTACGGCGAAAACAGAAGTCACCGTGTCACGGGAGCTTCTCCTGAACGCCGTGGAAAGTGCCTCCATCGTCACCGAGGACAAACTGGGCGGAAGCGGAAAAACCTATATCAAGCTGGACATCACAAAGGACGGCATTGATCTGTCCTCCGTGTCATCGGGCGGATCCGTGTCCGGGAATGTTCCCGCGGACGTCACCGGGCAGGATATCACCATCGCATTCACCTGCCGGTATCTTCTGGATGCCCTGCGCGCCGTACCCGAAACCTGCGATACCCTCCGCATTCTCCTCAATTCTCCCGGCACGGGCATTATGATCGAGCCGGCGGACGGCGGGGATTTTGCGGATTTCATCCTCCCGTACCGGATGGGAAAATAAAACACCAAGGAGCCTCACAGACATGACCGTATCGAAAGTGACCTATCAGAACTGGCGCAACATCGAGCAGTGCGAAGTACAGCTGCGTCCGGGAATCAATGTTCTGTGGGGCAACAACGCTCAGGGCAAATCCAATATTCTGGAAGGAATTTACTATTTTGCCCGGGGACGATCCTTCCGGGGAGCCAAGGACCGGGAGCTGATCCGGTTCGGCGAGAGCTTTGCCAACGCCGCCATTGACTTCCGGAAGGACGGATATACCGGGGACACCCGCCTGATGGCATCCATTCCCCTGAGCGGAAAAAAGAAACTGTACCGAAACGGAGCTGCCCTTTCCTCAGCCGCTGAGATGATGGGCAGCTTTCGTGCTGTCTTGTTCTGTCCGTCAAACCTCACAATCGTCACCGGAGGACCGGCGGAACGGCGTACTTTTCTGGATATCGCCATCTCACAGCTGTCCGGGGCGTACCTGACATGGCTCCGGCGGTACACCAAAATCCTCACCGAACGGAATGCCCTCATCAAGCGGGCAAAGGACGGGGAGCGGGTCACCGTGGAGGAATGGGCGGTCTACGCCGAAGGGCTCAGCGAATGCGGTGCGTGGATTGCCGCCTACCGGAATGAGTATGTGAAGATGCTCTCCGATGCCGTTGGGCGATATTTCCAGGGCATGACCGGCGGACGGGAAGTTCCGGCCATGGAGTACACATCCCACGCCCTCTACGACGGAATTCCCATGCCCCTCACATCCGCCGATGTGCCCGACAGAACCATTCTCTGCGAAAAGCTCATGAACAACGTGGAGAGAGAAGTTGCCGCAGGGGTGACGCTGTGGGGCATTCACAAGGACGACGTGGTACTGTCCCTCAACGGCAGGGAAGCCAGACTTTACGGATCCCAGGGGCAGCAGAGAAGCATCGTTCTGTCCATGAAGCTGGCGGAAGCGGAAATTGCCAACAGAATCGGCGGCGAATACCCGGTCATCCTCCTGGACGACGTGTTCTCGGAGCTTGACGACAGCCGCCGCAGCTACATTCTGGACACCCTCGGATCGGAGGGCGATAATACCCGCCAGATCATCATCACCTCCTGCGAACCGGATGTCATCCCCGGGCACCGCGCCGCGTATGTATGCTTCAACCGGGTGGCGGAAGGCGGCATCCATAACGAAAAATCCACCTTTGCGCCGTCTGACAGCGGGGAGGTAATGTGATGTTCGTGCACTCCATCCTTGACGGAAGCGAAAAAACCGGCACCGTGGACGTGACCCTGTCCGATGAAGCCGGGCATACCGAAACCTTTACCCTGTCCGCGGGCGAGTGGAAGCGGCTGAACAGAATTACCCCCGTGGAGCACCTCATGGAAGCGGACGAAGACCTGTACGACCGTCTTCACGCCGCCGCCGAGAGGACAATCACCGTCCGGGAAGCCGCCGCCATGCTCACATCCGGGGACAAAAGCGCCTCCGCGATTATGCACAGACTGACACAGAAGGGCAGATCGAAGGAAGCCGCCGGATATGCCGTGGAGCTGCTGAAAAAGCGGGGCTACCTCAATGAGGAGGACGCCTGCCGCAGAATTGCCGATGCACTTGTGCGCTCAAAACACTACGGAAGACGAAGAGTCCGGGATTATCTCATCTCCCACGGATACGATACCAAAACCGCCGAGTGTGCCGCAGAAGAGATCCCTGATGAGGAAATCCGGGAAGCCCTGACCTACCATCTCACAAGAAAATTCCGGAATTATAACGAACTCCCCATCGCGGAGCGAAAAAAAGCCGCCGCTTCCCTGATGCGCCTTGGGTTTTCGTATCAGGAAATCCGGAATACGGCAGATGACCTCCAACAAAATTAAAGAAGAATCCTTGAATCATACACAGAAACATGATATAATGAGAAAAATGAATTTCAATTACGAGGTACCAACCAATGGCTAAGAAAACCACCGTCGGCTTCATCTCTCTGGGATGCTCCAAGAACCTCTGCGATACCGAAGTCATGCTCCACCATCTCATGGATGCGGGCTATGAAATCACCCCCGAGGAAACCGAAGCGGACGTTGTTATAATCAACACCTGCGCCTTCATTGAAAGCGCCAAGAAGGAATCCATCGACAACATCATCGACATCGGCTGGCTGAAGAAGCACCGCACCCTCAAGAGCATCATCGTCACCGGATGCATGGCGGAACGCTACCGGGAACAGATCCTGAAGGAACTGCCCGAAGTGGACGCCCTCCTCGGCGTAGGAAGCATCCACAAGATCGTGGAAGCCGTGGAATCCGTGATGGCAAATGCCGGCAAAAAGGGCAAGGCGAAGAAGCGCTACACCAGCTTCGAGGACAAGGAAACCTCCGTCATCAGCGGCGAGAGAGTCATCACCACCGGCGACCACATGGCATACCTGAAGATCGCCGAAGGATGCTCCAACCGGTGTACCTACTGTGCAATTCCCCTGATCCGCGGAAAGATGCGCTCCCGCACCATGAAGGATATCATCGAAGAAGCTACCTCCCTCGATGCAATGGGCATCAAGGAACTGAACCTGATCGCGCAGGATACCTCCGCGTACGGCATCGACCTGTACGGCAAGTACGAGCTGCCCGAGCTGATCCGCGGGATCTGCGACGCCACCAATATTCCGTGGATCCGCCTCCTGTACTGCTACCCGGATAAAATCACCGACGAGCTGGTGGAAGAAATCAGGAACAATCCCCGCGTGGTCAAGTATATCGACATTCCGATCCAGCACATCTCCGACAATATGCTCACCGCCATGAACCGCCACGGCGACTCGAAGATGATCCGGGAAAACATCGCAAAGCTGCGCACCATCCCCGGCATCGTGCTCCGTTCCACCGCAATCGTGGGCTTCCCCGGCGAAACCGAAGAAGATTTCCGGCAGCTCTGCGAATTCGTGAAGGAAACCAAGTTCGAGCGGTTCGGCGCATTCACCTACTCCCGGGAAGAAGATACCCCCGCATACGATTTCGACAACCAGATCGACGAGCAGGTGAAGCAGGACAGATACGATATCCTCATGCAGACCCAGCTCTCCGTCAGCGAAGCATACAACCAGACCCTGGTGGGCAAGACTGTGCGCGTCATGTGCGAAGGCTTCGACCCCGTTGCCGAATCCCACTACGGCAGAAGCTACGCCGAAGCCGCAGACATCGACGGCAAAATCTGGTTCTCCGTCAAGCAGCCCAATCTCCGCATCGCGGAAGGCGAAATCATCGACGTAAAAATCACCGAAGCCATGGACTATGACCTCGTCGGCGAGGCCCTGCTGAACTTCCAGATTTAAGTACGGTATCACGCCGCTGAGTAAAGAACAGATAATAAACAAAACCGTATGTCAGCCGGTGCCTGAAAAGTTGCAGCTGATATCCCGCCCCCACTGCTGTCAGTGCCCGAAATAGTCATATCTCGCCGCCGGCAGGGCTGTCAAATGCGCGGAAACCAAAGAAACCGCCACCGAGCGGCGGATCGCAAACGATTACAACTGCACGGGTACGCGCCTGCGGCAGGGGGAGTCCTGAGGGTGGAAAGCCCTCGGGTCGGGGTGATTGGCAAGAGGGCTGCGACCAGTCCTCTTGTCCGCCCCACGCGCAGTGGAGTAAATAAATTGAAAAGACGTCAGTCTTTTCTTCATAAACCTCTCAAACGTGAAGTTTGAATTTCACAGAATTCAGGAGTACAAACCATTATGAATCTGCCCAACAAACTCACCATGTTCCGTATGTGCATGGTTCCCGTGTTTCTGGTGCTGCTGTGCGTACCGCTGCCCATGTCCGACACCGTACTGCGCATCGTAACCGCCGCCGTCTTCGGCAGCGTGTCCCTCACCGACATGATCGACGGCAAAATCGCCCGCAAGTATAACCTCATCACCGACTTCGGCAAGTTCATGGATCCCCTGGCCGACAAAGTCCTCGTCATCTCCGCCATGCTGGGCATCCTCGTCAAGTACGACTACCTCCGTCCCGTGTTCGTATGGGCGGCAGCTATCGTGATCTTCCGTGAATTCGCCGTAACCTCCGTGCGTATGATCTGCGCCAACAAGTCCGGCATCGTCATCGCGGCGGCATGGCTCGGCAAGGTGAAGACCACCACCCAGATGGTGTGCATCGTTGCCGTTCTTCTGGAGCCCGTCATCCTTCCCTTCCAGCCCTTCACCGAATGGCATCTGCTCTCCTACATCACCATCGCGGCCATGACCATCATGACCCTGTGGTCCGGCATCGACTACCTGAGAATCTACTGGCCCCACATCGCGGCTACAAAATGAGCGGGAATATTTTTCAGCCGGAACTGCAGGATATCCGTCCCGCTCCCGAGAATCCGTCTTCGACGAATTCTCCAAAATCTGGCAAACCACGTATCACTGACGTGGGATTCACCGCGTCTGACAGGATGTACGTCACCCTGGACGGATGCGGTGATTTTTCCCTCAGAAAAACCTTCGACTGCGGACAGACCTTCCGGTTTGATGAAATCCCCTGCCGGGAAGCCCCCGACGCCGTCTCCGTGTTCGGCAATGCCTTCGGACGGTGGATCCAGTTCACCCAGATCGGGGACAGACTGATCCTCACCGGTACCACTCCCGATGAATACGAGACAATCTGGAAGCCCTATCTGGATTTCGATGAGGATTACGCCGCCGCAGATGAGGCAATCCTCGCCGCCATGCCCAGCGACGGATACCGGGAAACCATGTCCCGCGCTGTCGGCTACGGGCGGGGAATCCGGATTCTCAGGCAGGATCCCTTCGAGACCCTCATCTCCTTCATCGTCTCCCAGAACAACAATATTCCGAGAATCAAAAAGATCATCACCGCACTGTGCGAAAACTACGGCGAAAACAGGGCCTTTCCCACCCCGGAAGCACTTGCCGGCGCATCCGTGGACGATCTGTTCGCCCTCCGCACCGGATTCCGTGCAAAGTACATACACGATGCTGCCGTGAAAGTGGCATCCGGGGAAGTGAATCTCAGCGAAATTGCCGCCTGTAAGGATTACGGAAAATGCACCGAAATGCTCTGCCGGATCCATGGCGTGGGACCCAAGGTGTCCTCCTGCGTGCTCCTGTTCGGATTCCATAAAACCGAGGCATTCCCCGTGGATGTGTGGATGAAGAAATCCCTTGCACGGCATTTCCCCGACGGATTCGATCCCGCCCCCCTCGGCAGATACAAAGGACTGTGCCAGCAGTACCTGTTCTACTACGAACGCTGGGGAGACGGCACATAATACAGAACGGATTGGAAAATCCAAGCAGCACTTGACCTGCGGAATGCATCTGTTTGCTGGCAGAAGCTCCGCAGGTCTGTTATACTCATACTGCGAACCGGTTCAGTATTGATTTATGAGGTGATTTTATGACAATCGGCGAAACGATCCGCAGACTCAGGCGGGAACGGGACATCACACAGGAAGAGCTGGCGGAAATGCTGGGGATCTCGTCCCAGGCGGTCAGCGGATGGGAAACTTCCCGGACTGCCCCCGATCTCTCCCAGCTGGCACCGCTGTGCAGTATTTTTGAAGTGTCCGCTGATATCCTTCTCGGCATTGACATTGACAGCAAACAGCGGAAAATCGAGGAGCTGTATCAGTCGGCTCACAAAACGGCCTGTACGGGGGATCACGCACGATCCATCCGGATGGCGGCGGATGCCCTCGGGCAGTACCCGGATTCCCACAAACTGATGCAGTTTTACGCGGAGGAGATCTATCTCTATAACCACATGGCGCCGGAAGACGAGCGGGACGCCAACAAAAAGCGCGCACTTGCGTATCTGGATACTCTGCGTACTTCACCCGACACGAAAATCCGCAATGAGGCAATCATCATTTCCTGCCTGTGGTTCGCGCAGCTGGGACGCACAGAGGAAGCGGAAGAGCTGGCAAAGTCCATGGAAGCATCGTGGACATCGGGTGAGCTGCTGGGGCGGATTTACAAAGGGACGAAAAAAGCGCAGGCCCATCAGACCGAAGTGGTGGGGCAGTTTGTCCACGCCATGGGATACCAGCTTGATGAGCTTCTGGACTGTGTGAACGACAACGGCACACCGGTGTATACCGACGAGGAAAAGCTTGAGCTGATGGAGATGAGCGTGCGGATGTTCCGGCTCCTGATCCCCGACGGAGACTTCATGTTCTACGCACAGTATATCGAAGTCATCCGCAGTAAAATGGCGGCAATCCATCTCCGGCGGAATCATGCATCCGATGCACTGTTCTGCATCCGTGAGGCGGCTGAAATGGCACTTCACTTTGACACCTATGAAGCGGGAACCCCTCATACGTCCCCGATTCCGCGCGGCATGGCAGGCGACGAACGCTGGTGGCACGACACCCACAACCGCTCCCACGCCCTGCTGGCCTATCTACAGGATAAAGACTGTGCAATTCTCCGCGGCGATGATGAATTTGAAGCAATCATCGAAACCCTGAAGCAGTACGCGAAATAAATAAAAAAATCCGGCAGACCGGGATTTCCCCAAAACTGCCGGATATATTTTTGTCTGTCAGGTCAGACCGTCGCTTGCCTTTTTGGTATCTTCGTGAACGTGCAGGTCGCCGCCCAGGAACAGCCGCGCTCTCTCGGGTGCATCCTTGGCATCCCCCCACGGCTCTTCTTCGTAGCGGTAGTCGAACTTCTTGCAGAACCAGGACACGTCCGCACGGAGCTTGTCGAAGTACTTCGTCTCAATCTCGCTCACAGTCTTGTAGAATTCCGCGAAATCCTTCTTGGACAGTCTCTCCTTCGCGGCCTTCACGAACAGCCCGTAGTGCTTGAGGCAGAAGAAGGGGGCTTTCGTGACTTTGTCGTGGAATTTCTGATCGGCCTGCCACAGAAGCGCCGCCGTTTCGATCATGCGGGAGAAATTATACTCGATTCTGTCGCAGATGTAGCAGCTGTGATCCAGTTTTTCCAGACGCTTTGCGGTGTTGTCGCCGGTCTTTGCGATGAACATTCCCATGTTGCCTTCCAGATCCTTGGCAACGGCGTCCAGGTGGCTTTCCAGCATCAGTGCCAGAGGAAGTCTCTTGCCGCGATTGAACATCAGACCCAGATGGGTGTCGCAGAATCCGGCTTCGTTGGTCTTCAGACGGACGTCGGGTTCCATCATGGACGCGCCCAGAATGAGATCCAGCTCGTTGTCCTCCAGGCGGTTGTACATGAGGCAGAAGGGG
>JAFQWY010000278.1 GCA_017407225.1 Clostridia bacterium | reverse complement strand
GTCCCAAGTGTCTGTGCAGTCTTCATCTGGATGTGAATCCGGGGGACCGTGCCTCGGACTGCGGCGGCGTCATGGATCCCGTGACCGCGGAGCCGGATCCCAAAAAGGGGTTCATCATCACCCACAAATGCCGCAGATGCGGTGCGCTGAGACGGAACAAGGCTGCCGATGACGACGACCGTGCCAAGCTCATCAGACTGACGGCGGAGCACTGAGTGGGGATATAGTGTAGCTGTAGGGGGGAGACAACCACCCCACTCCCGAGAATTTTTCCTTTGGGAAAAATTCTCCGAGGTCAGGCTTACGGGGGAAGACGGGGATAATCTTCAGCTTAAGGGTAGAGATAACCGCCCCACTCCCGAGAATTTTTCCTTGGGGAAAAATTCTCCGAGGTCAGGCTTACGGGGGGACGGGGATTTGCTTCAGCTTGGACTGTAAGATAACCGCCCCACTCTCTGAAATTTTTCCTTTGGGAAAAATTCTCCAAGGTCAGGCTTACGGGGGAGAAGGGGATATAGTGTAGCTGAAACTGTAAGATAACCGCCCCACTCTTTGAAATTTTTCCTTTGGGAAAAATTCTCCGAGGTCAGGTTTACGGGGGGACGGGGATAATCTTCAGCTGAAATTGTAAGATAACCGCCACAACGGGTTAGACCTGCACTTGCTTATGGGGGAGACAACCCAAAAATATAACAAAAAATCCTCTGCGGTGTTTGCGGAGGGTGGAGTTTGAGGTTTTATTATGTCTGTATTGGAACGAACGGAAATGCTGCTGGGACGGGAGTCCGTGGAGAAGCTGAAGAACTGCCATGTCGCCGTATTCGGTGTTGGCGGTGTGGGCGGTCACTGCATGGAGGCGCTGGCACGCTCCGGCATCGGAACGCTGACCCTCATCGACGGGGACACGGTGGCGCAGTCCAACCTGAACCGTCAGATCATCGCCACGGTGAAGACGGTGGGGATGCCCAAGACGGAGGCTGCTGCCATGAGAATCCGGGAGATTGCCCCGGACTGCCGGGTGATCTGCCGTCAGGAATTCGTTCTGCCGGAGCTGATGGAGTCATGGGATTTCACCGGATTCGACTATGTGGCGGACTGCATCGACACCGTTTCCGCCAAGCTGTATCTGGCGAAGGTCTGCGACCGGCTGAAGATTCCCATGATTTCCGCCATGGGTGCGGGCAACAAGCTGGATCCCACCCGGTTTGAAGTGACGGACATCTACAAAACCTCCGTATGTCCCCTTGCGTCCGTGATGCGCCGTGAGCTGAGGAAGGCGGGGGTATCCGGTCTGAAGGTGGTATATTCCCGGGAGCCTGCTCTGAAGCCGGAATTCCAGCCGGGGGATGTGCCGGAAGAGGGAGCGCCCTTCCGCAGATCCACGCCTGCCTCCTGTGCCTTTGTGCCTGCCGCGGCCGGTCTGATCATGGCGGGAGAAATCATCCGGGATCTTTGCGCCGCGGAGCTTGAGCGTTCTCTTGCGGACAGGGGAAAGTGAGGAAAACATGAACGAACAGGACAGCACGCCCCGGTACCGGGATCCGGTCAACAGCATTCTGAAGAAGTACCGGAAGGAGATCTGGGGACCCTTTACCGCCGCGCTGAAGGAGTATAAGCTGATCGAAGCGGGGGATAGAATCGCGGTCTGTATGTCCGGGGGCAAGGATTCCGCTCTGCTCGGGGTTCTGCTGAAGCAGCTGCAGCGGCATTCGGATGTGCCCTATGAACTGGAATTCATCGCCATGGATCCGGGGTACAATCCGGAGAACCGTGAGCTTCTTCTGGAAAACTGCCGGAAGCTGGATCTGCCGGTGAAGATGTTTGAGACCAATATTTTCTCGGTGGCGGAAAAGCAGGAGAAAAATCCCTGCTATCTCTGTGCCAGAATGCGCCGGGGGCATCTGTATTCCTATGCACAGTCCCTGGGGTGCAACAAAATCGCGCTGGGACACCATTTCTCCGACGTGATCGAGACCACGCTGATGGGGATGCTGTGGGGCTCCCAGATTCAGGGAATGCTCCCGAAGCTGCACAGCACCAACTACCCCGGCATGGAGCTGATCCGTCCCATGTACAAGATCCACGAGGACGCCATCATTGCGTGGGCGCGGTACAACGACCTGCATTTTCTCCGGTGCGCGTGTCTGATGACGGAAAAGGCGGCGGTGGACGAGGAGGCTTCCAAGCGGCGTGAGACCAAGCGTCTGATCCGGGAGCTGAAAAAGACCAATCCGGACGTGGAGAAGAATATCTTCAACGCCATCCACCGGGCAAATGCCGACACCCTGGTGGGATACAAGCTGGACGGCGAACAGCACAGCTTTCTTGACCGGTATTGATGCATGAAGAAAAATCATTCTTTTGGGAGGACAGTATGAAAAAGAAACTCTGGCTCATTGCCGCACTTCTGATGTGCGCGGTGATGGCACTCACAGTCTTCGCGGAAGGCGAGGACGACTACACCTACATCGTTCTGAACGGCAAGGCTACCATCACGGACGTTGAAACCACGATTTCCGGGGATGTTGTGATTCCCGAAACTCTCGGCGGATATCCGGTTGAGGCAATCGGGAACAAAGCGTTTGACGGCTGTGCGGACATAACGTCCGTTGCCGTACATGACGGAATTACAAAAATCGGGGATAAGGCGTTCCAGAACTGCACAAAAATGACTGCGGTTTCTCTGCCGGACAGTATTTCCTATATGGGAACTTATACATTCTCTGGCTGCACATCACTGACGAAAGCAAGAATCCCGGAAAACACAGCCAAACTCCCCAGTCGTACGTTCAAAAACTGTTCAAAACTTTCGGATGTATATTTACCTGACAGCATAACCTCCATCGAAACATCTGCTTTTTACGGCTGTGACGCGCTGAAATACATTGATCTTCCGGACAATCTGACTTCCATCGGATCATCTGCTTTTTATGACTGTGGCGGAATTAAAAGTATCACTCTTCCGAACGGTGTAACTTCTATTGGAGACATGGCATTTAACAGATGCTACTCGCTTACAGGGATTGCGATTCCGGCAAGTGTAACCTCAATCGGCTCTTGTGCTTTCCACACCGACAGTGATTATAATTATCCTTCTTACCGCCTCCCCAACCTCACCATCTACGGCTACACCGGCTCCTATGCGGAAACCTATGCCAAGAAACAAGACATTCCCTTCTTCTCTCTCGGCGATGTGGCGGAACCTGTCATTACCGCGGATCCCGAGGACATCGCCTGCTTCACCGGGGACGACGCTGCCCTGACCGTGCTGGCAGAAGCGGCATCCGCAGGCACCTTCACCTACCGGTGGTACGTCAGCGATACCCCTGATGGGGAGTTCACCGAGATTGAGGGGGCAGCCGATGCTTCCTATACCCCCTCTACCGACACTGCAGGCGTGAAGTATTACTATGTCATCGTCACCAACACCAACGGAACCCATAGCGCCGATGCACAGAGCCGCACCGCAAAGGTCACCGTGGCATCCGGTACAGCCGCTGAAGTTCCCGAAATCTTCGCCCAGACCGCGTCCTTCTCCTGTGAAACCGGGGAAGATATCGCGCTGTTTGTGTCCGCATCCGTGACCGACGGCGGCTCCCTCACCTATCAGTGGTACGTCAGCGATACCCCCGACGGGGAATTTGAACCCATCGAAGGTGCTGTTTCTGCCGGATACAGACCTTCATCGGAAACCGAGGGTACCCTGTACTATACCGTTGTCATCACCAACACCAACACAGGCGTATCCGGGACGAAGAGTGCTTCCGTGACAGGTGAAGTTATCGCTGTCACCGTGGGCGGAACACAGCTCTGCACCATCACCGGATCCCTTGTATCCTGGGGAGACACCGCGGACGTGACCATCAGGCTTCTCGCGGACGGCGAGGTGATCAGAACCGTCACCGTGGAAAACACCTCCGGCACCGCATCCTTCTCCATTCCCGATGTGGAACCCGGCGAGTACACTGTGGAAGTCAGCAAGCCGGATCATGTGACACGGGAATACGAAGTAACCGTCCAATAATTCCATATTCTGCCGCATTCGCGTGATTTTCCGCGCCGTGCGGCAGTTTTTTTCTCTCAGCCTTGACGAACCGCCGCTGTCCGTGATATAATATAATGTTAAATTATGCAATTTTCAACGGAGGAATCTCCAATGTCATACACGAATACACCGGAATTTGATATTGCCGTGGTGGGAGCCGGTCATGCCGGTGTGGAAGCCGCTCTCGCCTGCGCCAGAATCGGTGCCCGTTATGGGCTGAATACGGCGCTGTTCTCCCTGTCCCTGGACGCCATCGCCAATATGCCCTGCAACCCCTCCATCGGCGGCACGGGCAAGGGACATCTGGTCTTTGAAATCGACGCGCTGGGCGGTGAAATGGGATATATCGCCGACAGGTGCACCATGCAGTCCCGGACGCTCAACACCTCAAAAGGTGCGGCGGTTCAGTCCAAGCGCGTGCAGGCGGACCGACGTCTGTACACCGATATGATGAAATCCGTCGTGGAGCAGACCGAAAACCTCACCGTGATTCAGGCGGAGGTCACCGAAATTCTCACCGAAGAAACGCCCGACGGACTCCGCAAGGTGGTTGGCGTACGCACCGAGCCCTGCGGGGATTTTGCCTGCCGCGCCGCCATTCTCTGCACCGGAACCTATCTGGGCGGCACTACCCATGTGGGAGACGTGAAAAAGGCATCCGGCCCCGACAATTCCCTGCCTGCCACCGGACTGACCGGAAAACTCCGGGAGCTGGGCATTGACCTGATGCGGTTCAAGACCGGTACGCCCCCCAGAATCCACCGCAGATCCATCGACTACAGCGTTCTGGAGCGTCAGGACGGGGAGGAATACATCACACCCTTCTCCAGCCGCACCGATGAAGAGGCACTGAACGCCATCGAGCAGATTTCCTGCTACGTGGTTTACACCAACGAAGAAACCCACCGGATCATCCACGAGAACATCCACCGTTCCCCCCTGTACTCCGGAAAAATCCACGGTACCGGCCCCCGCTACTGCCCGTCCATTGAGGACAAAGTGGTGCGGTTCGCCGACAAGGAGCGGCATCAGCTCTTCGTGGAGCCCATGGGACACAGCACCGACGAGATCTACCTGCAGGGATTCTCCTCTTCCCTCCCGGCGGATGTGCAGGTGAAAATGCTCCACTCCCTGAAGGGATTCGAGCACGCACAGATCATGCGCTACGCCTACGCCATCGAGTACGACTGCGTCAATCCCCTGGAGCTGCGGGGTACGCTGGAATTCAAGAAAATCCACGGTCTCTACGGCGCGGGACAGTTCAACGGCACCTCCGGGTACGAAGAAGCCGCCGCACAGGGACTTCTCGCCGGGATGAATGCCACCCTGTACCTCCGGGACATGGAGCAGATCATCCTGCCCCGACATTCCTCCTACATCGGTACCCTCATTGACGATCTGGTGACCAAGGGAACAAACGAACCCTACCGGATCATGACCGGACGCAGCGAATACCGGATTCTGATCCGCCAGGACAACGCGGAGGAACGGCTGTCGCAGTACGGGCACTACGCCGGTCTTCTCTCCGACGAGAGATACAACGAAACTCTCGCCCGTACTCAGGCAGTGCAGGACGAAGTGGAGAGACTGCGCCATGTGAATCTGGGGCCCAATTCCGGCATCAACCGCCTTCTTGAGGAAAAAGGAAGCACACCCATCTCCTCGGGCACCACGCTCTGCGACATCATCCGCCGTCCCGGTCTGGACTACGACTGCACCGCGGAATTTGACCCGGCACGTCCCGATCTGCCCCGGAAGCTCCGGGAGAGAGTCTGGACGGAGATCAAGTACGAGGGATATATCAAACATCAGCTGGAAGAAGTTGCCCGTCAGCAGAAATCCGAGACCACGCGCCTCCCCGACGACGTGGACTACATGACCGTGAAGGGACTCCGCACCGAGGCGGCGCAGAAGCTCAATCAGGTGAAGCCCGCAACCGTGGGTCAGGCGGCGCGCATCTCCGGCGTCAACCCGGCGGACGTGTCCGTGCTGCTGATCTGGATGCAGATGAAGCGGTAATCTGCACCTGACGTGCGGGAGCGATTTCAGAAATCGAAACAAATCCGATTTGCACGAAGCCTTCGTGAAGGGACTCCTCCGCGGAGGGCGCACAAGGAGGCTCCGCAGCCACCTCCTTGTGAATCCACGCTGCCACGAACCTGCGGTTCTTTGGATTCTCCCTTTATCGCAGCGTGCAGCCGGGATTTTCAGCGATTGAACGATTTTTTCAGCAAATGCGGATTGCCCTTTTGTTTTCAGCCCTGCCGGCGGCAAGACGAGAAATTCCGCTGCACTGACAGACTGTAAGACAGACAAAATTACAGTTTCGCGCCCCCGGCGTTCAAAGTTACAATCCCGCCCGTATGTCCCGGTGAGCCGTGCATCAGAAACAACAACTGCAGCCGGCGAAAAGGAGATTTTTAAGAACCATCGGTTCTTGAAAGCCGGGATTGACAAGGGTCCGGCTCGAGGATCCTTGTCCGCCCTCCGCGCAGGAGTTCCCCAAACGATGGGCATCGTCAAAAATAGATTTGATAAGATCAAGATAAAAGAATCAAGATTAAGAGAAACATAAAAGGAAGTACAAACACCATGCTTATTGCCGACAGCATCAGAAAGCTCGCCGCTCAGGCGGAATACGATATGCGCGATCTTTTCGCCGATATCGACGAAATCGCACGCTTCAATACCGAACACGTCCTGGACTGCTTCAGGGAATGCGAAGTCTCCGAATCCCTGTTTGCTCCCTCCACGGGCTACGGCTACGGCGACAGAGGACGGGACATGATCGACATCCTCTGCGCGAAGATTTTCCGGGCACGGAGCGGATTCATGCGTCCCTCCCTCCTCTCCGGCACCCACACCATCACTGTGGCACTGTTCGGTGTGCTCAGACCAGGCGACATCCTCTGCTCCGTCACCGGCACTCCCTATGACACCCTCCTGGACGTTATCGGCATCGGTACCGCTCCGGCAGGCGAAGGCTCCCTCATCGACTGGGGCGTGCGCTTCGAGAAAACCGAGATGATCCCCGACAAAAACATGCCCATCGACCTGCCCGCAATCCGTCAGTTCCTTGAAACCCACGGCGAGCAGGTGAAGATCGTGTACCTCCAGAGATCCAAGGGCTACGCCGACCGTCCCACGCTCACTTCCCATCAGATCAAGGTCACCGCGGACTTCGTCAGGCGCACCGCCAGGGAGCTGGGCATCCGTAAGCCCATCGTGATGGTGGACAACTGCTACGGCGAATTCACCGAAATCTCCGAACCCACCTGGGCAAACGAAGAAGGCGAAAGCGCGGCGGATATCATCATCGGCTCCCTCATCAAGAATCCCGGCGGCGGCATGGCGGACATCGGCGGCTACATCTGCGGCGACGAAGAAGCGGTGCGTCAGTGCGGCAACCGGCTGACCTCCCCCGGCGTGGGTCTTGACGTTGGTGCCTCCCTCGGACAGAACCGGAACCTCATCAAGGGGCTGTTCTACGCACCCCACACCACGGCGCAGGCCATGAAAACCGCACATCTGGCGGCGTATATGTTTGAAGAACTGGGTCTGAAGGTAAGCCCCCGCTGGAACGAACGCCGTTCCGACATCGTGCAGGCCGTGGAATGCGGCACCGGCGACGGACTTGTGGCGTTCTGCCGGGGAATCCAGTCCGCGTCCCCCATCGATGCCCACGTTGTCCCCTATCCGTGGGAAATGCCCGGATACGCGGATCCCGTCATCATGGCGGCAGGCGCATTCACCGGCGGCGCATCCATTGAGCTGTCCGCGGACGGCCCCATGCGCGCACCGTATACGGCATTCATGCAGGGCGGTCTGACCTATGAGAGCGCGAGACTCGCCGTGATGCGTGCGGCGAATGAAATCGCGGACGGAATGAAGAAATAAAAAATTGCCCGGATCAGCAGCAGGTCTGCCGGTCCGGGCGTTTTCTGTATGGTTCTGTGGAATAGGGATCAGATGTAGGGTTGTAATTCAAGGAAGGTAAGCGCTCTTTTGGCTCTTTCATTCCCCTGTTCTGCGGCTTTCCGGTACCACTTGACCGCTTCGTCGGTATCCTTCGGAACGCAGCTGCCGTATTGGTAGAACTCGCCCAGACTGCACTGCGCCGAGGCATTCCCCTGCTCTGCGGCTTTCCGGTACCACTTGACCGCTTCGGTGTTATCCTGGGACACGCCTTTGCCGTATTGATAATACCAGCCCAGACTGCACTGCGCCGAAGCATCCCCCTGCTCTGCGGCTCTGAGATACCATTTTGCGGCTTCGGTGTAGTCTTTTTCGGTGCCGTAGCCGTTTTCGAAGCACCAGCCCAGATTGTTCTGTGCTTTTACATGCCCCAGAACTGCGGCTTTCCGGTACCATTTTACCGCTTCTTCATAGTCCTTGGCGTCATAATAAGTCTGTGCTTTTTCATATAACTGTTCCGGCGGAACTTCCGGTTTGGGATCGTATTTCTCGAAGATTTCCGGAATCGGAGGCGCGGTCTGACCGGGCACGGGTTTGGGAGGTACGGGTTCTGCGGGGACGGGGACTTTCGGTTCGGGTGCAGCCGTCCGGGTGCTCTTCCGGATCTTTGTTTTGTCCGGGAAAGCGGCCGTCACGTCCGTGTAGTAATCGATGATCCGGTTTGCTTCGTCCCGGGGATGCACGCGCACCTTCTCGTTGTTGGTGTTGAAGAAATCATTGATAAAATCGTACAGAACCTCGGCGCGCATCTGACGCTCTTTCAGGGAAACCGTTTCGTCTTCCATCAGTTCGTCAAATACGTCGTTTTTGTAAGTGGTGATGTTTCCGATGGATTCCAGTTCCACAGCGATGTACTTCACTTCCTCGTTGTGATACGCGACCGTTTTCTTGCATCGGGTATGGCAGAGCTCCTCGTAGCAGTTGTCACTGGTCAGGGACCATCTGCTTACATAGAACACGACCAGTTTGCAGTAGTAACTTTCGATTGCCTTCAGGGCATCCACTTTCCAGGACGGATTGGTCTTGTCAAGATTGCGGTCGTCCAGCCACAAATTGTAGCCGCGGCGCTGAAACTCCAGTACATCCTCCAGAACCCGTTCGCGGTCCTTGGAGCTGTAGCTGATAAAAATGTAGGGTTTATTCAGGTTACAGGGCAGAATCTGTTCCAGCATAGACATTTCTGAAGTTTCTCCTCATTCCATCCGTAGTTTTTCGACAGTATTGCCTATATTATAACATCTGCGGTATGTTTTGTCAACAATATATCCAAAAGCGGATTTATTCTGTTAATATATTTTCCGGGAAGCGCCCTGTTCCGCCGCAGGATGGGGAGAAAGCGAAAATGCCCGGATCAGCAGTTCAGATCTGCCGGTCCGGGCGGCGGGGTCAGAGGTAGGGTTTGAGTTCTTCGCGGGTAAGTGCGCTTTTTGCGCTTGTGTTTCCCTGTTCTGCGGCTTTTTTGTACCACATTACAGCTTCAGCGTAATCCTGCGGTACGCCATAGCCTTTTTGGCAACACCATCCCATTTTGTACTGGGCATCTGCATTTCCTTGTTCTGCGGCTTTGAGGAACCACTTTACCGCTTCATCGTAGTTTCTGTATCCTTTTTCGTAACACCATCCCAGATGACACTGGGCTGATGCATCACCTTGTTCTGCAGCTTTGCGGTACCATTTGACTGCTTCATCGTAATTCTGAGGTACGTCCCTACCGTAATGATAAAATACTCCCAGACTATACTGGGCATATACATTCCCCTGCTCTGCGGCTTTGCGATACCATTTTATTCCTTCCGAATAATCCTGCAGCACACCGTATCCACCACTGTAACACCAGCCCAGCTTGAATTGTGCATCCGCATGCCCCTGTTCCGCAGCTTTGTGGTACCATTTTACCGCTTCGTTGTAATCCTGTGGTACTCCGGTGCCTTCATCGTAACACAAGCCCAGATAATACTGTGCACCCGCATCTCCCTGCTCTGCGGCTTTGTGGTACCACTTTGCCGCTTCTTTAGAATTTCTGTTTATGCCGCGACCCGTACGATAACACATACCTAGCTTGTACTGGGCATGTGCAACTCCCTGTTCGGCAAATCTTTTCCATATCTGTATGGCGCGAGAGTATTCTCCGAGCTCATAGTACCCTTGAGCTTCAGCATACCACTTTTCCACAGAACTTTTTTCTGTATATGTTTCAGTCTGGATTCCAGGAACGGAAGTGACCGTATTCACAGGTTTCTTGGTCGGGTCAGCTGGCATCCCTGTAAGGATCCTTGTTTTGTCCGGGAAAGCGGCCGTCACGTCGGTGTAGTAATCCATTTTCCGGTTTGCTTCGTCCCGGGGATGCACACGCACCTTTTCATTGTTGGTGTTGAAGAAATCCCGGATAAAATTGTGCAGAACCTTGGCGCGATCCTGACGCTCTTTCAGGGAAACCGTTTCGTCTTCCATCAGTTCGTCAAAAACCCTGTTTTTATAGGATACGATGTTCCCGATGGATTCCAGCTCCACGGCGATGTACTTCACTTCCTCGTTGTGATAGGCAATCGTATCCTCATGACGGGTATGGCAGAGCTCTTCGTAGCAGTTGTCACTGGTCAGGGACCATCTGCTTACATAGAACACGACCAGCTGGCAGTAGTAGCTTTCGATCGCCTTCAGGGCATCCACCTTCCAGGAAGGATTGGTTTTATCAAGATTCAGGTCGTCCAGCCACACATTGTAGCCGCGGCGCTGAAACTCCAGCACATCCTCCAGAACCCGTTCGCGGTCCTTGGAGCTGTAGCTGATAAAGATGTAGGGTTTGTTCAGGTTACAGGGCAGAATCTGTTCCAGCATAGACATTTCTGTGTTTCTCCTCGTTTTATCCGTGTTTTTCGACAGTATTGCCTATATTATAACATCTGTGGCATATTTTGTCAAGAATATGCCCAAGAACTGGCTGTCCGAGCGCACAAAAGGCAGGTTCTCCCCGATTGCCCAGGGAAGCCTGCCTTTTCTGTTATCTTTCGGTATAGTCAATGCACGCCTGAATGTACGCCGCCACGTTTTCCACGGGGACTTCCGGTTCCAGAAGATGGGTGGGGCAGACATACAGGCCGCCGGAGGGACCTGCGATATCCAGATGCTCAAACACCTTCCGCCGTACCTCATCCGGAGTGCCGAAGGGCATCACGGACTGGGTTCCGATGGTTCCGTGGAAGGACAGCCGGTCGCCGAAGGTATCAAAAATCTGTCTGAAATCCATGCACTCCGGCTGAACGGGGTCGAGAACGTCCACGCCCGCTTCGATCAGCTGGGGGATCAGCTCGGTGACGTGTCCGCAGGAGTGATAGAAAATCAGCACATCGGGATTTGCGGCACGGGCGGCATCGATGACGCGCTTCAGACGGGGCTTCAGCCATTCGCCGTACAGGCCTTCGCTCATCATAATGGTGTGCTGCATTCCGATATCGTCCCCGAGGAAGATCACATCCGCTCCCGCACGGGCAAAGCTGACGGCACGCTGAACGGCAAGATCCGTCACCCGGTCCAGAAGAATCTCCGCCATGGGATCCTCCGCCATCATGTCGCACATGAGGTTTTCCATGCCCCGCATATACCATGCGGTTTCCCAGACCGTGCACTGCATGCTTCCGATCACGGGACGGCCGGCGTCATGGAGCTTCTTTACGGCATCTGCCTGCGCTTCCGTGCCGTTTCCGTCCGGGTCGAACACCGGGAAGGGATACGCCAGAATCTGCTCAGGGGAATCGAAATCCTCCATGGGATGGTGCATATAGGTCATGTGAAAGGCCGCGGCGGATCCGGGTTCGTGGGCAACGCCCCATCCGTCAATGTGGGTGCCGGGCTTGAAGGTTTTTCCGGGGTAATAGGTGAGAAACTCCTCCCGGGATGCACATTTTGCAGGCAGATCCCACACATAACCGGGTCCTTCCGGGATGCGGAGATCATGCTCGGCGGCGTATGCCCGGAACCGTTCCGCGAGGCTGGGGCACATACTGAATTCCGGCAGCAGGGCGGTGTATCCGGTGCGGCGTGCGACTGCGATGTAATTTTCACGGCTGGTCATGGCGTTCTCCTTTGTGCGGTCGTTTTTCCTTTATTATAGCAAAGCGGAAAAGCTTTGTCAAGGCGGATGGCATGGCGCACAAAAAAGGCAGAATTTCCCAAAAAAGAAAATCCTGCCTGTTCGTTATGCTTTTTTCATGCGTTCCTTCTGGACGATCCGGTAGACGGTGGGGGTTTTTGTGCCGGGAGCGGATGGCTGGGGCGTATCCGTCACAACCTCTCGGATCACGCGCTTGGAAACCTTGCAGATGACCTCGTAGTTGATGGTTCCCGCCAGTTTTGCCAGATTCCGCACCATGGTTCCGTCGTCTCCGCCGAAGAGGGTCACGGCATCCCCGATCCGGATGGGCTCCGGGGCATCGGTGATGTCCACCATGAACTGGTCCATGCAGATTCTGCCCACCTGACGGCAGGTATTTCCGCCGATCTTCACGGAGCATCCCGTGTAGGCGCGTTCGAATCCGTCGGCGTATCCTGCGGCAACGGTGGCGAGGGTCATGTCGTGATCCGCGGTGAATGCGGCGCCGTAGCTGACACGGTCCCCGGTTCGGATTCTGTGGATATGGGTCACGGAGGAGTCAAACTGCATGGCGGGGCGGAATCCCCCGTCCACGGCGCCGTTTGGCATGAGACCGTAGATGATGATGCCGGCACGCACCGCGTCGAAGTATGCCTCCGGGAAGCCCAGAATGGCGGCGGAATTGGCGGCGTGCTTCAGTCCCACATCCACTCCGGCGTTTTCCAGTGCGGCAACGGCAGCCTGATACCGCTCCAGCTGCAGACGGGTGTATCCGTCCGTGCCGGGAACGATTTTGCCGTCCAGGGTCTCGTCGTCGGCGGCGGCAAAGTGGGTGAAGATTCCGGTGATGCGGAGGTTTTCGTCGTCGCTGATGGTCTGGATTTCCCGGACGGTTTCCGCAAGCCGTTCCGGATCCGCCGCAAAGCCCACCCGGTTCATGCCCGTATCCAGCTTGATGTGGATTTTCAGGGGCTTCCGGTCGGCCATGCGGGTATAGTTTGAGTTGTAGTAATCGGAAATTGCTTCGGACAGCTCCTTGGCGTTGTCCAGGGAAATCATGGCGCAGGTGATGTCGTCCTCGATCATTTCAATGACGTTCTCCGGCATGATGTGGCCGAGGATGAGAATATCCGGGTGCCGTCCGTTTGCGGATTCGATGCCGCGCAGCTCTTCGGCTTCTTCTTCCGAGGAAACGGCGAAAAAGTCGCATCCGGCGTCGCCCAGTGCCCCGGCTGCGGTGTCGATCCCGTGACCGTAGGCATCCGCCTTGACCACGCAGATGATCCGCGGAACGGAGGTGCGTCCTATGGCCGTGCAGTTTTCGCGCAAGCGCAGCTGTATTTGATTGTAGTTTCGGGCAAATGCGCCGCGGAAGATGTAGGCGGTATTTTTGTGTTTCATATGTACCTTGTCAGGGATCCCGTACGGGCCATTGAATCCGTACGGTGGTTCCGGGAATTTCAAGTTCGATGGGGTTCAGGTCTTCGTCCAGGGTTACCGTTCCCGATGGGGAGAGGATGACGGTACGGGCGCCGTCCGGGGATTTTTTCGCGCTTCCCGTCTCGGTGAGGGCATCGAAAATACGGTTCAGGTTTTCCGCGCTCTCCGGAGACAGGGGAATCATGGTCTCTCCGTATCCTGCCGAGGTGTTTCCGTCCGTGCGGGTGACGGTGAATCCGGCAAGACGGGGAGGAGATGTGACGGTGAGGGTGAAGTCCGCCGTTTCGTCCGTGACAAACGATCGGGCACAGGCGCAGGTGATGCTTTCCGTATCTCCGCTGACGGAGGGAAAGATCAGGGTGAACGCTGCGTCTCCCCCGGTGTAGGCAAACAGGTCGGACTTCTGTGCACAGGCACTCAGACAGAAAACAAACGCCGTGATAAGGACGGCGAGGCGGTGTGGTATCCGGTCAGAAAAATGCATATCCCGCTCTCCTGAAATGTGATTGACACATTCTATGCAGAAAAGCGGGAGATGATTCGCTGTGACAGAACTCAGTGGCGGACAACGGTAACAACGGTGCCCTTGGAGTTGTAGAACTTCATAACCTTGAGCATCTTGTTGATGGCTTCGAAGCAGACGACGGTGGACTTGCCGTCCTTTTCCAGACGTGCGAAGTAGGAGTCGGGACTCTTGCTGTCGCCGCGGAAGTCGAGGATTTCGTCGGCGTTCTTGTACTGGGATTCGTATTCGGCGGTCATGGGCGCGATTACGGTGAATTCGGAAACCAGGTTTTCAAAAACAACCTTGCCCTTGCCGCTGCCGTTCAGTTCCTGAATCTTCAGCTTGGCATTGATAACTTCGTATTTCCGTTCTTCCTTGACCAGACGCCAGGTGAACCAGATCAGGGCGACCAGGAGAACGAAGAATACGCCGCCCCATACCGCACCGGCACCCTGAGTCAGGGAGATGACGAAGCAGATGGCGGCGAATGCGATGACGTAGAGGGCGATCACGAGGATGCGCTTCTGCAGGTTTTTGCCTTCGGGCTTTTTCTCCACGGTATATTCCGCGTAGTTGATGGATTCTTCCATAAAAACTTGAACCTCCGGAGGTAATATTGTATTGTGTTAAGTTTATCATAAAACCGCGTAAATTGCAAGAGGTTTATGCCATTTCCCGGAAACTGTATTGCAGCACTTCCCCTTGATTTTTCCCGGCGGGCGTGCTATACTGGAGTCAGAAAAACGGAAGGAGAACGATCATGCTCAATCAAACTTCACTGGATACCGTCTGCGCCGCACTGGCCTACGCCATGGGAATCGACGCACCCGCAGAATCCGCACCGGCCAACGAAACCCTGGTGCAGTATATTGACGAAATTTTCGGCGGAAAGAAAGCCGACCGTGTGGTGATGTACAATCCCGATGCCGCCGCACAGTGGATTATGGAGAAATATCCCGCTTTCTGCCGCTCGGCCGTGAACCGCGCCGGTGTGACGCTGCCCCTGTGCTCCGTGATGCCCTCGGTGACGCCCGTCTGCTTCGGAACCATGTACACGGGTGCTCAGCCGGAGGTTCACGGCATCCGGAAGTACGAAAAGCCCGTCATCACCATCGACACTCTCTTTGATGCCCTGCTCCGTGCCGGAAAGAAGTGCGCGCTGATCACCTACGGACAGTGCAGCCTCAGCAGGATCTACCTGGAGCGGGACATGGACTACTTCCACTACCCGAAGGGCGGCATCGATGAAGTGAATGCAAAAGCCATGGAGCTGATTTTCCGGGACGAGCATGACTTCATCCTCATCTACAACGGAAACTACGACTCCGTGATGCACAAGCACGGCCCGGAAAGCCCCGAGGCACTGGCGGAGCTCCGCCTGAACGCCCACATTTTCGGGGTGATTGCCGATCTGATCGAAGAACACTGGAAGCACCACCGCACACTCCTCGGATTTGCCATGGACCACGGCTGCCACGAAATCGACGGCGGATGCGGTTCCCACGGCCTTGACATGGAGGAAGATTTGAACATCATGCACCTGTACAGGGGATACAACGGGGAGGCGGCGCAGTGAGAGTGTACATTGTCCGCCACGGCGAGAGTGAAAACAATCTGAACAAGCGCTGGACGGGGTGGTTTGATGCGGCCCTGACCGAAAAGGGATACGAAGACGCGAGAGGTGCCGGGAAAATTCTCGACGGCGTGACCTTTGAGCGGGTGTTTTCCAGCGATCTGCAGCGTGCGAGGAATACGGCACTGACCGCGCTGCCAGGATGCTGTCCGGAAACCACGCCCCTGCTCCGGGAGATCAATGTGGGTTCCCTTGCGGATCAGCCCCTGTCCTGCCTGACGAAGGAGATCAATGAAATGATCGCCGAATCCGGGTACAAAAAGCTGGGCGGCGAATCCCGCGAGGACATTGCGGCTCGTGTGAGAACTTTCCGGGAACAGCTGGAGGGGCTGGACTGCGAAAACGCGGCGGTCTTCACCCATGCCGGATGGCTCAGGGAATTTCTCGATCAGGTGATGGGCATTTCTCTGTCCCGGGACCGGGTGAAATGCGGCAACTGCACGGTGGGGATCTTTGACTGCACCGGCGGAAAATGGCGTCTGCACAGCTGGATCAATCCGATGTAAAAAAATAAGGGCTGCTGCACCGGGGAGTTTTTCCTCCCGAAATGCGGCAGCCCGTTTTGTTTTTTGCGGATCAGTCCTTTTTCATCTGCAGTTCTTTGATTTTGTCGCGCAGATATGCGGCTTCCTCGAACCGGAGCTCCGATGCCGCCTGCTTCATTTCCGCAATCAGACGTTCGATTTCCGCCGCCTTGTCCTTCACGGGAGCATCGGAAACAGCACCCCGTCCCCGCTTTGCCTTCTTTGCCTTGGCGTTGTCGTCGGAGGCACCGATCCGGATCAGCTCGCCGATCTTCTTTTCCACCGTCTTCGGCGTGATGTTGTTCACGCGGTTGTATTCCAGCTGAATGGTGCGGCGGCGCTCGGTCTCCTCAATGGCCTGCTTCATGGAGTCGGTCATGTGATCCGCGTACAGGATGACCTTGCCGTCCGCGTTTCTTGCCGCACGCCCGATCATCTGGATCAGGGAGCGCGCTGAGCGGAACAGACCTTCCTTGTCCGCATCCAGAATCGCCACAAGGGTAACCTCCGGCAGGTCGATGCCCTCTCTGAGAAGGTTGATCCCCACCAGAACATCGAACAGACCCATTCGGAGGTTCCGGAGAAGCTCCGTGCGCTCCATGGTCTCCACGTTGTGGTGGATGTACTTGACCTTCACGCCCTGCTCGTCCAGAAATTCCGTCAGGTCTTCCGCCATCTTCTTGGTCAGCGTGGTCACAAGGACTCTCTCTCCCCGTGCCGTGCGGAGCCTGATCTCCCCGAGAAGATCGTCCACCTGGGTTTCTACCGGGCGGATTTCCACCTCCGGATCCACCAGACCCGTGGGTCGGATGATCTGCTCCACTACCTGCTCGGCGTGCTCGGCTTCGTAATCCGCAGGGGTAGCCGACACCATCACGATCTGCCCCGCCTTCTGCTCGAATTCCGGGAACAGGAGGGGGCGGTTATCGAAGGCGGAGGGCAGACGGAATCCGTAGTCCACCAGATTCTGCTTTCTCGCACGGTCGCCGCCGCTCATGCCCCGGATCTGGGGGATGGTCACATGGCTTTCGTCGATGAAGATGATGTAGTCCTCGGGGAAGTAGTCAAGGAGGCAGTAGGGTGTGGATCCCGGATCCCGTCCGCTGAAGACCCGGGAGTAGTTTTCCACCCCGGAGCAGTAGCCCACCTCGCGCATCATTTCCAGATCGTACCGGGTTCTCTCCTCGATGCGCTGGGCTTCCAGGAGCTTGTCCTGCGACCGGAACCATTCCACGCGCTCTTCCATTTCCGCCTCAATGTCCGCGAATGCCTTTTCCCGCTTGGCGGGATCCACCACGTAGTGGGTCGCCGGATAGATTGCCGCATAGGTGAGGTATTCCAGCACCTGCCCGGTCAGGGGATTGATTTCCGATACCCGGTCAACCTCGTCGCCGAAGAATTCCACCCGGATCGCCCTCTCGGTGTAGCCTGCCGGGTAGATTTCGATGGTGTCGCCCCGCACCCGGAACTTGTCCCGGACGAAATTCACGTCGTTGCGCTCGTAGCTGACGGAGACAAGGCGCTTCATGAGGTCTTCCATGGAGATTTCCAGCCCCGGTCGGATCCCGATGTGCTGACCTTCGTACTCCTCCGGCGGTCCGAGGGAGTAGATGCAGGACACCGATGCCACAATAATCACGTCCCGCCGTTCAAACAGCGCGGAGGTGGCGGAGTGGCGCAGCTTGTCGATCTCGTCGTTGATGAGCGCGTCTTTTTCAATGTACATATCCTTCCCGGGCACGTAGGCTTCGGGCTGATAGTAATCGTAGTAGGACACAAAGTATTCCACGGCATTCTCGGGGAAGAATTCCCGGAACTCGGTGCACAGCTGCGCCGCCAGCGTTTTGTTGTGGGACAGAATCAGCGCGGGGCGGTTGCAGTTGGCGATGACATTTGCCATGGTGAAGGTTTTGCCCGATCCCGTGACGCCGAGGAGGGTCTGATACCGCATTCCGGCATCCAGTCCGGCGGTCAGCTGCGCGATGGCATCCGGCTGATCCCCCGTGGGCTTGTAGGGTGCGTGCAGCTTGAATGGGGTGTTTTTCATAAGCGGTCCTTCCGTGAGTTTTCCTTAGCTTTTCCATGCTTTTACCTGAATTATACAACAAAACATTCGTTCTGTCAATGTATCCGGCGGTATTGACAAAATACAGGGGAGATGGTAGAATGAAAAAAAGCGGACGAAGATTAAGAAAAACCGCTGGTATAGTTTACGCCGTAAACTATGAAGATTAAGAAAAACACGCGATCTGGTTTACGCGGTAAACTATGAAGATTAAGAAAAATCCACGGAATACTTCAATCCGTAAACCATATTCCATTGAAAAAGGAGAAAAAGCCATGGCAGCAATCACTGTGAATTTTCAGAACACCGTCGGAAAAATCAAGCCCATGCACGGCGTGGGTCAGCCCCCCTTTGCCGGAAGCAATTTCGGAATGTTCCATTACCTCACCGAAGCGGGAATCCCGTTCTCCCGGCTCCACGATGTGGGCGGTGCTTACGGCGGCGGACGGTGGGTGGATATCCCAAACCTGTTCCGGAATTTCGATGCCGATCCCGATGATCCCGCATCCTACGACTTCACCTTTACGGATCTTCTCATCACTGCCCTCATGAAAGCAGGGGCTGAGCCCTTCTTCCGTCTGGGCGTGACCATCGAAAACGACGCCAGAATCAAGTCCTACCGGATCGATCCGCCGAAGGATCCCAAAAAGTGGGCCGTCATCTGCGAGCACGTGATCCGTCACTACACCGAAGGCTGGGCGGACGGCTTTACCTACAACATCCGTTACTGGGAGATCTGGAATGAGCCGGAAAACTTTGAGGAACCCGGACGCAATGAGATGTGGACGGGCACCAAGGAGCAGTATTACGAGCTGTACGACGTGACCGCAAAGCACCTGAAAGCCTGCTTCCCCCATCTGAAGATCGGCGGATACGCCTCCTGCGGCTTCTACTACATCGCAAACGGCGGCGGAAGCTCCCGGGAAAAGTATTTCATCACCTTCTTCGACGGGTTCCTTGACTACATCAAAGCCCACGGCTCGCCCATGGATTTCTTCTCCTGGCACTCCTATGCGTCCATTGAGAAGACGAGAGTGTTTGCGGACTACGCACGCCGCCGTCTGAACGAAGCCGGATTCACGGAATGCGAGACCACCTGCAACGAGTGGAATCCGGAAGTGAATCTGAGAGGCACCGCACGGCACGCGGCTCTTGTCACCGCCATGATGCTCATGATGCAGGACACTCCCCTGGACAGCGCCATGTTCTACGATGCCCGCTACGGCACCAGTGTATACGGATCCATGTTCAATCCCCTGACCGCGGAGCCGTTCCCGGCGTACTACAGCTTCATGGCGTTCAATGAGCTGTACCGGCGGCAGAATCAGGCGGAAGCGGTATGCGATATCCCCGGCGTGTATGTCTGTGCCGCAAAGGGGGAAGACTGCGCCGTTGTTATTGCCAATACGGGTGAAACCGCAGCGGAGCTGAACCTGAACGGCATCGGGGACGTGAAATCCGCGAAGATCATCACGGACGGCGTGAATCTCGGTGACTGTGACTTTACCGGAGAAATCCCGGCGAACTCCGTGCTGGTGCTGATCTGTGACTGACACCGCCCTTCTGGAAGCCGCCGTTCCCCTGATTACCGCGTGGTACCGGGACAACGGACGTCCCCTGCCGTGGCGTGAGGATCCCTCCCCGTACCATGTGTGGATTTCGGAAATCATGCTCCAGCAGACCCGCATCGAGGCGGTGATCCCCTACTATGCGCGGTTTCTGGATGCCTTTCCCACGGTGCGTGATCTTGCAGACTGCGACGACGACCGGCTCATGAAGCTGTGGGAGGGTCTCGGGTACTACAGCCGCGCCCGGAATCTGAAAAAAGCCGCCATTGCGGTTGCGGAAAACTATGGAGGAGAGCTGCCTGAGACCGCCGCCGAGCTGAAAAAGCTGCCCGGAATCGGGGACTACACCGCCGGCGCCATTGCATCCATCGCTCACGGTCAGCCGGAACCTGCCGTGGACGGGAACGTGATGCGCGTTGTCTCACGGCTTCTCTGCGACGGCGGCGACATAGCAGATCCGGCTGTGAAAAAGCGCATGACCGCCGATCTGCGTGAAATCTACCCCATGGGGGACGAATCCCGCTGTCTCACCGAGGGCATCATGGAGCTGGGCGAGGTCATCTGCATCCCGAGCGGCGCGCCGCGGTGCGGATCCTGTCCTCTGTCCGGTATCTGCCGGGGACACCTGACCGGAACGGCGGAAAACTATCCGTTCAAATCCCCGAAAAAGCCCCGGAAAATCGAACATCGCACGGTGTTCCTGATCCGGTGCGGCACAAAATACGCCATCCGCAGGCGCACGGAAGGACTCCTCATCGGAATGTGGGAGTTTCCGTCCGTGATGGGACATCTGTCATCCGATGAATGCGCCGATGCCGTCCGGGAAATGGGCATGGAACCGCTGGCTGTGGAAAAATCCGTGACAGCGAAGCATATCTTCACCCATGCGGAGTGGCACATGATCGGGTACGCCGTTGACACTGCCGCACAGTCCCGTGATTTTGTGTGGGCGGATGCCGGGGAGATCCGGGAAAACTACGCCATTCCCACCGCACTGAAGAAATATGCAGCGGAGACAGCGAAGTGAGCTGCACGCCTCATCCGTCCCTTCGTGCCGCCTTCCCCAGCCGCGTTTGTCCGGCTGAAAGATGAAGTTCCTGCATGGGGAAGGCGATTTGGTTTTCCGTTCGTGCGATGACGGATAAGGAGAGAATATTTCCAAAATAAAATACCCGTGTTCGGTCCATGAGGATCGGTTCACGGGTATTTCTTTGTCATATTTCAACGATTCTGTAGGAATTTCCCTCCCCCTCGCACATGGCGGACAGGGTGATATAGGGAATTCCGTCGATGAGGTTCTCGTGTCCCGGGTGGTAATGCCCCTGATACACGCCGCGCACCTTCCCGGACTGCCGGATAATTTCCCGGATCTCTGCCGCATTGCGGATGATGTGGTGCCGCTCCACGTCCGGATCCAGATTCTGGTGGAGGAACACGTATGCGTTCACGGTATCCTCCTCCGCCAGCACATCACGCAGTTTCGCGCACTGATCGGCAGGCAGATACGCGTTCGTCCAGTCGAGGGCATCCTTTTGGTAAATTACACCGCCCGGCGTGCCGTTGTCCATGTAATTGGCATCGGGGAATATGAGGGTAATCTCCCCGAACCGAAGGAAAAACGGCGGATAGGACGTACGGGAAGCAAACTCCGCCCGGTCAAAATTCTGGTAATCGTGATTTCCCATCAGGCAGTAAAAGGAAAGTCCAAAGGAGGAAATCATCTCATTCACCTCATCCAGCCGCGCCCGGTCCTCTTCGATGGTGTCACAGCAGTCCACCAGATCCCCGAGACAGATCACAAGATCACACCCGGCATCCGCAAACGCCCCCATCGCTTCTTTAATCTTCCCATACGACATCGACGGTCTCCGTGTACCACAAGCCACCGCCTTATCCGAATAATGGGAATCCGAAAATACCCCCAGCTTCATCAAACCGCACCTCACTCTCCGCATATTATCTATTATCTATTCTCTCTTATCTCTTCTCTAAACAATGAAAAGTCCCGCTCCCTCAAGGGTGAATCCCAGGGATTTCGCCAGAGCGATTGACGGAGCATTGTCCCGCGCCGCCTGATAGTGCCACTTTTTGTCCGGGTATTTCGCCAGAGCCGCTTCCACGAGGGCTTTTCCGTAACCCTTCCCACGGTGCGGCGGCAGAACGAAGATATCCAGCAGCCACGCCAGATCCAGATCGGGATCATAGGTCGCGTTCGCCATGCCGCAGAGGGTGTCCCCGTCGAAAATCCCGTACAGAGCGTAGTTTTCCTGGAATTCCGATTGAAACTTGTAGTCCATGTCGTAAAAATCCTTCGCCAGCTGACGGCTCCAGTTTGTGTCCCCCTCAAGCCACGGCTCGCAGGCAGCTTTCACCATGGGAATATCGTCCCCGTTCATCTCACGCACTCTGGGATCCGGCGTGACGGGGTGCCCCATTCGCGCATAGTTCCGCCATCCGTAAAACTGATTCTGCTCCGGGGTCAGCTCAACCTTTGAGACAACGAATTTCACCACCCACGCGGTGGGATTTTCGTACTTTGCCGCGTGTTCCAGACACTTCCGCTTTTCCTCCCCGGCAACGGCGTCAATTTCGGCGTCCGGCGCGCACTGGTGAACCTTGTAATCTATGTAGTGACGGCCGTTGTAATCGTATTCGTCCTCCATGATGACGCATCCCCGGTCAAGAAAGAATTTCGAGTGATCGCTGTCATGCCACTTTTTGTACTGGCGGAACACCTCGCAGTGTACGGCGGTTCCGTAGGAGCAGAGATGTTTTTTCGCTTCCTCGAATGTGATCTGTGTCATGATCCGCCTCCTTTGTGATTTGGATAAATTATACAACATTCCTCTCCGCCTGTCAATGTGCCGGGGCGGTATTGACAAAATATGCGCGGAATGATACAATGAATAAAATGAAATCCGGAGATTAAGATTTTTGCGGAAAATACTTTAACAATAAACCAAATCAACCGAAAAGGAGATTCCAAACCATGTTCAAGCTCCACATTCACGGCGACGATCCCATCGCTGTCGCTGCTCCCGAGCTGTACGGCCACTTCGCGGAACACATCGGCGGCGTCATCTACGACGGCATCTGGGTCGGCAAGGATTCCGAAGTGCCCAATATCGAAGGCTTCCGGAAGGAAATCATCGAAAAGCTCCGCGCCATTGACGCTCCCGTTGTGCGCTGGCCCGGCGGATGCTTTGCGGAAATTTACGACTGGCGCGACGGCATCGGTCCCGTGGAAGACCGTCCCACCCGCATCAACTGGTGGTGGAAGAACGACGGACGGTACGAACCCAACACCGTCGGCACCCACGAATTCTGCCGGTTCTGTCAGCTCATCGGCGCAGAGCCCTACTTTGCCGCAAACATCACCGCGACCACGCCTCTGGACATCCGGGACTGGGTGGACTACTGCAACTCCCCCGCAGGCACAACCTCCCTCGCAAAGCTCCGCGAACAGAACGGCTCGAAGGAACCCTTCAATGTCAAGTACTGGGGCGTGGGCAACGAAACCTGGGGCGGCGGCGGAAACATGACCGGGGAAATGTACGCACACGAATACCGGAAATACTCCGTCATCATGGACAACACCGCAGAGGGTCTGGAACTGATCTGCTCCGGGGCAAACCACGCCGACTGGCACTGGCCCAACGACACCCTCCGCATTCTGGAACCCTCCGAAAAGCATATGTCCGGTCTGTCCCTCCACTTCTACTGCGGTCAGGCGGGTCATCCCCTCACCTTCACTGAGGAAGAATGGTACCGTCAGCTCCGTCAGGCACTGGATATCGAAAGAGCCATCCAGCGCAACTGGGGCTTCGTTGTGGGCTACGGGATGGAAAAATGGGCGCGTCTCGTCATCGACGAATGGGGATGCTGGCACAGAGGCGGCACCGGTCCCTCCACGCACATGAAGGAATACGGCATCGATCCCGCTCCCAATAACCCGGACTGTGTGGAAAACCTCTTTGAACAGCAGTCCACGATGCGGGACGCCATGGTTGCGGCTGCCACACTGAACATTTTCAACAACCACGCGGAAAAAATCAGGATGGCGACTGTGGCGCAGCTGGTGAACAACCTACACGCCCTCTTCCTCTCCGGCGGCGAACACTGCATCTGCACCCCTACCTACCACGTATTCGACATGATGAAGTCCCACATGGGCGGCACCGTACTGCGGATCTCCGGCTCCCACGGCACCATTGAGAGGGACCGCTACTCCGTGCCGAACGTGTCCTCCTCCGCATCCGTGAAGGACGGAAAGCTGACCGTGACCCTCGCAAACCTGTCCATGACCGAAGCGGCGGAAATCACCCTCTGCCCCGACGCCATGGAGCTTGCGGATACCGCGGAATTCATCACCCTCACCTCCGCCGATCCCCACGACTGCAACACCTTCGAGGAGCCCGAAAAGGTACACCTCACCCGTGAAACCCGTGCCTTTGACGGTGCAGTCACCGTTCCCCCCTGCTCCGTTGTCACCGTGACTGCGGATGTGAAGTAAAAACAAACCATACGGAAAAGAGCTGCCGCACTTCGGATAAAAAATCCGGAATGCAGCAGCTTCTTTTGGTTATTGCCGGGAATTACGGACCGGTCATCGATTACAGGTCGATTTCCACTTCATGACCGCACTGGGAGGAGCGGATGATGCCGTCGATGATGGCCTGGTTGTAGATAATCTGGCTGGTGGGGATGGGAGCGGGACCGTTTGTGTAGCAGGCATCCACGAATGCGCGGATCTTGGATTCAAACATACCCATCTTCACGTTATTGCCTTCCACGGGGATCTCGGTAGCGACCTGCTTGCCGTCCTCGTTGTCCTTGTAGAGGATCAGATCGCCAGCTGCGCCGTCCCAGCAGCATCCCACGGGAGCCTTGACCTTCAGACCTGCATCGGTACCGAAGAAGAGGGAGTCGCCGGTGGTGTCCATGTTCATGGCCCAGGATGCGCGGTAGTCGATGACGATATCGCCTTCGCAGCGGATCATGGCAACGGCAAAGTCGTCGTCAACGGTGAACCGGTCAGCCTGCGCGTACTTCCTGGGGTTCTTGCCGAAGTGTGCGAACTGCTTTGCGGAAACGGTGAGGGGCTTCGGGTAACCGATGGAGTTGAGGGCGAAATCAAGGCCGTAGCATCCGATGTCACCTACCGCACCGACTGCTGCCTTGTCCTTTTCGATGAAGGTATGGCCGGGGATGCCCTTGACGCGTCCGCCGCCGACCACGACGTAGTAGATGTCGCCGAGAACGCCGGAGTCGATGACTTCCTTGACCTTCTTTACGTTGGCGCCGTATCTGGGCTGGAAACCGACGGTAACGAACTTGCCGGTAGCCTTTTCCACGGCGCAGATTGCCTTGGCTTCATCGAGGGTGACGCACAGGGGCTTTTCCAGCATGACGTTCTTGCCGGAAGTGAGCGCGCAGATACAGGGAGCGGCGTGCTGGGAGTTGTAGGTGCAGATGGAAACGGCGTCGATGTCCTTCCGTGCGCACAGTTCCTCGTGGGTTTCGTAGGCGTCCGCTTCGGTCCAGCCGAATTCATCCAGGAAAGCGCGAGCCTTGCCGGGGATGATATCCGCGCCCGCGACCACTTCCACGTCGTCGAACTGCTTGTAGGCGTTTGCGTGAGCGTGTGCGATGCCGCCGGTGCCGATGATACCGATGCGGAGCTTCTTTTTGGTTTCAGCCATGATAATTTCTCCTTTGAGCAATAATTTTCTTTTTCCTGATTATATCACGAAAACCGATAACTGTCTATAGTTTATCCCGAATTTTTGTGTGGGGAAGCCCCCACGGGCATGGCACGGCGTTCTTATGGCTTGGGAATGAAGAGATCCCACGACCGTCCGCTGCGCTGATGTGGTCGGGTATGTGGGGAAGGTGGGGAAGCCCCGACGGGCATGGCACGGCGTTCTTACGGTTTGGGAATGAGGGTATCCCACGACCGTCCGCTGCGCTGATGTGGTCGGGAAGCCCCGACGGGCATGGCACGGCGTTCTTACGGCTTGGGAATGAGGGGATCCCACGACCGTCCGCTGCGCTGATGTGGTCGGGTATGTGGGGAAGGTGGGGAAGCCCCGACGGGCATGGCACGGCGTTCTTACGGTTTGGGAATGAGGGGATCCCACGACTGTATGTCCGGGCGGAAATCGGTTGCATACAAAAAGTTTCCTTTATTTCTAAAATAATTTACACATTGTTTAGGAAATACTCCCGGAGGAAATGCTATACTGAACTGTAAATTTTTGAACCATCCGGTTCACTGAGGGAGTAGCCATGCTCAGATTATCAGGCATATCAAAAACCTATACTTCCGGGAACGTCACCGCGCTTCACGACGTTTCCGTCAGCTTCCGGAAAAGCGAGTTTGTATCCATTCTCGGCCCCTCCGGATGCGGTAAAACCACCCTTCTCAACATCATCGGCGGTCTGGACCGGTATACCGGCGGCGAGCTGTATATCCGTCACGTCCCCACGGCGAAGTACACGGACCGTGACTGGGACACCTACCGCAATCACTCCATCGGATTTGTCTTTCAGAGCTACAACCTGATCCCCCATCAGTCCGTGCTTGCCAACGTGGAGCTGGCGCTGACCCTGTCCGGTGTTTCCAAGGCCGAACGGAGACGCCGTGCGGAAGAAGCCCTCACCGCGGTCGGTCTGGCGGATCAGATGAAAAAACGCCCCTCCCAGATGTCCGGCGGCCAGATGCAGCGTGTGGCAATCGCCCGTGCCCTGGTCAATGACCCGGATATCCTCCTTGCCGACGAGCCCACCGGGGCACTGGACTCCGAGACTTCCGTGCAGATCATGGAGATTCTCAGGGAAGTTGCGAAGACGAGGCTGATCATCATGGTCACCCACAACCCGGAGCTTGCCGAAGAATATTCCACCAGAATTATCAAGGTGCTGGACGGACGGGTTCTCTCCGACTCCAATCCCTACGACGAGGCGGAGGAGATGGCGGAAACCTATGACGAACCTGCCGAACCCGGGGCAAAACCGGAAAAATCCGGAAAGCGCACCTCCATGTCCTTCCCCACGGCTCTGGGTCTGTCGCTGAACAACCTGATGACCAAGAAGACCAGGACATTCCTCACCGCCTTTGCCGGATCCATCGGCATCATCGGCATCGCGCTGATTCTGGCGCTGTCCAACGGCATCAGCCTGTACATTGACAAGATTCAGGAGGATACTCTGTCCGCGTACCCCATCCAGATCAACCGGACCACGGTGGATATGTCTTCCGTAATGACGGCGATGGTGGCGGCGCAGGATAAGGCAAAGGAAGATCCCGTGGATGACGGCTCCGTCCACTCCAATGTGATGATGTACGATCTGATGGACACCATGATGTCCGTGGATGTGCAGGAGAACAACCTTGACGGCTTTATTGAACACCTGAAGAAATCCGAGGGCGGCAATATCGGCGGCAATGTGTCCGCTGTGGCTTACGGCTACGATCTGCCTCTGGATCTGTACTCCGTTTCCGACCGGGACGAGGACGGCATGCCCGTGTCTCTCGATCCCGCCGAGATGTTCGGCGCCATGATGCAGGGAGGTTCCCAGGCAGGCGGCATGATGTCCACGGGGCTGACCATCTGGCAGGAAATGATCGACAACCCCGACCTGATGGCACAGCAGTACGATGTGATCGCCGGTCAGTGGCCCGAAGAATGGAACGAAGTGGTTCTGGTGGTGGATGAGCACTACCGGGTCAACGACGTGTTCCTGTATGCGCTGGGATTCAAGGATCCCGACGAGCTGGAGGAAATGCTGAAAGCCGTGATGCGCGGCGAGCACTTCAATGCGGAAAGCGAAAGCTGGACCTATGAGGAAATTCTGGGCCGCGAGTTTGCGCTGGTTCTGCCCGCCGATCTGTATTCCAGAAATGCCGACGGAAACTGGGACTACATGGGCGACTCTGCGTCCTATATGCAGCTGGCGGTGGAAAAGGCGGATAAGCTGAAGATCACCGGCATCATCCGTCCCAATCCCGAGGCTGTGGCAACTTCCCTGAACGGGGCCATCGGATACCTGCCCGCGCTGTCCGAATATGTCATGGAACAGACCGCGGAGGCACAGGTGGTCATCGATCAGCTTGCCAGCGAAACAAAGGATGTGTTCAGCGGTCTGGAATTCGAGAGCGAGGACAACTCCCCCGACAAGCTGACCGACCGTGAAAAGGCCCACTACATCCGGAGCAATTTTGAGAATATGTCCGCGGCTGACCGTGCGGCGGCATACACCAACTCCGTGTCCGCGATGCCCGAAGAGGATGCGGTCAGTCAGGCGAAGGAGCAGCTTGCCGTGATGCCTCCCGAAGCGGTGCAGCAGATGCTTGTGACTGCCATGGCGGCTCAGGCAAACATGGATGCCTCCAATCCCGATGACGCAGCGGTGCTGACGGAATATCTGGCGAAGATGAGCGTCACCGAGCAGCAGGAAATGGCGGTGATGATGCTTTCCCAGCAGATCAAACAGACCTACGCCGCCGGCATCGAAGCGCAGCTTGGCGCCATGACCACCGATCAGCTCTCCGCGGCTCTGGACACGGCGCTGGATTCCATGTCCGATGAGCAGATCGCATCCGCCTTCGCTGACTATATGCCCAACCTGATTTCCGATTCCACCTATGAGAAGAATCTGAGAAAACTGGGATGGCGCGATCCGGCAGAACCTTCCTTTATCAAGCTCTATGCCGAAACCTTTGAAGCCAAGGATGCCATCTCCGCCTTCATCAGCGACTACAATGCCGATGCGGCGGATCAGGGACGGGAGGAAGACGTCATCAACTACACCGACTATGTGGCGCTGATGATGTCCTCCATCTCCACGATCATTGATGTGATCTCCTATGTCCTCATCGCGTTCGTGTCCATTTCCCTGGTGGTATCCTCCATTATGATCGGGATCATCACCTATATCTCCGTGCTGGAGAGAACCAAGGAAATCGGGATTCTCCGTGCGGTGGGCGCATCCAAGCGTGATATTTCCCGGGTATTCAATGCGGAAACCCTCATCGTGGGCTTCACCTCCGGCGCCATCGGCATCGGCGTGACCCTGCTCCTGTGCATCCCGGCCAATATCATCATCAAGCACCTGACCGATATCTCGGGTCTGGCGAGACTCCCGTGGCAGGGCGGTGTGGCTCTGGTTCTGATTTCCATGGTGCTGACCATGATTGCAGGACTGATTCCCTCCCGTCTGGCGGCGAAGAAGGATCCCGTGGAAGCCCTCCGGAGCGAATAACCGAACAAACAGAAAAGAGCTGACCGATTTTTTGAAACCGGCCGGCTCTTTTTGCTGTGCTCAATATTGCTTCATCTGATCAAATGCCGCGTCATTTCCGCAGTCGGGCATGAGGAGGAAGGGGACATCGAATTCCTCCGTGGGAAGTTCGCAGGCCTTCTCCGGCTGAAACCGGTGATGCCGCATTTTTGCCGGAGGGTGGAATCTGCCGCACGCCTTTCTTTGTTTTTCAGAGGTTATTCCGCTTTCGTTTTCAAAAAAGCCAGCAGTCTCTTCGCCTCGGAATAATACAGTTTGATCTGATCGTCCTCATCCGATGTCAGGATGCTTTCCCAGATAGAGGATGCTTTCCGGGCATATTCCATGGCTTTCGTGCAGTCCCCCTGCTCCATCAGAATAATAGCGGAATTATACAGCAGCATGGCATAGGAGTTCAGCGAGCATTCCTTCCCCTGCTTCTGCAGATCCTCGTAGATTGCCAGTGCCTTCCGGGATAATTCCAGTCTGGCTTCGGGATCATCGGTGTACGCACACAGATCCGAGAAAATTTCCGCATACAGCTCTTCCTTTTTGTCGGCATTGTCGGCAAGATCCGCAGCCCGCAGCAGCATCTCAAATGCCGAGTCCCTGCATCCGATTGCAGCAAACAGCATATTCAGAACATGATAATATTTGGCCACGGTATAGGTGCTTCTGTAGATTTCATGCTCCGGCATGCGCGTCATTTTTTCTATCTGCTGAACAACCTGCTCAAGCAGGGCGGCATCGTACGGCTCTTTTCTGAGGCATCGGCTCAGAGTTGTTTCGATCTCGTCTTTATATCTGCGGTATACCTTTTCCGAATCCCCTCCGCGTTTGGGGCCGGGCAAACCGTTTTTCCGGAACAACGAAATTCTCTGCATGATACCGGATTCGGATCCGGCAATATCGGGATGCTCTGCCGCCAGCGCCTCTGCCATACTCAGGCAGACGTCGGCGTCATCCGGCTTTTCCATCCGGGACAGCGCCACGGCATGATTCAGGTACACAATCATCTTTTTGGTTATAACGAAGGCTTTATACTGCGGCGGTGTAATATTTGCCTGGCGCAGCTGATCGGGATAGCCTTTTTGTTCCATTTTCTCCAATAAAGCTTCATTATAGCCTGCGGCGATATGCGCCTTTTCCAGCACTTCGGCTTCCGAATATATGGCGAGCAGTTTTTCGTATATGCCTGCCAGTTCAATATCCGGCAGATCATCCGTTTTCCGCACCGTATCGAACATAACATCCGCATACGGAACAATGGCCCGGTAGTCTCCGGATCCGAAGATATGCATGGCATAACGCATGACACTCTGCACGCCCGACAGAACATTTCCGGATTCGCGGACATTGCCCAGCATTCCGACGATCCGGTCGGCATCCTGCTTCAGGCGGTCATCCATATGGTGCTGTTCCCACAGCATACATTGATTGCTGATGTTGCTGAAGAAAATATATTCCAGGGAACAGTGCGTTCCGACGAAATGAAGATTGTTTTCCCATGTCCACCGGAGAAGATTTTCGGCAAGATATGTCAGCTGCAGAAAACCGTTGAAATCGTCTGCCTTTACGGAAGCATTGCTTTGTCTCAGCAGAAGATCCGTTATCTGCGGACCGCTGCCGGGATTATGCATAACCGCCTGACAGAGAATTGTGTTGGCTCTTTCCCGCTCCCTGATGATTGTGTCATCGGTCTGTTCCCCTTTCAGGTGTGCTTCCAGACGATAGGTAAAATACCGGTCAATGTCCCGCACAATCCTGTCAAAGTACGCGGCACTGCCGAAGATACTGTACACTTCCGCCGAAATCAGATAATAGTGTTCCAGATCCGATTTGCTCTGTCTGTTGTTCCGGTAGTCATCATAGATCTGCCCCCAGGATATCATTTCATCGAGGAAGATCCGCAGCTGCCCGTCGCTTTCGCCGAACTGAGTGCAGAAAATCATATCATTGAAATTCAGCCCCAGGTCTCTTGCACACTCCTTCTGAATCCTTTTCCCGAGTTCGGCAGGATTGTCTTCAACGCCTTTCAGATCGTAATACCTGCCGGTTTCGCCGTCTTCGTATATTTCTTTCAGAATCCCGTTTGATTCCGCATATTTCGCAAGGGCTTCTTCGTACTTTTCTTCCTCATGAAGTCTGCGGGCTTCCCTGGCAATCTGAATTGCGGAATTTCTTCTCAGATCCGGTTTGTATGGGCGTTTTCCGGTTCTCTTTCCGCCGTCCGGATCATCGGGCCATACAACGGTAATGCCCGGAACGATTTCCCTGTTTCCTCTGCGCTGAGGGTCGGGGTCGGAGATATGCGTAAGCTTTTTGGACTCCGCTTCCAGTTTTTCCGCCGACCGGATATCACCGCGTTTCCGATAGATATGCGACAGGTAATTGTTGATGATACGGACGATGCTGCTCCAGGACTGCTCGAACTCCATGTCTTCTATTTCGCCGTCGAATCCGAAGATAAACGAATCGTCTGCAATGGGTTCACGGATATCCAGGGCATCATATCCTCTGCGCTTTTCCTCATCGGTCAATGCAATGCCGTGAGCGATTTTCCACACTCTGTTGGGGTACTGAGCGAAATTTGCCTTTGAGACACTCTTCGCTTCGGTCAGGAATCTGTCAGCATCATCGGCATCATGGAAATACGACAGCTCGCCCAGCTGATAGAGCAGTCTGAACCGGATATGATTTTCTTCTTCGGAAGGTTTTTCCGGTTCCGGCAGGCATGACAGCAGTATTTCCCACAGATCCCTGAGTCTCAGCGCAAAAGCCTTGTTGAGAAGGAGTTTTCTGCCGGAAAGGTACTCATAGAAATCCGTGATCAGCCATTTGATATCCGCTGATGTCAGATTCCTGAAATTGGCGGCAAGCCCGTTTTCCAGCGCTTGATTGGACACAAGACGCCGGAGAACCAGCGAAACGATCGCAGCATCGTAGTTTACATTCTTTAAATATTCACTGAACGCGGTCGTTTTCCGGGTTCTCAACGCCACCTCCGGATACTGGCACCGGTAAAGTTCGTCTGCAGTGCTGTCCGGATTGCCCGATGCCGCAGAGCTGCTTCCGGCTGACATATATTTCTCGATCAGGCTGCTCCATTTCGCTCTTTCACCGATCAGACTGTCGGAAATAATTTTCGCAGCCGGCGTCTGTATCATTCTGTAATATCCGTCCAGAGTCACATTGACAATACCGGAAAGTCTTCTGCAGAGAAGGGTCATGTCAAGCATACTGAACGGAACATGGCCGGCGTTCAAAACACCGTTCAGGGCGTTTCTGGAAATCCCGTACGGGAGGACTGACAGAATGGACAGTACCGCCTTTGTGAATTCCGCACCGGTTTCGGTCTCAAGAAGAGATACCTGCTCCAGAACAAAATCTGCTGTATGCTCCGGGGATCGGTCAATCAGCCTGCGAAGGTACAGGGAGATATTTTCCATGCCGTCTCCGCTGTTTCGGATTGCTTCATAGTCCTCCCGGGTTAAAACCAGCAGTCTGTGCATGAGGAGTTCGAGATACTGATCGTCCTTTTTGTCTGCCTTGTCGATAAGGGCGTAATACACCTCATCGTCCGGTTCTTTGTGATACTGCGCCATATATGCTTTAATCAGGCGGTCCCGTCCGAAAATCCTGTTTTCCTGGAAATAGAACTCCGATGTGTTTTCTCTGTACTGGGATGGTCCGGAAAGTACCTTATCCGACGACAGGAGAAAGTGAATGTGTTTGAACTTCGTTACGGGAAGCCAGTCGAACACGTTGTCTCCGTCCAGGTACTGAATGTTCCGGATTGCCAAAATTACCGGGCGTTCCGTCTCGTCATCCAATGCGGCCAGAGCGGCATGGAACTTTGCGGGGATTTCATTCAGGCTGCCTCTGTCGGCATCGTCAGGCTTTTCCCCGCCGTTTTTCCGGTGCCGCGCCAGGATATCGACGAAATACCGGATCATGTTTTCGGTCGAAGACGACAGCACGGACTGACTGCACTCATAGGGGATTACCGTATACTCCGAAGCGGCATATCTCCTGCACAGGGATGAAAACAGCATGTCAAGACTATGTTCGTCCTGCGAAACCAGCACATAATTCTGTGTACGCATGGTTGTTTCGTTCAGAACCAGGTTGTCGGGATGGGTTCCGTCCGATGATAAGGGCTCCGGTTCATCCGCAAAAAAGTCATCGCCGCTGACTGCATATTGATACTGATAAAGCTGATATTCGTATTTGGAAGGCTCCGGCACCGGTCCCCACCGCTGAACAATCATATCTCTGATGTCCCGGAAGAGCATTTCGGCAAACTGCTCCAGTCCTTCAAGCCTGGATGCGTCATTGTTCCAGATAACCGAGTATGTACGGACTTGACGGGGAAACTGTTTTTCAATCTTTTCTTTCAAAGCCCGCATCCGTTTTCTGTCATCGGAAGTTCTGCTCAGAAAATACCCGGGGAGATCCGGATTTGAGAACAAACCCTTTCGTTTGTTCCGGATCTCACGGAAATAGAACCGTACGCCGTCCGAATCTTCGTTTTTCAGGGCTCCGTATATGATTTCCATCTCGGTAACGCTCTTGTCCAGCAGATCGCCCGTCTGGATGCTGCGGCCCATTGTAAGATTCTCCGCGGCTTTGGCGTTGGGTACCCAGCCGTAACGATCTCCCAGAATCGCAATAAAGAACGGTTTTGCATGATCTATTTCGTCAAAGCAGACCTGCAGTACCTTTGCGGTGCTTTCTTCCTCACTCATTCCGCTTGAGTTTATACCCCATCTGAGATCGCATAAATCAATGTTTTTGCCGTATTGCTTTGCAAGATCCTTTATTCGCGGCAAAACGGAGTTCTGCAGTATGTCCCGCTCCTGCTGCATATCCTGAAATGTGCTGGAAATAAATATGCTGCTCATACAAACCTCCCGGTTTATCGTATTTTGTGTCTGATTTCCCGTATTTACGCAAGTATTTCCGGAAGCATATTTTTGTTCAGCAAAATCAGGTTTTCCTTCCGGATGTGCTGAATGCAGATGTTGACCGCATTGATGGCGGCCTGCAGCTCACGCTCCGTCAGAACAGGTACCTTTCTGTATGCCCGTACCATGGTATCGCCCGGATGATATCACAGCAGGCATTGGGACCGACACAGCCCTGAATGTTATGGAATTCCCGGTCGTACAGGGTGATGGGAATGTGCAGGGAATGGCAGAGATCCATGACAGGATCTTTCAGACGTTCTGAGTTGAATCTGATTTCCATAACCTGAGAATACCATATTTCGGGAAGATTGTCAATATGTACTTTCCGTTATCAATAAATACGATTGTCCTGTTTTTTGTGAGAAATCTCCTATACAGGATTTTGATTCTATGATAAAATAATATACAATATATTGCACAAAAAACGAAATTGTTTTTGACCGGAAATTTGTTTTAATATACAGAAAGGAACTAACCTATAAAGAAAAAGCTGCCCGCGCCCAGGCTCAGCGAAATGCAGGAAGAATTCTGCTGCGGCGTACACGGTCACGGGCTTTCCCTCATCGGTACTCCCATCACAAGCCCGGACAACGAACGTACCGGCGTGATCCTGCAGGTTCCGGACAACTGCAGCGATGCGGTATACTAAGGAAGACATTAAGTCCCGGTTCGACTCCGACTACTCCAACTATATTCAGGGCGCCTGCTTCCATGAGGGCAGAATCTATTCCGTGGAAGGTTTCTCCGACAGGACGAACGCTTCCGGAATGCAGGTGATCGATCCTGCGGCAAAGACTCAGTACGCGGCGATTGATCTCTGGAACATTGGACTGAAGATTGAACCGGAATTCGTGGACTTTCACGAGGGTACTCTGTACTACGTGGATGCATCCGGCAGTTCCTCGTCCGGGCACTTTGCAGGGCCAATTCGGAAATGCAGTATTCCGCAGAATTGTATTAAGCAAAAAGAGCTAACTGACCACAAATAATCAGTTAGCTCTTTGCTTTTATTCAGGATTAATGTGCTTGTGCTGCCGCGGACGTTCGAAAACGTCGATTTTTCTCAGGTCTGCACTGCATTTTATTGCATGAAATGCCGGGGAATTGCGGTTACAGATTATTCCCACTCAATCGTAAAACAGAACTTTGGAGAATTTTCCGCCAGGGAAATTCTCGGGAGTGGGATAGATCGCATACAGTTTCGGCTGGGGATTATTCCCACTCAATTGTAAAACAGAACTTTGGAGAATTTTCCGCCAGGGAAATTCTCGGGAGTGGGATGGATCGCATACAGTTTCGGCTGGGGATCATTCCCACTCGCCAAATGGAATCGGGTTCTAAACAATTTTGTATAGGGATTTTGGTTTCATTTGGTTTTATTTGATGTGTGGTATCCGTATTCTATGGGGTATATGACTTTCTGCTATCAAACAGCTATCGGCGGGTGCTATCACTGCCAGTAAAGCTTGGTTTGGATTATCTGTATTATACCACATGAACCCGGAAATGTCAATCAACTATACGCATCTTTAAAGCGGAGCCGAAAGCTGTCCGGATAAATCACGAACAGCTTCCAACCATCCGAAATACGATGAATATCCAAATTGATTACTCAAAATACTTATCGTATTCACTCCAGCCTGCAAGATGACGTGCAAGAATCATAGCATCCTTACGTGTAAGGTTACCATCAGCGTCTATATCAGCAATAGATTCTGAGATAGCAATGTTGTATCCAGCAAAATATTGAGCAAGAAGTATGCTGTCTTCTTGAGTAACATGACCGTCCTCATTGATATCGCCGATCGGATTACTACCGTTGTCAAGTCTGGATGTGTCCAATCTAATAAATCCCATCAAGTTTGTATCACGATCAATAGTCCGAACATAACCATTTGAAAAGTCTGTAGAATGTTCATCTGTCGAATCAATATATAAATCATCTTCTAAGGTCATCACTATATTGAATTCTGTATCAATGATGCTCCACTTTCTCAAGCTGTTACCATCGTTGTCATTGAAATAATTCATGACTAACGCATAGCCTTCTGCAAAACGAGCCGCATAATCCCAGTATGAATCAACTGCTATATTGCCCGATGTGTCAATGTATGTATATCCTTTTCCATCAACATTTATCACAGCATATGATTCATGGAATGCTTCTGCGGAAATAATGTCCTTAACCTCCATATTAACGATTGTAGTTCCATTTTTGTCAACATAGAAGAATTTTGTACCGTTAAATACTGCGATTTTGTTTTCTGAATATCCTCCAACAAAATATGCAGTAAGAGTAGCAGTAACTGTTCCATCCAGTTCAATCAAATCCACCAAATCGCCATAATATCCTACGAATAAACCGTTCTGTGCATCTCGTATAAGATCATATTGAAAATCTGTGATTTGAATATTATCGGATGTCAGTATTCCGTATGCAGTTCCATTAGATGCAATGATATGCTCGCCGGTTACAGATAGAACCGGATTGTATAGTTCTGGAACACTTGAACTCGATCTTAAAGAATATGTGCTTTGTCCCAATGTTACTGATGTCCATGATGAATCGGAACACAACAGAACCGTATCGGAAGTGTCATAAATAATCTCATCATACAAGCATTCTATAATGAAATTCCCTTCCGTATCGATCAGTCCATACATCCCGTCAGAATCTACTACTACACATTTACCGCCTAAGAATTCACCTGCCCACTTATATCCAACAAGTGTAAAGGCATAGCCATCCAGATTACTGAATGTTATTTCGCTCTTTTGAGCATCATATGTAGCAATAATATTTTCTGAATAATCACCAAAACCATCTTGATTGGATGAATAATGTTTATTATTCTGTGAATCCACTAACGAATATACCCCATTAGTATACACCGAAACATAATCACCATTAAATTGACGAACATATTCATACATCGGTTCATAAACTTTAAATTCAGGTTGATTTTCCGTATCTGTTGAATCATCAGTTCCGAGTGAATTCGATGTGATGCTCAATTCACCACTGAATGCATGATTCCACGGGGTATATATTCTGATATAATACCTGCCCGGCTGGAGCTCTGGTGAATACTCTAAGCTTCCGTCAACGCTCATATCATATCTGAATAATACATCATCTTGCCCTTGATATAATTCGTACTCGATATGCCCGATAGAATGATTTGTGATATCTATACTTACATTGTCATTCTCAGCTATATCAAACGAATAATAAATGTATTCGTATAAACCATCAAATGAATATACCTTCCCGCTTTCGGTTATGTGTGTTGCCGATGTAAAGCCGGGATCGTACATAATAGGCTCAATAGCATCTGAGATAACACAAAGCTGAGCTGTTCCCGCAGTGCTGCCGCTCGGATATACCTTGATATAATATGTACCCCAAGATAACGGCGACCAAGCAGAACTGAATGCTTTCCCAGCCGGTGCAGTTATTTCATCCACAAGGGAATGATTTGCATCGTACAGTTCTAATTTCATTGCACTTGAAGAACCTGCAATGATTTCCATACTGAAATCCATATCTCCCTGTAAGAAGAATGTGTAATATTTACTGGAACCATTCAACGACAGATCGATTATATCACCGCTGACATGAAGTTCTTCCGCTGATTCAAAACCAGGATCATTCAATTCAGGTTCAGGATCAGGTTCTGCGAAAGCTTCAAACGACATCGAATATGTTTCTGCATATGTCTGCGCTGTAGAGCCTTTCGCACCGTTAATTGTGAAATCAGAACAGTTATAAAAAATGTCGTCATCCGAATCAAACACTGTCTCCGCATTCAAAAAAGTTACGTCTGTCAAAGCATAACAATTTCTGAGAGCATAGGCTCTGATTTTTTGAAGACTTTCAGGGAATACTATTTCTGTAAGTTTACTGCATCCGCTGAATGCATAACGATCAACTAATTCAAGACCTTCAGCAATTACTATACTGCTCAGAGAAGAACAGTTACTGAACGCATTAGTACCGAGGTTCCTGAGAGTGCTGGGAAGAGTGATATCCGGCACGGAAGAACATCCTTCAAATGCGCTGGACTTAATGCTCACTAAGCCATCACAAAGATCGATCTGCGTGAGCCCGGAACAATCTTCAAATGCAGAAGTATGGATTTCCTCCACTGTTGGAGGAATATGAAGATAGGTCAGAGAAGTACATCCTTCAAATGCCGCAGCACCTATGGATTTCAGTCCTTTAGTAAGATCCAAATTTTTAAGAGAAGTACAACCATAGAAGCAGTCACTACCGATGGATTCTACAGTCTTCGGAACAGTTAAACTAGTGAGCGTAGTATTCTGATAGAAAGCATCTCCGTCAATTCCAGTGACGGTCATTCCGTCCAATGAGGACGGAATGACCACCGAAGATTCGGAACCGCTGTAAGCGGTAACAATACAGTTGTTAGTATACACATCGTATGTGTAATAACCGGATTTCATCTCATAGGAAATCTGCATGGTGTAGCTGGCTACATCCACTCCATCCGGATCCGTCCAAAGGTAATATGTCTTACCTTTGGTCAGATCCGCAACCAGTTCAAAGTCCCCATCTTCATCGGAACTGCTGCCATACCAAACAATTGGATCCCAATCTGAATCTTCGAGCTGGCCGAAAATATCATAATCACTGATGGAAATAATCGTATATGTGGCAGTTGCCGGAGCTGTGAACTTGTAAACAAGACCTTCGTCACCATCACAATTCACAACTGGGATATTGTAGAAATCGGTGATTGTAAATGCGGTGTCATACCATGTGCCATCTTCCGATGCAGCGTATACAGATGGCTTGATTGATATTGTAACCAATAATGTAAGTAATAAACTCAGTATTCTTCTATTCATAAGTTATCGCCTTTCAAACAATCCCATGCCATTTATACTTCTTGTATAAACCATAATTCATTCGTTCACGTATCAACTTCAGGTCATATTCGGTTATTCTTATGTCAAACATTTCACCTATTGCTTTACATATACTTTTCCACATCCAATTATCTTTTGTTATCCAAGAATCTTCTTCAATACAAATATCAGCTATTACTTTAACATCATCAGAATCAATAGGTATCATTAAACTTTCGATAACATATTCTGTTTTTGTTATTTTACCCACAAGGCATGAGTAATCAATATACCAATCTGTATTAAAATTAATTTCATTCTTATATCGCCTAATTGGAAGATTTGAAATTCTAATGTTATTGGATGGAATTTTATTCGAATAGTTTCCATTCTCACCAATAATATCCTCTACTTCTTCCGAAGTGAGGACAGTATATGTAATATAATAGTACATATTCGCTGCATTATCTTGCCAGCACAGTTCGACCAGAAGCCCTTCTTTATTTGTATTTTGGAAGAGCAACGAATAATCGTCATAGATACTGTCGACAGTATCGAATACCTTTGATCTTATTACATAAACTCTATCAATGCTTGCTTCGGAAAATGATTTCAATTTCTGAATTTCATTTGCGACTATGTATCTATCATTTGCGTTACAATCATACCACATCTCTGGTCCAAGTGAATCTTCATCCACCCAGTTGGTGAGCAGTTTTTTATATAATATTGTATTTGTCGAGTTATATATCCATTCAAAATCAGGCAGTTCAATTCCATTTGTTGTATATGGATTATAACGCCAATATTTCAGTGTATTGGTTTCCAAGTGAGTAATTTCTTTTTGTAATTGTTCTTGAGCATACAAACTGTTGGTCATTTTTATAGCTATTTCATTATATGATATTTGTACGCCCTGTTCAATATTATGTAAACAGTAAAACTTGAAATACTCTTCTTCCGTAAATCCTTGTTGTTTATATTTAATTACGTAATCCAGATATAAACTGTCAATTACACCTCCTATCGGTAATAAAGCATACGATTCATTACAAGCATTAATATAGTCATCAAGACCTGAAAATGATAAGACAGCACTTCTCAATAAATCATATACAGTTACTGCTGAAAAGACTGCCGTCTTCCCAACAGCTTTTAATGTCTCTTTGGCAATATTTTTTATTGTATTTTTTGCTATATGATCTCCTAACACATCCATTATTGAAACAGCTGTAGACCATATATTACTATTAAGTTCCAACTCTATCTCTTCTAATACATCAAGTAACATTTGTTTATATCGCAAATCGTCTGCTGTACCAGTAGAAATATTTCCAAAAGCTTCCTTAAGCAAAGCAATCGTTTCTACGCTTGTTCTATTCCTGATATATGCGATTTCCATCGTATCTGCAATTATCTTCAGCGCAAGAACCGAGTACTTTATCGTTGCATCCAATGCTTTTTGGTTTTGCAAATCTAAGATCAACTTACTGATTGGTGCATTTGTTGGATACTTATCCGTATTCATTATATCTAAATACAACTGTGTAAACTTATTTGCCAATTCAGGATTGGTTTGATAAATTATTTCTGTTGTTAACTCATAAGCCTGCTTTCCTCTTTTTATAGTATCCTTAATACCCCCAACTTGTGAAGCGATGTCATCAATTGTTTCAGCTGCCTCTGCCATTTCAAAATTATCCACATCATCATATATTACATTTTCCAATACCAGATAGATAGCCGCTTTGATTTCTTCTTTTTCAAGAGCTTCGTTTCCTTGAACAAACGACCAAACATTATCAAACTGATCTTTTCCTAAATATGTCAAAAAAGCAGCAAACCAATTATTATCAGGAGTCTCATTCATCAATATGTCTCGTGCCAATGCATATTCAGGTGACAACACCCCTACCCCAACATACTTATTGTTAGCTTCGTCTTCTTCACTCCATTTGTGTACATCAAAAAATGCATCAACAGCATTAATTATTTCTTCTGAGCACAGACCACTGAGATCCACAGAAGGCGATGGATTGTATGTAGGTTTTGATGTTTTTGTGTTCTTGATAAACCCCTTATGAGTACCACTGCTTGTAGGATACTCAATCAAATAACTATTTCCAAGCACACCCCAAACAGTTATACTGTCTCCGACTTCCACATATCGGTTGCTCTGAACATTCACAGGATTACCGTCCGCACCAACATTCGCATATACATTTTCACGTCCGTTGGAATTTGTGGTTACAAGAGACATATCATACTGCACATCATAACTTCCGTTGCTGTTTACATACCAGCACTGGTTGCAAACCTTTCCGCCCTCATCAAGCGTAATGTAATTATGATTTACAGCCTTGGTTCCGGTTTCTGTCTTCGCATTAGTCATACCGCATTCCAAACAGGGATACGTCTTCTCCGTCTTAACACTATGCGTAGAAGACGAACCGGTATTGGTATAGGAAAGATACTTTTCCACAGCCGTACCAAGTTTTTCATGCTGACATTTCAGGACGAAACGAACAGAATCACTTGTATCCGCCATACCTGCCTTGCACCCGGTCACCTGAACATTCCATGCATTGTTGTCACGGATCAGATAGCTTCCGTCCAATGTATAACTATTGCCATTTCTTACTTCATACGGGAACACATCTTCATCGATACGAACGCCATTATGAGTAATATCAACTACATAGTAATCCACACCGGTATCAGGTGTTGTCCATGTAATAGTCAGAGACTTTTCAGGATGCTGCTCTGAACCATTGACCGGCTTGGTAATGTCAAACGCACCGACTACGGCATCCTTTACACAAATGAATGTAACATTGCACTTGTTGTACTCTGTATTTCCAATCATGGAATAGAACGTCAGAGAACGATTCACATAATCAACATCGCTGCTGCCGGCATAGCTAACCTTCTGCTTAACCGTCCATGTACGATTACTGCCAGAGTCAGTATATCCGGAATTCCATGTGTTGACTATGAATGTTCCTGCACCATCTTTCATTCGGATAGCTTCTACATCCGTACTGGTAACCACCTCAAAAGTAACAGTCTCACCGGCAGTCACTTCATTATGATCCCGACCAGGCAAAGTAACGCTCTTGATTACTGCTTTTTCTGAAGCATTTCCGGAAACATATACATTCTTGGATTCCTTCGCACTGGGCAGATATGTATCACTATTGCTCATAGCTGTAACATATACTGTAAAGTTCGAGCCGGAAGAGCCAAGGTACTGTTTGAACACAGAAAACGGAATTGTATAGGAAGAGTTCGATGCATCCACCGTTTTACTGTAGGTCAAGCCGGAAATACCGATCAAGTAATAGTCAACACTTCCATCATAGTTCCAGCTGACTGTATAGTCATCACCGTAGGATATTGTAGACGCTCCACCCAATACAGGAGTATTTAAGGTGATTTTTGAATCCGCAACCACCTGTAAAGTCTTCTGTCCAAGCAGCACTTCATTCACAGCACCTTCATTCAGAGCATACAGTTTTACGGAATATGTACCCGGCGTTGTGAATATAGCATCTGATGTGTTAATACCAGGTGTATCTGCCATATCCAGTTTATAGCCATTAGGATACAGTGTTTCATAAACACCACCTGTACCATCAGAATTATTTGTAATCTTGATAATGATCTCCGCTATATCGCTGCCATTGCCATAAACCATACCGGAAAGTTTTGCTGATCCTCCAAGAGAAACTGTATTAGGCGAAATCGCAAAATTTTCTATGTAAGGTACATCAACAGTTGCATTAACGACGATAGATACACCGCTGCTTGCAGCCCAAGTGTCAGAGATCGCATATATACCAATTATGTATCGTCCCTCTTTGGTGAAATAAGAGGAAGGAATCGTTTTACTATGAGAACTGGTGTTAATAATATCGGCGACCTGTTCATTGTCATACCATACATAAATATTGTAAGAGACATCATTCGGAACAGCGGCTGTATCAGCCCATTCCACAGTAAAGGAAGTATTTACATCAATGGTCTGATAGGAGTCTGTCGAAATCTTAACCGGCGAAAGGGTTCCGTCAACAGTAATCGTGAATTTTTCAGTTAGGTAACTACCGCCTGTTTTGATCTCATTACCATATTCATCGCAAGGGTATGCATAAATAACGCGATCTCCACCGGAGGTAAACTTGTTGTATGTACATTCGAAAGTTCCAGTTGTGCTGGTGACTTCACCAATTTTGTATCCACTGACGTAGAACGCTACAGTATCTGTATTTTCAGCCTTTGCGGTGAAAGTATATGTGGTATTTAATGTTCCTTCTGTCGGATTCACAGAAAGCGAGGTAACACAGGGAACTTCTTCAGGTTCTGTAGTAGTTCCCTCCTGCTGAACACAAATCCCTATACTCGCATCGCCGCAAGTAACAGTTATAATCCCCTCGCGATATTCATTTGCATTAGATGCGATAGTAGGAGTAAATGAAGTGCCGCTCTCACCGGACTCTCTATTAAAACTGATCCAACTAACATCGGTTTCAACATACCATACACCACTTGACGTTACTGTAAAAGTCGTTCCGATGCCGCCAGTTGCGGGAGATGTCACTTTATTCCAATCCGGGTTAATCGATATAGAATCGTTAGGTTTAGTGACAACTATTTTTTTTGTTAACATAACCGGCTCTATCTCGTTCTCAATCATGCTGGTAGTTTTGGCATATACAGTTACAGAATATTCACCAGTAACGCTCATATCTAGTTCTAGTTTCTGAGAACCAGTAACATCGGTACCATCAGAGTTTATGATATCTGTACCGGTTGGAAGTGTTCCATTATAGATATTAGATATGTCATAAGTGGTATGGTTTAAGTTAGGATTTCGGAAATAAATGACAGCAGTATTGGGAGATTGAATTCCGACTGTTACAATCTCGATTGTATCTCCGTTACCATCTACTGTTCCTGACCATGTTATTGCTTCGCCGAGAGTAATTTTTGTTGGAACATCTAAGCTAATAGTAGGAGTGATAATCTCAACTATTGAATCACTTTCTTGAGTTACTTCTATTTCTTCCTCACGTGAATTTGTTTCAACTGTTATATATCCTGTTTTCTTTAGACCTGTTGTATTATCAGAAGTAGTTGTTACACGAACTCCTTTTTTTACAGTTCCACTTGAGACTGAATAGGAATCTATCGAACAGGAAACCCAACTAGGATAGTCCGTTATCTCCCAATCCTCATTGGCAGTAACATATAGCCATAATTCTTCTCCAGCTTCGTAACCGAAATCGAGGCTTTCCGGCGATAGGGTTAATGTGGATTTAACTTCTTGATTTACAGTAATATATTCAACAACGTAAGTTCCGTAGTATAACTTAATTTCTGCTGTACGTGTTTTAGTTGTACTTGAATTCGCTGATATATTTATTGTGAATTCATCATCATAATTCCCACTTTTAGGATCGACGTATATCCAATCAACATCTTCACTAATATACCATGTTGTAATATTGGAATTAACACTTATATCAATGGATTGTTTGTCACTGTTTACCGTTATTTCATCTTCGGCTGGTTCTATATATAACTTATCACAGACTGTAAACTCAGCGGTATTCCAGTAATCACCCATAGCCGATGAGTCGCTTTCGGAAGCATATGCACCGACATAGATTCTATAACTGGTAGAGTAATCAAATGCACTACTATTTAACGTATAATTATAATTTTGTTTTCCGTTGGATGTAGTAACGAGATACTCATCCTTATCAATTATTATGTTATCATAATCATCAACAAGATCATCGGTATCCAAATTGCGAATGGCAAGTTTATAACATTCGGCATCAGGACAAGTTGACCATTGAATACTAAATGTATTTGGTTTCAGTACTTCAATGTCAATATAACCGGTATTCCCCTCCCATTTATCATAGGGAACATTGAGTGTAATACCGCCGCCTGCCGCACTAACTTCAATCGGCGGCAATGCCTGTATCACCAGAGTAAAAACCATCGCAAAGGACAGAAAACCACTGATGAATCTGTTTTTTCTGCTGTTCATAAATTTCTCCTCCAAATTACATTTTTTGTATGCGCGAGTAGCCAAAAATTGTTGTTTATATTATACAGCCAAATAAATTCTTTGTCAATTCTATTATGAAATTGTGAATAAAAATCGCCCGTACCGACAGATTCCACTCTGCCGATACGGGCGATTTTCATTCAGTCAAGTCTTTTATACTCCGTCACAGCCTTCAGATACTTCTCCGGATCCCCGTTCAGTACCAGCTCTGCATATTCAAGCGGCGCATTGTAGATCAGCCAGTCCAGCTCGCTACGCTGATACAGAGTGTCCGCCACCTTATTCTCCCCAGCTATCGTATCAATGACAATCACCGTCCCGTCATCGAACACCAGCTCCACACAGGCGGTGTCCATGTTTAACTCACACT
>JAFQWY010000004.1 GCA_017407225.1 Clostridia bacterium | reverse complement strand
ATATTCTTTTTTGCCGCTGTCAGCATGAGTTTGATGCGGTTGAGCTGATTGACCTCGCTTGCACCCGGATCATAATCTACGGCGGCAATATTTGCCTGCGGATATGCCTTTTTCAATGTTTTGATGACGCCTTTTCCGACTACATGATTGGGAAGACAGGCAAAAGGCTGAATGCAGATGATATTCGGCGTTCCGCTTTGCAGAAGTTCCACCATCTCCCCGGTGAGGAACCATCCTTCTCCGTACTGGTTGCCAAGTGACAGGAACGGTTTGGTCATCTCTCCGATTTCTTCAATCGGCATGGGAGCAGAAAAACGTTTGCTTTTTTTCAGAGCATCCATCGCAGGCTTCCGCAGTTTTTCGATCACACGGATTCCCACTCCTGAGATAGCCGCAGAAGATTTTTTGGCTCCCAGATATTCCGCTTTATACCGGCTGTTGTACAGGCTGTAATTGATAAAATCCATCAGATCCGGCACGACCGCTTCCGCTCCTTCTTTTTCCAGAAGTTCCACCAGATGATTGTTGGCAAGCGGCATATATTTCACAAGAATCTCGCCTACAATGCCGACTCTCGGCTTTTTCAGATTTTCACGGATGGGCAGACGATCAAACTCATCGACCATACACCAGCACACGCCGGAATAAATATATTGGCTTTTTTTATTGACAAGGGAATCAATGCATCTCATACGCCATCGGTCATGGAGTGCATCCGCCGAACCGGGAATCTGTTCATACGGTCGGACACGGTACAGACAACGCATCAGAAGATCGCCGTATACCACAGCACGGGCGGCATCCCGTATCAGACCGGGAGACATCCGGAATCCGGGATTTTTCTCCATACCGTTGGCATTCAGGGAAATGACCGGAATATGGGAAAGCCCCGCCTTATCCAGTGCCCGCCGAATAAAGCTGACATAGTTGCTTGCCCGGCAGCATCCGCCGGTCTGCGTCATCATGATGGCGAGATTATCCGTATCATACCTGCCGGAAAGCACGGCTTCCATGAACTGTCCAACCACGGTGATCGACGGGAAACAGGCATCGTTGTTGACGTATTTCAGTCCCATGTCGATGGCACTTCGGTTGTCGTTGTCAAGGATTTCGATATTATAGCCGTGTTTTTGGAATACCGGCTCCAGAATCTCAAAATGGATCGGACTCATCTGCGGCGCAAGAATTGTGAAATTTCTGTCCCGCATTTCTTTTGTATACACGGTGCGCCTGTACTCGGCAGGTTTTGGTTCCGGGAGGACATTCTGTTCCCGGCGCATCTGCATGGCTGCAAGCAGACTTCGTATGCGGATTCGGACAGCTCCCAGATTATTTACTTCGTCGATCTTCAGAAGTGTATACAGCTTACCCGATCCCTCCAGTATTTCACTGACCTGATCGGTGGTAACGGCGTCCAGTCCGCACCCGAAGGAATTGAGCTGGATCAGCTCCAGATCGTTCCGCTTCCGGACGAATTCTGCCGCAGAGTACAGACGGGAGTGATATACCCACTGGTCAACGACACGAAGGGGACGTTCCGGTGTAAAGTCGATGGGCAGGCTGTCTTCCGTAAAAACATAAAGTCCATACGAAGCAATCAGTTCCGGGATTCCGTGATTGATTTCCGGGTCGATATGATAAGGACGTCCGGCAAGAACAATACCGCATTTTCCTTCCTGTTCCATTTTGTCAAGGAGCTGTTTTCCCTCTGCACGGATGTCCGCTTTGGCTTTCTGCTGTTCCGCCCATGCTTCTTTGACCGCTTCCCGCACCTCTGCTTCCGCAATGCTCCATTCTTCACGACACAGCCGCACCAGACGGTCTGCTGCTGTTTTTTCGTTTGTCAGCGCAAGGAACGGGCGTATGTATCTCACACCGCTTACCTGTATGGATTCCACATTGTTTTTCAGATTTTCGGGATAGGATACCACGATGGGACAGTTGAAATGGTTCTGTGCACCCGGCGTTTCCTGATGTTCATAAAATACGCAGGGATGAAAAATGGTTTTTATCCCCTGCCGGATGAGCCATTCCACATGACCGTGGGACAGCTTGGCAGGATAACACTCCGATTCGGACGGAATGGAATCCATGCCGAGTTCGTAAAGCTTTCTGTCTGAGAAGGGAGACAGAACAACACGGAATCCGAGTTTTCGGAAGAAAACAGCCCAGAAGGGATAGTTTTCATAGATGTTGAGCACTCTGGGAATTCCGATTACACCACGGTGAGCATCTTTTTCGTCAAGCACTTCGTAATCAAAAATCCGTTGCCGTTTGTAGTCCACGAGGTTGGGCGCTGTTTCCGCTTTGCCGGAGGAACCAAGTCCTTTTTCACATCGGTTGCCGGTAATATGTTTTCTGCCGCCCGGAAAGGT
>JAFQWY010000277.1 GCA_017407225.1 Clostridia bacterium | reverse complement strand
TACCGGAATAGAAGATTGTACTGTTCTTTTCCTGTTTGTGTATGTCTGGTACGTATGGTACGTATCTTTTTCAGTCCATTTCATTTTTTTGATTAGAAAATCATATCAATCATCATAAAATTTTGTAATCCGTGCAGATCACGGGGAAAGGAACTATTGCCTATGAATAAAGCGAAGGATGCCGTAATCACTGTGAAATCTGTTTTCAATGGAACGAAAACGGACAGGCAGGCCTTTATAGATTTGATACTTCAAAGACAGCAGCAGACAACTCTGCAAAATGAAAACATATTATTAAATAGGAAGGAAATCGTTGACGAGAACCCGAAGATAGGGTATAATGATGGTACTCCTAATATGCGGTATACACAGGCAACGGGAGGAAATGTATAAATGACAAACTACAACAACTCTGCTGTGTATACGAACAGAAAAAGCAAAAAGAACAATGTATCGGAGGTGAGAGCAGCTATCTACTGCCGCTTGTCCAAGGACGATAACCTTGATGGCGAGAGCGAAAGCATACAGAACCAGAAACTTCTGCTGACGGATTACTGCCGTGGGCATAACTGGAACATTGTCGGTGTTTACGAAGATGACGGAATCTCCGGCTTGAAGATGGAAACCCGTCCGGGACTGCAGCGGATGCTGAACGACATCCGTATGGGCAGGATCGACCTTGTGATCACCAAGGACACCAGCCGACTGGCGAGAAACTATCTCGACTTCGGTCATCTGTTTGAGGAATTTTTCCCGAAATACCGTGTCAGATACATCGGTCTGAACGATGGTGTTGACACCGAACGCGGCAACGATTTTGTACCGATTCGGGCATATTTCAACGAACATTACTGCAAGGATTTGTCCGGCAAGGTTCACTCATCCTATATGGTTAAGGCGAAAGAAGGTCAGTTCACCGGATGTATCGCTCCCTTCGGGTACAGGAAAGACCCGGCAGACAAAAATCATCTCATCATTGATGAGGACACCGCATGGATTGTCCGGAAAATCTTTGCTTATGCCGCCGACGGGAAGGGACCGAATTACATCCGACGCAAGCTGGAAGATGAGCAGATACCCTGCCCGACATGGTGGAACCGTCAGAAGGGACTGCGGAATATTTACTCCAAGTTTGAGAAGATCGATCCGGAAAACGGACGGTTCATCTGGGATTTTACGACCATCCAGGACATATTGGCGAATCCCGTATACATCGGCACGATTGCCTCGCAGAAATCCGAATACAAATTCAAGGTTGGCTGGCTAGGTGAAAAAGCTCCGGAAGACTGGATTACGGTAGAGAATATGCACGAACCGATCATCGACCAGGAAACTTATGAACTGGTGCAGGACAAGGTGAAATCCCGCAAGCGTCCGGACGCATGGGGCAATTACAGCATCTTCGCAGGACTGGTGAAATGCGGTCAGTGCGGCAGCAGCCTGAACATCCGCCGGGCGAATCAGAAAGGCAACGACAGAATCTACACCTGTTCCCGCTATAACAGGTATGGCGTGAAGCATTGTTCCCAGCACCGGATCAAGTATGATGTGCTGTACGATATTGTTCTGGAGCAGATACGCAGTTGTGCGAAAGCGGCACTGGCAGATGAAGAAGCGATTGCAGAGGAACTGCGCCGGAATACGGAATCGGAAGATTTTGCGGAGCGTGAGATCGTACAGAAAAGTGTTGCCGCAGATACCGAGCGTATCCGGGAACTGGATCATATCATCGGGCGTTTGTATGAGGATATGGTTTCCGGTAGACTGAACGAAGATACGTTCAACGCGATTCTGGAGCAGAAGCAGACCGAGCAGGAGATGCTGAAAAAGCGTGTGGAGATGAACAGCGCACGACTTGAGGAACAGGAGAAAGAGGACGCGGACAACGCACGGTTTCTGGAGATGATCAAGGAATATGCGGACATCCGGGAACTGGACGAAGTGACGCTGAACCGGCTGATACAGGTGATCGTAATCCATGAGGACATCACCGGGGATGCGGTTCACCAGACCGTGGAGATTCACTGGAATTTCAAGGGAACGAGCGAGAAACTACACATGGAACGGGATCGGATATAAAACAAATTGAATAGATAACCAACAGACCGGAGAGTACCGGGAACGAGGGTGATATCGAGGGGGCAGCACCGCCGCCGGCTATTGAGTTGTTAGCATTCCAACTAATTGGGAATGACACAGCTTGTCGCCGGCGGCGGTGTTGCGCTGATCGGTATTACCCTCATTCCCCTGCTCTCCGGTCTTCTCGCGTAAGCGCATGACCCGTTTCACCCGTAAAACTTACATGGTACGCGCCCCCAACAGGTGCGTACCGGAAAGGGGGAATCCGCGATGGACGGCATTATCGACTCGATTTCCGAATGGCTGAAAGAAATGCTGGTCGAAGGAACCGTCAGCAATCTGACCGGACTGTTTGATTCCGTGAACGATGAAGTTGCGGACATC
>JAFQWY010000276.1 GCA_017407225.1 Clostridia bacterium | reverse complement strand
CGGAAGCGAAGGTATCGGCGGCTACTACATCGCCAACGTTCATTGCGGAGATGTCTTCGAGGCGGAATTCCTTCAGATGGCGCTTAGCGGAAACGCCGGCCTTCTTGAAGTGACCTGCCGCGGGCTTGTTTACAAGCTTTTCGCGGATGTCTTCAAATGCGAGCTGAACTGCTTCATAGCCGTCAGTCTCAGCAGTCTTCTTCTGTGTAACGTAGCAGGGACCTGCTTCGATTACGGTTACCGGGATGACTGCACCGTCTTCGGTGAAGATCTGTGTCATACCCAGCTTCTTTCCGATGATACCTTTTTTCATCGAATTTTCCTCCTGTAGTAGGTTATTGGTTGACCGTGCATGTTTGTCGGGAGCCGCCCGATCCGGTCAACGTGACCCGCATCCGTCATCAAGCTTCCGGAAGTTCGCGCCGGAATAAGCGCTGCCCCTATCGCTCTGTACGGTTTGTGGATTGGCTTTTTTCAGAGTTGATTCAGCTTACAGCTTGATGTCGATGTCAACGCCGGCGGGAAGTTCCACAGCCATGAGAGCGTCAACAACAGCCTTGGAAGGCTTGCGGATTTCAATCAGTCTCTTGTGGGTTCTCTGTTCGAACTGCTCACGGCTGTCCTTGTACTTGTGAACCGCACGGAGAATGGTGATGATTTCCTTCTCGGTGGGAAGCGGAATCGGGCCGGAGATTTCAGCGCCGTTCTTCTTCGCGATTTCAGCGATCTTAGCTGCAGCCTGGTCTGCGAGGGTGTGCTCGTAGCTTCTGATCTTTACTCTGATCTTTTCCTGTACTGCCATTTTACTGCCTCCTTGCAAGTATATAATAAAATTGTACTGAGGCGAAGAACACGCTTCCGGGTGTATCGCGGCCTCCCTTAATGAATCCGAACCGCAAACCGAACGGGAAAACCATAGGGGGATGGGCTCGGGGAAACCGTACGCTCCAACTGAGAGGAAAGAGCGTACACACCGTCATGTGTGTTCTTGAACTCTTCGGAAATTACCTGCAGCGTCTGACAGTGATGACGAAGCAGCAACCTCCCGAAAAGCGCACTTCAAGTGGTTATATTGTAACACACTTATACAAGAAAATCAATGGGGAATTTCACGGCAAATCATAGAAGATTCACGAAAACGCAACTATGTTTTTGTATATTTTCACAAACGCCCTCCTGTTGTGCATTTCCCGCCGTTTCCTGTTCCGCCCGGACGGGAATCCTTAAAATTTCATGAAAAACCCGCCGCACCTCTTGTAAAACGAATGGTTTTATGCTATTATATATAATGTATATTTTCGCTCAATCCGAAAGGCATTACCCATGAAGAAAAGTCCCCTCATGCCCCCCGAAACCTACGCTGCCGGCTTCCGCAGATTTCTGCCCGTATACCCGGCTGTTCTCATCCTGCTCGGTCTGACCTATTTTTTCGCTCTCCGCAGCGCTTTTGAATACGACATCGGACACTTTGCCCCCACTCTTCCCTTCGTTCTTCTGGTGGTTTTCACCATAGCAGGGCTTCTCGCGTCCGCGGTCCCGGCCTGGCTCGCAAGATACACAATCTCCGTTACGGATACCCCCTCCGGCAATCTCTGCAGTCTCTTCGCATCCGTCATGACCGCAGTCCTCGCCGTGATTCTGGCCATTGATTCCATCCGCCTCTTCACCCCGGAAACCACAATGGTCGCAAAACTGGAAGCATTCACCCTGCCCTTCCTCGCAGCCGCCGCTCTGATCCCTCAGCGGTACGCGCAGATCCGGCAGCTGACTTCCATCGTCAGCGTCATTTCGGTGAATCTGACCATGTTTTCCTGTTATTTTGACCCCTATGTACCCATCAACTCCCCTGTCCGCAATCTGACAGTCATCATGCAGGCGGCTGTACTGCTGTTCCTGCTGTCGGAAGCGCGGATCTCCTTCGGCGCGAAGTCCTTCAGAATCACCGTACCCTTCTATGTATTCTCATGCGGCACCTGCGCAGCTCTTGCCGGCGGTATTGCTCTGGGAGGCCTCATGAACCGACTTCTGACCGCTCAGCCCTCCGACCCCAATCTCTCCGCGCTCCGCCTCGCTCTTTATCTGGCTCTGGCAGTTCTGGCTCTCAGCCATCTTGCCGTTCTGCCCGGAATCTGCGGAAAATACACGGAGCCGCCGAAAAAGGAACCCGAAAAAGCCGAAGAACCCACTGCCGGCGAATCCTAAATCCCGTAAATCAACCTTTCACAGTAAGGAGAATATAACCATGGACAATGAAATCAAACTGACTCTTGATCCCACCGCAGGCATTTCCCAGGCAGCAGCGGCAGCACCGGCTCCGGCAGCTCCGGCCGCTCAGGCAGCAGAACCCGCCAAGCCGCAGCAGGCACAGCTTCCCTTCATGGATGAATCCCAGTTCAGCGAAGCCGAACGCGCCGCCATCAGCGAATTCTCCAAACAGATCGATGTAACCGACTCCGCCATGATCCTGGGCTACGGATCCGCGGCTCAGAAAAAAATTTCCGATTTCAGCGACACCGCTCTGGGCAGCGTCCGCAACAAGGACTTCGGCGAAGTGGGCAGCATGATCACTACCCTGATCCAGAATCTGAGATCCATGAATGAAGAAGCGGAGGAAGAGGACAAGGGCTTCCTCGGTCTCTTTAAAAACACCAAGCGCAAGATTGAAAATCTGAAAGTCAAGTACGAAAAGTGCGACGAAAGCGTTCAGACCATCGTAGGCGTTCTGGAACAGCATCAGATCGTCCTCCTGAAGGATGTTGCCATGTTCGATGAGCTTTACGAACAGAATCTGGCGTATTTCAAGGAACTGTCCATGTACATCATCGCCGGCAAGAAGAAGCTGGCAGAAGAACGTGCAACCACTCTGGTCAATCTGAAGGAAAAGGCGCAGCGCTCCGGTCTCCCCGAAGATGCACAGGCAGCCAATGACTTCGAGGAACAGCTTGTCCGCTTTGAAAGAAAACTCCACGATCTGGAACTGACCCGTATGGTTTCCATCCAGATGGCTCCTCAGATCCGTCTGGTGCAGAACAACGACACCATGATGACCGAAAAAATCCAGACCATCATCATGAACACCATTCCCCTCTGGAAGAGCCAGATGGTCATCGCCCTGGGCATCGAACACTCCCGTCAGGCCATGGAAGCGGGCCGCGCCGTTACCGATATGACCAACGAGCTTCTGAAGCGGAACGCCGAGGCTCTCCGTATGGCTACCGTTGAAGTGACCAGAGAAGCGGAACGCGGAATCGTGGATATCGAAACGCTGACCCACACCAACGAACAGCTGATCGTCACCCTGGACGAAATCCAGGCCATTCAGAAGGAAGGCCGTGACAGAAGAGTTGCGGCAGAAGCAGAGCTTGGCAGAATTGAAACCGAACTGAAGAACAAGCTCATCAATATGTGATCCCCGGATTCACATAAAATTTTACTGCAGGAAGAATCATGAAAAACAATCTTTTCAGAAAAACACCTCTCACCGCCCTGGCACTGCTCCTCATCGTGACGATGATGGTGCTCCCTGTATTTGCCGCCGTTTCCGTTCCCAAACACGACAACTACATCGCGGATGACGCGCAGCTTCTCTCCGAGGGCACCATCCGCAATATCACCAGCAACAACAAGACCCTCTGGGACAAGAACGGTACCACCATCGGCATCTGCACCGTCAAAACCATCGGAGACGAAGATATCGGCACCTATGCACGTCGGGTCTACACCGAATGGGGCATGGGCAAAGGCGTTCTGATCCTGGTAGCCAAGGAAGAAAACTGCTTCCATCTGGTACAGTCCGAAGATGTCGAAACCGATATCACCAACGAAGATCTGGAAATGCTCCGCGACGATTACATGGAAAAGGATTTTGCCGCTTCCAATATCGACCGCGCCGTTTTCAGCACCGCTACAAAACTGACCACAATGCTGTCCGAAGTCAGGGATTCCGATGCCCCTGCGGCAGTTCCCGAAACCGACAGCACAGAAACTGACGAAACCGACGAAGAAAAAGGCACCACTGTCGGCAGCGTCATCGTCGGCATTCTCAAATTCATCCTCATCGCCGCACTGATCCTCATCGCATTGTTCATCATCCTGTTCGTTGCGGCACTGTTCAACGACGATGTGGCCGAGCTGATGCGGAAGTATGTCTTCCAGCGCGGCAAGTCCACCTCCTCCCCGTCCGATTTCTACGACGAACGCCTCTACGGAACCAACCATCAGATCCAGCAGCGCGGACGTCAGAATGCACAGCGCGCCGCTCAGCAGAACCGTCAGCGTCCGCCCCAGAACCGGCCTTATAATCCCCAGCAGCAGTACCGCGGTTCGCAGACGGCAGTCCCTCCCGCACGGCAGATCGGTACCGGCGGTTATCCCCAGCAGCAGAACCGTCAGAATCCCTATCCCCGGAACAGCTATGCACAGCAGAACGCCGGTGCTCAGCAGAGACCCGTCATGTACAACGCGGACGGTTCCGTGAGAAGACCCCGTCCTGCACAGCAGCGTCAGCAGGCTCCGCAGACTCAGCCCCGGAACCGTCAGGAGTATCAGAACAATCCTCAGCCCCGTAATCCCCGTCAGAACTATCAGCAGCCCGCGGATGACGGCGCAACCCAGATGTTCTCCCTCCATGACCCCAACAATTATTAAGGAATCCGACCAATCATGATATCCATCAGCACAACCAATTTAGCCTACCGCATCGGCACCCGGGAAATTCTGGGCGAGGTGTCCTTTTCCCTGGAGGAAGGCGACCGCCTCGCCATCGTAGGGGTCAACGGAAGCGGAAAATCCACCCTTCTGAAGATGCTCTGCGGCGAATATACCCCGGATGAGGGGCAGGTATACCTCGCAAAGGACAAAATCATCGGGATGCTCCATCAGGATGATGCCTTCAATATCATCACTCTTGATAATATTGAGAGCGCCTCTTCCCCCGTTGACAATACCGTCCTCGGTCAGATGTACGCCGTGTTCCCGGAGCTCTGCCGTGCGGAAGTCCGTCTGGAACAGCTTCAGCATGCCCTGGACACCACCTCCCCCGACGACACCGCCATGCTGAATCAGCTGTCCACCGAATACACCAATCTGAACAACCGGTACATCCGTGACGGCGGTCTGTACTACAAATCCCGGTGCCGCAGCATTCTTGTGAATCTGGGCTTCCCGGAAGAAGTGTTCGATCAGCCCGTCACCAACATGAGCGGAGGTCAGCGCACCCGTCTGGCACTGGCGCGGCTTCTGTCCCGTGAACCCGATGTCCTCATTCTCGACGAACCTACCAACCATCTGGACACCGACACCATGCTGTGGCTGGAAGGTCATCTGGCGTCCTACAACAAAAACAAAACCGTCATCCTCGTTTCCCACGACCGTTACTTCCTGGACCGGGTCACCAACAAGACTCTGGACATCGAGAATCAGCGCGCGACCCTGTACAAGGTTCCCTATTCTCAGTATGTGATCGAAAAGGAAGCCCACCGGAAAGAAATGGAGAAGAAATATATGCTCCAGCAGAAGGAAATTGCCCGTCTGGAAGCGTATATCGAGCAGCAGCGCCGCTGGAACCGGGAGCGGAACATCATCGCCGCCGAATCCAGACAGAAAGCTATCGACCGCATGGAAAAGGTGGAAAAGCCCAAGGATGCTCCCAAAGCCATCCGCTTCACCCTGAATTCCTCCGGGGAATCGGGCAATGAAGTGGCGGAAGCAAAGGGACTGACCATGGGCTTCGGACAGAAAATCCTGTTCCGGGACCTGTCCTTCCTCGTGAAGAAGCATGACCGCCTGTTCATCTACGGTCCCAACGGATGCGGCAAGTCCACTCTCATCAAGCTCCTGCTCGGCCAGCTGGAACCCATCTCCGGCACCATTGAGTTCGGCTACAATGTAACCGTGGGCTACTACGATCAGGAAAACCAGAATCTTGACGAAGACAGCACCGTCCTTGACGAGCTGTGGAACGCCTACCCCAACCTGACCCAGACCGAAATCCGCAACACGCTGGCGCTGTTCCAGTTCCGCGGCGACGATATCGAGAAGGAAGTCCGGGTGCTCTCGGGCGGCGAACGGGCACGTCTCACCCTCGCCAAGCTGATCCTGTCGAAAATGAATCTTCTCATCCTGGACGAACCCACCAACCACCTTGACATCGAATCCCGGGAAGCTCTGGAAAATGCACTGAAATCCTTTGACGGCACCATCATAACCGTATCCCATGACCGTTATTTCATGCAGCAGCTTGCCACAAGATTCGTGGATCTGGGCGATCACGGACGTGACTTCCTCGGTTCCTACGACGAATACATGCTCTGGCGCGAAAACCGGGCTGCGGAAAAGGAAAACACACTCTCAAGCTTCACCCCGGCAGAAACCACCCAGAAGGAAGAATATCTGGAGCGGAAGAAATCCAACGCCGAAAAGCGCAAGATTGAAAAGCGCAAGGCGGAAATCGCCCGGGAAATCAAAAAGCTGGAAAAGGAACTGGTTGACATCGACGATCTCCTGTTCGGAGAGGCCGCAACCGACTATGTCCGCGCCGCAGAGCTGACCGACCGGAAGACCACTGTGGAAGATCTCCTCATGCAGCTTTACGAAGAAGACGAAGAGCTTGCGGCAGAATAATCCGAAAACCACCGAAGTTCATCTGAAAAACGAAAAGGGATGCGTCATGCGTCCCTTTTTTGCCATAAAGGAAGACATTATGAATCTCTCAAAACTCACAACCGAACAGCGCAACCCCGCCTCCGCCGCAATCGATACCCTCCCGGCCGGAGAAATCGTAAAAATCATCAGTGACAATGACCGCACCGTGGCTGATGCCGTGGCGTCCCAGCTTGACCGGATCGCAGAGATCGCACAGTCAGCGGCCCGGTCCATCGGGAACGGCGGCAGACTGATCTACATGGGAGCCGGAACCTCCGGAAGACTTGGCGTCATCGATGCCGCAGAGTGCCGTCCCACCTACGGAGTCCCCGACGGCGTGGTCATCGGGCTGATCGCAGGCGGCATGGAAGCCATGTTTCACGCCGTGGAAGGTGCGGAAGACTCCCTCACCCTCGGTGCAGACGATCTCCGTGCCCTGAATGTATGCGAAAAGGACACTGTCGTGGGAATCGCATCCTCCGGGCGTACCCCCTACGTCATCGGCGGTCTGAAATACGCACGGGAAGCCGGATGCAGAACCGCTTCCGTTGCCTGTGTCCCCGATGCCGCCATCTCATCCCATGCAGACATCGCCGTGGAAGCGGTCACCGGAGCAGAAGTGGTCACCGGATCCACACGCATGAAAGCAGGCACCGCCCAGAAAATGATCCTCAACATGATCTCCACCACGGCGTTCATTCTCTGCGGCAAAACCTACGGCAATCTCATGGTGGATGTTTGCCCCACCAACGAAAAGCTTGTGGCCCGTGCGGTGCGGATCGTCTGCTCCGCTGTGGGATGCGAAGAAGACACCGCAAAATCCCTTCTCGATGCCGCCGGCATGAACGTGAAAACCGCCATTGTCATGGGTCTGACCGGATGCACAGCGGATGCCGCACGGATTCTCCTTGCCTCCCATCACGGACGGATCCGGGAAGCTGTGGGAGAACAGTGAGGTATATATAATTAAATGAAGGAATTCATCATCGGCATCGACGCGGGCGGTACCAAAACCCGCGCCTGTGCCTACGGAATCGACAGCAGTACCCCCATTGCCGAAGCGGTCACCGGATGCGGAAATCCCGCAAGTGCAGGCGAATCCGCCATCGCTGAAATCGTCCGTGCCGCAGAGGAGGTATGCGCTTCCCTCGACGGAATCTGTGCGTTTGCCGCCATCGGTGCCGCAGGAAGCTCCGCACAGATCGGCGGAAAACCTGCCCGGGAAATCCTCATGGAACAGCTTCGCACCATTCCCTGCACGAAAAACGCCGGAATCGAAATTCTCCCAGACGCAGAGCTGTCCCTCTACGCCAATTTTGAGCCTTCTCCCGACACAGTATCCGCCATCGTCATCAGCGGAACCGGATCCGCCGTGTTTGCCTTTTCCGGAGAAAGCATCGTCCGTGCGGGCGGCTGGGGCAACATCCTCGGCGACGGGGGCAGCGGATACCATGTGGGGCTGCTCTTCCTCCGCCGTCTGACTCACCTCATGGACTGCGGCGAATCCGTGTCACCGGATCTGCTTCCACCGGTACTCTCATCCTATCCGGATCTCCGGTCAGGCATCGTGGATCTGGTCTGCCGTCAGCCGAAATCCGCCGTGGCCGCATTGGCACCGCACATAGTTTCCCTCTGTGAATCCTGGGAACCTGCCCGTCGGATTCTTGCCGACTCCGCTTCCGCCCTGGTCGACGACACGGAGTGCATTTTCCGCCGATCCCATCAGACAAACCGAAATCTCGCGTACACCGGAGGATTCATCACCCACTGTGACCGTTTCCGGGAAGCATTCGTCACCGAACTGAACCGGCGGATCCCCGGCATTTCCGTTCAGCCCTCCGCCGATCCCACACTGGGCGCAATCCGTCTGTACCGACGTTACAAGGAGAAAAACTATGACTGAAATCATTGATATCAACCGCGAATCCGCCTTTGACGGCACCATCCGCCACATCCTCGCCGGCATCGGGAAGGATTACAGCTGTGCCTCCGCTGCTGTTGGGCGAGGAGACGAAATTCTTCTGCAGTTCTGTGCAGGCAACCGTCAGGATTACAGCGGCGATGTCCTCCTGAATCCCGATCCCATCCCTGTGGACACGGACACCCTGTACGATATGGCGTCCGTATCCAAGCTCATGTCCACTACCATGGTGGCTCTGCGGCTGTGGGAGCGGGGAGCATTCTCCCTCTACGACTCCCTTTGGCGGTATTTTGAAGATGCGGGCAATTTCCGGGACGTGGAAATCCGCCATCTCATGACCCATACGTCGGGAATCACGCCCCATATTCCCCTGTATGCACGATGCGCCGACCCCACCGAAGCCGTCGGAACCATTCTTCACTCAGCTCCCTTGAACAATCCCGGCGAGCAGGTTCACTACTCCTGCATGGGATACATGATTCTGCAGAAGATTCTCGAAAAGATCACCGGATCCACCCTCGATAAACTGGCAAAGGAACTTGTATTCGAACCCCTCGGTATGGGTTCCTGTTACAATCCTGTTTCTGCCAACTGCGCCGCCACGGAATTCTCTCATGAACTTCACCGGTACAAATGCGGCAAAGTCCACGACGAAAATGCATACTTCATGGGCGGCGTATCGGGAAACGCGGGCGTATTTGCCTCAGTCGGCGATATGGCGAAGTTCGGTGCCATGATCAGCGGTCGGGGTACCTCTTTCGGGAAGCGTTTCCTCAATCCCCGCACCTTCGATCTTGCTGTGCAGGATTACACCCCCGGACTGAACGAAGACCGCGGACTTGGGTTCCAGCTTCGCGGCAATGATCTGTCCGCATCCGGGGATATGACCTCCCCCGACAGCTACGGCCACAACGGTTATACCGGAACTTCTGTGTATTGTGACGGAAAAAGCGGCATCTATATGGTACTTCTCACCAACTCCGTTCACTACGGACGGGATAACCGCGCCAACTTCTTCCGCAGCCGCCGCCTGTTCCACAACATTGCACTCAGCGAAGCCATGGCTCTGCTGAACATCTGAGGTGAATTCAATGAAACGACATGTACTCTGCGGAGCCGAGGTGCTTGCCTCCGGTTTTCCGCTCACCCTGACAAAATCCGCCAAAGTGGGACTGATCACAAATCCCACCGGCATCACCCGTGACGGAACGCCCACCTTCGAGATTCTCCGGGAACGATACAATCTCTGCGCCATGTTTTCGCCCGAACACGGTGTCCGGGGGAACATGCAGGCCGGCGCGAAAGTGACCGAATACGTTGATGACGCCACCGGCATCACGGTCTGCTCCTTCTACGGCGACGGAAAAACCCGTGCGAACGAGAAAATGGCATCCCTGGACTGCGTATTTTTCGACATTCAGGACATCGGATCCCGGTACTACACCTACCAGTACACCATGACCGAAGCCATGGCGGTCTGCGCGGCAAATCAGGTTCCCTTCGTGGTGCTTGACCGTCCGCCCATGATTCCGTCCGTGCCCCAGGGGAACATCCTCCGCCGCAAACACGCATCCTTCGTGGGCAAATTCCCCACCGCCTCCCGTACGGGGCTTACTGTCGGCGAATTTGCCCGGTACATCAACGAAAGTGAGGGCATCGGCTGCGATCTGACCGTAATCCCCTGCGAAGGCGCGGTGAAATCCATGTTCTACGATGACTGCGACCTGCCGTTTGTTCTCCCTTCCCCCAATCTGCCCTCCGTGGACTGTGCTCTGCTTTACGTTGGCACCTGCCTCATCGAAGGGACCAATCTTTCCGAGGGACGCGGTACCACGAAGCCCTTTGAATTCATCGGTGCGCCGTGGCTCAGATCCCGTGAGACCATCGCCCTGACCCGTGAAATGATGAACCGGCTGGATCTTGGCGGCGTTCTCCTCCGTGAAACCTACTTCACTCCCACGTTTTCCAAGCATGAGGGACAGATGTGCTCCGGCGTTCAGCTTCACGTCACCGAGCGGGATGATGTCCGCCCTTTCGACACAGCGCTGTGCCTGATCACCGCCATCCGTCAGCTGCATCCGGAGTTTCAGTTTTACGACAGCTTCATGAAGCACCTGTTCGGCTCCGATGAGATTTTGGCGGAGGATTTTGACGTCCTCTCCTATCTGGCCTCCCAGAAGGATCCCGTAGCCGCCTATGCCCGTGCCATCGAGGCGTACCGGCTTTACGAATAATCTCCTGTATATTAATTAATGAAGAAAACCACCGGTTTCCCCTGTAAATTTACGGGAATTCCGGTGGTTTTATTTCATTTCAGTTTTTCCGTGAGAGAATCCACATCCAGTCCGGTGAGCTTCATCAGCTCGTCCACCGTCCCGTGGGGCAGAAGTCCGTCTTCAACGGCGATGATTTCCACTTTTCTGCCGATCTCAGCCGCAAAGGATTCCCCGATTCCGCCTGATTTCAGCACTTCTTCCACAAAAATCACCCGTTCTGCATCCCGGCAAAGTTCTGCAAGATCACTCATGGGAAGAGGACAGATCCGATCGGAAACTGCCGCAGTAAATCCGGCGCTCGGGTTCATTTCGTTCAACCGTTTCGCTGCTTTGATCACGTTTCCGGCGATTCTGCCATAGGTGACGATGCAGGTTTTCTCCGCGTTTTCACCGATGACCGCTTTTTTCCAGGATCCGCAGTCCTCAAAGGCTATGTCGTACACTGCCTCCCCTGATTCCGGATACCGGATGATGGAAAGTCCGCCGTACCGCTCCGCCTCATTGAAGGATTTTCGCAGTCCGTCATAGGTGTCCGGTGAATATATATGCACGCCCGGCAGTCTGGCAAACAGCCCCACGTCGTAAATTCCCTGATGGGTCACGCCGTCCCCGGGAACCAGTCCGCTGTGGCTGAGCATGAGAATCATGGGCGTTTTCTGCAGAATCACATCGTGCCACAGCTGGTCGAACACACGCTGGGAGAACGTGGAGTACATGACCACCACCGGGAGCATTCCGCCGATGGACAGTCCGCCTGCCATAGTGATCGCGTGCTCTTCCGCAATTCCGGTATCGAAAAACCGATCAGGGAACCGCTTTGCGAATTCCGCCAGTCCGCATCCGTCCGTCATGGCAGCGGTCACGGCGCAGATCCGTCCGTTTTCCTCCGCTTTTTCGCAGATCAGACGGGAAAATTCCGCCGTAAACGTGGATTTCGGCGTGGGTTGTACCGGCTTCACACCATCGTCGGTGTCATTCAGTGCGAATCCGCCGGTGCTGTGGAACCGTTCCGGATGCTCCTGCGCCGGGGAATAGCCCAGTCCTTTTCTCGTGATCGCGTGAACGATGACCGGGGAATTCTTTGTTTTCGCTTCCTCCAGAACGGAAATCATCCGGTCAATATCGTTTCCGCTGACGGGACCGATGTATTTCAGCCCCAGATTTTCAAAAAATGTCTCCGAATTGGTCAGCCGCTTCAGGGTATCGCGGATATATCTGGCGGCGTGGATCAGGCCCTTTCCGATGAGGGGAATGCGGGAGAACACCTTGCGCAGCACCATTTTGAAGCCGAAATAGCCTTCACTGGTGCGGATATAACTGAGATACCGTGACAGACTGCCCACATTTTTCGAGATGGACATTTCATTATCATTGAGCAAAAATACAAGGCGCAGCTCACGGTTGTCAAGATTGTTCAACGCCTCATACACCATGCCGTTGGTGAAGGAGCCGTCGCCGACCACTGCCACCGTCCAGGAATCGTCCCCGGCGATGCGCTTGGCTTCCGCGATGCCGATTGCCGCGGACAGTGCGGATCCGCTGTGTCCGGCCGTAGTGGTATCATAGGGACTTTCCTCACGGTTGGTGAATCCGGAAATGCCGCCACGCCTGCGAAGTGTTTCAAATTGTTCATATCGCCCGGTCAGGAGCTTATGGGCATAACACTGGTGCCCCACATCAAAAACGATGGTATCCTTCGGGCAGTCGAAAACGGTGTGCAGGGCAATGGTCATTTCCACCACCCCCAGATTGGAGGCAAGGTGACCACCGTTCTCCGCCACCGTTCCGATAATGGTATCCCGGATTTCTTCCGACAGCATCCGCAGTTCCGTCCTGCTCAGCTTCCGTACATCTCCGGGGGATTTTATATTCGGTAAAATCTGCATAATATCGGTAAGATGGGAACATTCCCATCAGATTTCATCTGTTGTTCATTATTCTTCTTTATTCTTTCAGCCTCAGGTACTTATTGTGCCGCCTCGGGTGCCAGATTGGTAAATTTGGTAAACCGGCCGATCCAGCCCAGCTTGACCTTTTCCAGGGAACCGTGTCGGTTTTTGGCAATGATCACTTCCGCCACCGACTGATCCACGGTTTCGTCCTTGTAATACTCGTCACGGTACAGGAACAGCACGATATCCGCGTCCTGCTCGATGGCACCGGAGTCTCTCAGGTCGGACAGATTGGGGCGTTTATCCGGACGGTTTTCGGGACCTCGGTTCAGCTGCGCACAGCAGATGATGGGCACTTTCAGCTCTTTCGCCATGACCTTGAGGCCTCGGGAAATCTCGCCCACTTCCTGCACACGGTTATCGGTATGCTTGTCGCCGGACATCAGACCCAGATAGTCCACAACCACCAGTCCCAGATTCTTCACCCGTCTCAGCTTGGATTTCATACCGGTGACGGTGATGCCGGGGGTATCGTCGATGAGAATTTCGGTTTCGGACAGCCGGGAGGAGGCGTGTGCGATGGCATTCCAGTCTTCGGCCTCAAGCTTGCCGGAACGCATTTTATAGCTGTCGATCTGAGCTTCACTGGACAGCATACGGCTCGCAAGCTGGTCGGCCGACATTTCCAGGTTGAAGACACAGACGGTCTTTTTGGTTTTCAGCGCGGATTCGGTTGCGATATTCATGGCAAACGAGGTTTTACCCATACCGGGACGGGCGCCGACAAGGACGAGGTCAGCCTCATTCATGCCGACGATGACGTTGTCCAGGGAATCGAATCCGGTGGGCATACCGCGGAACGCATCGGGATCCTGGGAAAGCTTGGTCAGTCTGTCGTACACCTGGATCAGGGCATCCCGGATATGGACGAAATTCTTGTTTTCCCGTCCTTCCGCGATCCGGAAGATCTTCCCCTCGGCGTATTCCACCAGTACTTCCGCTTCATCGTCTCCGGCATATGCAACCTCGGCAATATCCTCCCCGGCTTCGATGAGCTGACGGAGAATGGCCTTATCCCGGACAATTCCGGCATAATCCTTCGCATTGGATGCGGTGGGAACGGCTTCCGCCACCAGTTTCAGGTATTCCCGTCCTCCCGCTTCGTCGTAAGTCCCCGACTGCACCAGTTCTTCGATGAGGGTCACCACGTCGATATTCTTGGATTTGAGGTACATGGACTGCATGGCGCGGTAAATTTCCGTGTGTTCGGGAATATAAAAATCATCCGCGTTCATGACCGACGCGATCAGGTCCATGCAGGATGGATCGATGAGAATGGAGCCGAGCAGAGACTGTTCCGCCTCCAGAGAGAAGGGCATTTTCCTGTCAAGTCTTTGAAGATCGCTGTCCATGGGGGTACCTCCGTGGGAATGATTGGTGAGTGCGGGATTCAGTAAGGGGGGATACGCGGCTTTTTGAATAAAAGCGAGCTTTACCGGCAAAGCTGTAAAAACTTTTGCGATGACGAGGTGCAGAGATATCGATAAAATATCAATTCATTATACCATAGGCGTCAATAAAAATCAACAGCCGGATATGAATTCACACCCGGCTGTCCGAACCAATCTTTCTTATTTATTCTTTCTTCTTTATTCTTTTAGGCGAAGCCGCCGGATCATTCGCCGTAGACGAGGACGCTCATCTTGCCGGTGATTTCGGGATAGAGTTTGACTTCCACGGAGTATGTACCGTAAGCCTTGATCTGTTCGTTCAGAACGATCTTTCTCTTATCCACTTCGATGCCGAACTGCTTGTTCAGTGCTTCCGCGATATCCTTGGAGGTGACGGATCCCTTGAACTTGCCGTCGGTGCCGGACTGCTGAACCTTGATCTTCACGAGAATGCCCTGCATCTTTTCTGCGGTATCCCGTGCGGCCTGCTTTTCCAGCTCGATCTTGCGCTGCTTTGCGGCTTCCTTATTCTTGATATCGTTGAGAACCTGTGCATCGGCTACAGCAGCCAGCTTCTTGGGCAGCAGGAAGTTTCTTGCGTATCCATCGGATACATCGATGATCTGGTCCTTTTTACCCTGTCCTTTTACATCCTGTAACAGTACTACTTTCATTTTATGCCTCCGGTTGAGAGAATTTCTATATTTAAGTTGATTAAATATGCCGTTTTATTTGATATACTTATCGATTGCCGCCTTGAGGGATTCCACCATTTCTTCCACGGTTTTGTCATCCTTCTGGACTGCCGCGCCTTCAAAGTGACCGCCGCCGCCCATTTCCTTCATGATCAGCTCCACGTTGACCTGACCGCTGCTTCGGGCGGAGATCTTCACGGCCTGACCGATGCGGATGACCGCAAAGGATGCCTTGATGCCGTCCACGCTCAGCAGGTTATCCGCCGCCTTTGCCGCAATGATGCCGTCGGAGACGCTTCCTTCCCCGGAATTCATCACCGCAATGGCACAGCAGTCCCGGTAGATTTCCACATTCTGGCGGAATCTGGCTTCGCGCATATAGTCTTCAAAGCTCTGTTTGAACAGATTCTGCACCACGGTGGGATCCGCGCCGCGGTCACGGAGATACATGGCTGCAGAGAAGGTTCTGGTGCCGGTGCTCTTGGTGAACTGCTTGGTATCCAGCGTAATGCCGGCGAGGAGGGCATTGGCTTCGGCTGCGGAAAGGTCATCCTTCGGGAGAACCTGCTCCAGCATTTCCGCCACAAGCTCGGATGCGGAGGATGCGGAAGGTTCGATATAATCGATCTCCGGTTCCCTCTCGAACTCCTTGGTCTTCCGGTGATGGTCAACCACAGCCAGCTTGCCGGTACGCTTTGCCAGCTCCTGCAGCTCCATGTTGTCGAAATTGCTTACGTCCGTGACAACCACGAGGGTATCGGATTCCAGCAGATCCAGCGCCTGGGAAGTATCCACGAAGACACCCCGGAACTCTTCTTCCGGTTCAATCAGGGCACGGCATCCCATCAGATTTCTGTCCGCCAGATTCAGAACCACGTTCACTCTGGATTTGCAGTACATGGCAATTCTCGCCAGACCCACCGCGGAGCCGAACGCATCAAAGTCCGCCCATTTGTGCCCCATGATAATCACATTGGACGCATTTTTCATGGCGGTAATCAGTTCGTTGCAGATAACGCGGGAACGGACACTGGTTCGCTTCTGGACACTCTTGGTGACGCCGCCGTAGAATTCAATGGAGGTTTCTCCCTTGACCGCAGCCTGGTCGCCGCCGCGCTGAAGAGCCATGTCCAGTGCGGCATGAGCGGCTTTTTCCTTCTGTTCATAGGAGCCGTGGATGTTGGAAACGCCCATGGAAATGGTCAGAGGAAGATTGGTGTCCCCGGCCTTCACGGAACGCACCCGGTCCAGGATATCGAATTTCCGGATGATCATCTCATCCAGTGCTCTTGCTTCGGTGATGAACAGGTACTTGTCCCGCTCATATTCCTTGAGGATACCGCTGTACTCATCCGCCCAGTCCCGGAGAATCTCGTCGATCCGCGCAGATGCGGGCCGGTACTGTTCGCTGTCGTACTGGAGCATTTCGCTCAGGTTGTCGATGATGATATAGCACACGACCAGCTCATCGCCCGCCATCTTTTCCGTGAGGGCATCCACCTCCGTGGTTTCCACCGTGGAAATCAGCGCAAAATCGTTGTCATCAGTCTTGATATGGTTATATTTTGCGTAAAACGACCGTCCGTCGCAGGTGATTTTCGCGCCCTTCTCGGACTTGTCGCTGCGGATTTCCTGCAGAGTCACGCCGAACAGCTCGGATATGGATTCCCCGTACAGCTTGTTCTTGTCGGAATGCAGCAGCTCCGTGGCATTGTTGTACCACATGATCCGTTCGCTGGAATCGCAGATGAACACGGGATTGTTCATCTTCACCACGGCGTCAAACATAATACGCCCCATGACGGGAGCGAGGGTTTCACTGCCCGAACCGCCCTTCATGCGTTTTTCCAGCAGCAGAACCGCCGCGGTACAGGCTGCCGCGTACAGAATCAGCACAAACACACCGCACTGCAGCGGAGTAATCGTTTCGCTTTGCCATACCACTGTCATGAACAGCAGCAGGCAGAACAGTCCGCTCAGGCCGATTACAACGGCAGTCTCCTTCCGGACGGTTCGCAGGTCATTATTCTGTTTTCCTGTTTTCGCCATATACTGCCTACTTTCTTCAATATAATGAAATTTGATGGATCGCTTTTATGTTCTATTCCCTGCGCTTCAGGCTGCTTCTGATGACATAGTAGGTGCCGCAGAGGGAGGAGATCACCACAAATCCGCCGGCTCCCAGAACCCCGAATGCCACGGCCAGAATCATCACCGTCAGCAGCTTTTCGCTGGTCATGTAGTACAGCTTTTCCTCCAGGGCACGCTTCACACCGTCCAGCCCGATGGCCGCGCATGGCAGAATCATGGCACAGGTGATGCTTTCCAGAAGAATATGCAGAAGCGGATGGGACTGCGCCGGAGTCAGCCGGGACAGCAGGAACACCACTGCGTACACCACTGCATAGCTGACGGGCATGGTAATCTGCTCGGAGGTTTCGATAAAGACCTCTTCGCAGTCCAGCACCCGGAACAGGGTATGCATGAGGAATTCCGTAATCCACGCCAGCGTGATGGCCAGCACCGCGGTATAGGCAGGAACCATCATCAGAAGCTGACGGCAGCCGTAAGCCAGTTCGGTTTCGGGGACGGTCATACCGGCATTCATGTAGACCTCACCCATCCGCAGGGGGACATATTCCATGTACCAGTCCGCAAAGCTGTCAAATCCGCCGAAATACAGACCGATGTATGCAGCTCCCGTCAGTGCGATGCAGATGCCCGATGCCGCAGCCAGAGCCGTCATCCGCCGGAACCGGGTTTCGCCGGAAATCAGGGATGTGGCATACACATAGGAGCAGAACAGCATGGACAGAGAGATTGCCGCCGCCGGAAACAGCCGCACACCTGCCCACAGCATGACGCCGAAGCAAATGGGAGTGACAAGCAGAGATGCCACCTTCCGCCACAGCAGGATCACCGAAGCGTACATACAGCCCACTACGGGCAGAAACAGCAGGGATACCGCCATTCCGATGTATCCGGAGGAGGACACGTCCGGTCCGTAAGGTTCCGCCGGAGTTGCCAGCTTTCCCGACGCCGCAGTGAACAGGATGCATCCCAGCATCATCAGCAGGGTCAGAGGGACGGACATCTCGGGAAGCTCATCGTGCCGCCGCATGACGGAAAAAAGCCTGTGCCCCAGTGCTCTGATAGATTTCAAGTCCCTCACCTCCTGATGGATATGTATTTCTTAAATAATTACTGCAGCTCGTCCCGGTAAACCTTCACGATCCGGGAAGATCTGAGGCAGTAGGGGGTACCGTCGCTGTGGTAGTATGCCGCAAGGAAGCCGTCCTTTGTGCCGATCATGGCAGGATAGCAGTAGCTCTCGGACGTGTCGTCTTCCAGAAGATATGTATTTTTCTGAAACTCCCGCAGACCACCGTTGACGAAGCTGACGCCGCGCTTGTTCAGGGAACGTCCGTCATCCCGCGACACCGCAATCGCGATGGGGGTACGTCTGGGGCTGTTCCACACCTCCGTGTCGGTTCTGGTGCAGATGTAGGGCACGGGATTGAAGATCGCCGCGGTGATGTCTCCCATCCGCTTCACCCGCATGGGGGAGTCGGGAGAGGTGAACCGCAGATTGGGCTCGGGAGACAGCCATGTTTCGCCGCCGTCCTCGGACAGGGTATCGTACTGATGTCCCAGTCCCGTCCGCATCCACATCCAGAGGGTGCCGTCTTCATGCTCGTACACGCCCGGTTCTGCGAAGTTTCCCGCCGTGGAGGCAAAGGGGGATTTCACCCGTCCGGGCAGGATTCCCCATGTCGCGCCGCAGTCATCGGAGTACAGGACGATCATTTCGTTGGTATGATTGATTTTCAGAGTGCATTTTCCGTTGAAGTCATAGCGTTCGCCGTGGTAGGACATGGGCCAGAGCAGTCTGCCGGACTTTGTCACAACCGCGCCGTCGTTGATGCCGCAGTAGTATCCGTCGGGGATACTGCACCGGCACTGTTCGCTCCAGGTTTCGCCGCCGTCGTCGGAACTGCGGAAGCAGGGCATACAGGTCAGACCTCCGTCGGGCATGATTTCCTTCCGGAGATAGAAAATGCCCACCCGTCCGTCCTGCATGGTAACAAGGGACGGCGACATGATGTTCTGTGCGCCCTCGTCCATCTCGATGGTGATCCGCGGCTGTGACCAGGTTTCGCCCTCATCGGAAGACACCGCAGTCCGGATCCGCGCCATACCGTGATCCTCGCCGCAGGTGCTGAAATACTCCGTGTAGGCGTACAGAATCCGTCCGTCGTTCAGTCTGGTAAAGGTGCTTTCGCCGTTGCGCGGATTGTTTTCGGATGTGCCGAGAAACAGTACTTCGTGTCCGATTTTCTTCATAATTCAGCCGTCCTTCCCTGATGCGATATGTATTCATAGTATTATACCATATCCGGAACCAATTATCTATACATCTGAAAAGAAAATCTGTAAATTTTCACCTGTTCCCGGCTTTTTCGGGTTTTCACAAGTACCTCTTGAAAATCAGCGCAGATTATGATACACTATAAGAAAAAAACGCAACAAGAAAGGAACACCCCATGGGCATTATTACCTACGACAACAAGAATTTTCTCATGGACGGCAAGCCCTACACCATCGTTTCCGGTGCCATGCACTACTTCCGCATCCCCCGGGAATACTGGACCGACCGTCTCACCAAGCTGAAGGAATGCGGCTTCAACACCGTGGAAACCTACACCTGCTGGAATCTCCACGAACCGAAAGAAGGCGAATTCAACTTCTCCGGCATGCTGGATCTGGCTGCTTACATTGACGAAGCGGCAAAGCTGGGTCTGAACGTCATCCTCCGTCCCGGTCCGTATATCTGCGCGGAATGGGAATTCGGCGGTCTGCCGGCATGGCTCCTGAAGTACGAAAACATCGCCATCCGCTGCATGGATCCCGAATACATCTCCAAGGTTCGCCGTTACTACCATGCCCTGTTCGATCACATCACCCCCGCACGGCTCGCAACCAACGGCGGCAACATCATCATGGTGCAGATCGAAAACGAATACGGCTCCTTCGGCGATGACAAGGAATACCTCCGCGAAGTGGTCAACATCTACCGTGAATGCAATGTAGACGTTACCCTGTTCACCTCCGACGGCGCGTGCTGGTGGATGCTGGGCGGCGGTACCCTCCCCGAATTCCTCTGCGTTGCCAACTTCGGTTCCCGTCCCGAGCAGAATTTCGCAATGCTGGAAAAGTTCCGCCCCAATCAGCCCCATATGTGCGGCGAATACTGGTGCGGATGGTTCGACCACTGGTACGAACATCACCACGTCCGTGAGGCGGAAGAGCTGGCAGGTCTGTTCAAGGAAATGCTCCAGTCCGGTGCATCCCTGAACTTCTATATGTTCCACGGCGGCACCAACTTCGGTTTCATGAACGGTGCTAACTACTACGATCAGTACCAGCCCACCATCACCTCCTACGACTACAACGCGCTCCTCAGCGAAGCCGGCGACCTGACTCCCGCTTACCACGCAGTACGCAAGGTCATCGAAGAATACTTCGGCAAGAAGCTGCCCGAACTGACCGTGAAGAACAGCGAAAAGGCCGCATACGGCAAGGTAACCCTCACCGAAAAGGCATTCATCCTTGACACCGTCTCTGCTATCTCCGATCCCGTTCACACCGCGGCTCCCAAGCATCAGGAACAGATCGGTCAGAACTACGGCTACACCCTCTACTCCACCACCATAGGCGGTCCGAGAGAAGAACTGTCCCTCCATTACCAGACCATGAACGACCGCGCCGTTGTCTACATCGACGGTGAAAAGGCAGGCTGGATGGAACGTACCCGTCACCACGACGAGATCAAGGTTCGCGCCCTGAAGCCCGGCGAATCCGTGAAGATGGATATTCTGCTGGAAAACATGGGCAGAATCAACTACGGTCCCGAAATGCGCGACAAGAAGGGTATGACCGGTATCCGCTTCGGTCAGCAGAACCACTACGGCTGGGATATGTATCCCATGGAAATGACCGCTGACCAGATCGCAAAGATTCAGTATCAGCCCTGCGACGGCGGCGTGACCGAATCCACCTTCCTGAAGGGTACTCTCAATATTGAAGGCGAACCTCACGACACCTTCATCAAGCTGGACGGCTTCCATCACGGCTTCGTGGTTGTCAACGGCTTCAATCTGGGCCGCTACTACCTGGATGCAGGCCCGCAGAAGACCCTGTACTGCCCCGCCCCCATGCTCAAGTCCGGTGCAAACGAAATCGTGGTCTTTGAAACCGACTCTTCTGACACCAACGTCATCGAATTCGTGGATGTGCCCGATCTCGGCTGATTCCGCTGCATAAAAAGAACTCCGTTGTCCCGAAAGACAGCGGAGTTTTTGTGTGTTCGGTATCTTCTCACTTGATGGCCTTGGACAGGAACGCCTGAGTTTTGGGAGACTTCGGATGATCGAATACCTCCTCGGGGGTTCCCTGCTCCTCAATGACGCCGTCCGCCATGTAGATGATCCGGTCGCCCACTCCTCTGGCAAATTCCATTTCGTGAGTGACCACGATCATGGTTCTGTCGGAATTCTTCAGCTCGCGGATTACCCGCAGCACTTCACCGGTCAGCTCCGGGTCAAGGGCGGAGGTGGGCTCATCGAAGCAGAGGATATCCGGCGACATGGCAAGGGCACGGGCAATGGCCACTCTCTGGCACTGACCGCCCGACAGCTGACAGGGATAGTTCCCCATCTTGTCCGCCAGACCCACCGTGCGGATCAGTTCTCTGGCGTTCTCTTCGATTTCCGCGCAGATTTTCTTCTTTTCTTCCTTGAAGGAACGTGTTCTGTCCTTCTTGCACGCCGCCTTCAGTTCATCCAGTGCCAGAAGCTCCGGCGCCAGCGTCACATTCCGCAGTACGGTGTGCTGAGGGAACAGATTGAAGGACTGGAACACCAGCCCGAAATGGAGCCGGTTCAGACGGATTTCGTCCTCCGTCATTTTGTTGCCGGCATGGTAAATGGTCTTGCCATCCACGGCGATTTCCCCTTCGTTCGGTTCCTCCAGAAAATTCAGGCACCGCAGGAGGGTGGTCTTGCCGCTGCCCGAGGATCCGATGATGACCAGCACCTCGCCCCGGTTCAGCGAAAAATCGATTCCCTTCAGAACCTCGACCCTGCCGAAGCTCTTCCGGATATTTTTGACTTCAAGTATGGTTTCAGACATGGTTGCCCCCGTAAATTTTCAATTTCATCAGCCCTGATAGTAGTTCAGCTTCTTCTCGATCTTGCCCAGCACAATGGTCAGCACGCCCACGAATACCAGGAAGAACACGCCCGTATAGAACAGCGGCCAGATCAGACCCTGGGATGCGTACCTCTCCGCGGCCTTGATGATTTCCGCATAGGCAATGACTCTTGCAAGGGAGGTATCCTTCACCAGCGTGATGATTTCATTGCCCATGGGCGGAACAATACGCTTCACTACCTGGAACAGCACGACCTTGAAGAAAATCTGGCTTTTCGTCATGCCCAGCACCTGACCGGCTTCGTACTGTCCCTTGGAGATGGACTCGATGCCGCCCCGGTAGATTTCAGAGAAGTAAGCGGAATAGTTGAGGATGAACGCGATCAGCACCGCTGTCAGACGGGACTTCATGGGCATATCGAACACCAGCCCGGGCACGTACATGACCACGAACAGCTGCAGCATCAGAGGCGTACCCCGGATGATCCAGACCCATGTCTTGGTCAGCCACTGAATGGGACAGATCCGTACAGGTTTGCCCTTCCACCGGATCGTGAAGCCCAGCGTGGACATGGAGCCGAAGGTAATGATCAGACCCAGCGGGATGGCGCCCAGAAGGGTGAAAAGAAATACCAGACAGTTCTGCCCGAAGTGGGTCAAAAGGTCAATATTGACGTTGTAGAACAGTTCCGGTGTAATGGCGGCAACAAACATAATGGTTCTCCAGATTGATGAATTCTGACAACAAAATCCGGCAGAAGACACAAACCGCATCCTCCGCCGAGATTTTGGACATTTTATTTGGGGAAAACTTGACTTGATGTGATACCTTATCGGTACGATTGCTTAATTCAGTCAACTTATTTGACGGTCAATTTACTTGACCTAGTCAATTTACTTGACTAACTGGCCATCCAGCTTGTACTTTGCGGCGATGGCGTCGATGGTGCCGTCCGCCATCAGTTCAGCGATAGCGTTGTTGAACTTTTCGAGAGTGTCGGGTTCGGACTTGCGGAATGCGATGCCATAGTATTCGGGAGCGAATTCAAATGCATCCACTACAACCAGATCCGCGTAGTCGGTGCCTTCGCCGATCATGCCGATGGAGGTAACGAAGTCGATGACGCATCCGTCGGAGGTGCCTGCAGCAACTTCCATCAGAGCCATAGCCATGGTGGATACTGCGGTGTAGCTCACGCCTGCGAATGCAGCGTCGGTGGTGGCAACTTCTTCGCCTGCGGATTCAGCTTCCGCACAGATTGCGGCGCCGGTCAGACCTTCGGCGGTGGAATACTTTTCAGCGTTTTCGGCCTTGACAACCAGAACCTGCTTGTTTTCCATGTAGGGGTTGGAGATGCCCATCTGTTCCTTGCGTTCGTCGGTGATGGTCATGCCGTTCCAGATGCAGTCGATGTTGCCGGCGTTCAGTTCGGTTTCCTTGGTGCCCCAGTCGATTTCAACGAATTCGGGTTCGTAGCCCAGCTTTTCGCAGACTGCGGTTGCAAATTCGGTTTCAAAGCCGGTGAGCTTGCCGTTTTCATCCATGTAGTTCATGGGTTCGAAATAGGTGATGCCGATCACGAAGGTTTCCTTGGAGCAGGAAGCCATGGTCAGGCATGCAGTGCACAGCATGAGAGCTGCCAGAGCGAGGGAGAGAATCTTCTTCATAATGTCCTCCGATTGGCCTTTACGCCAATGATGTTTCAGATTTGTTTTTGCGCTTTAGTACGTTAAAGCAGTAACATTATACTGCAAACGGGAACTTTTGTCAATGAGCGGAATACACAGGATTTCCACATAAAATTCAGCATAATTCACAAAAGAAAAGACCGCAGAAAGATTGAACATTATTTCTATTGAAGGAACAGTCATCTTGTGGTAGAATATTCCTGTATATGCCGAATCTGTACTGTACATTGGAGTATATATGTTATCTGTAACCTACACTGCCGCAACCTACGGCGCCGACGGATATGAAGTCACCGTGGAATGTGCGTTCCGGCGTTCCCTGGACTCCTTTGAAATCGTGGGCCTCCCCGACGCCGCCATCCGGGAATCGGAAAAGCGCATTTTCACCGGAGCCGAAAGCGCGGGATTTCCCATTCCGGAGGGTGAGATTTCCATCAACCTCGCTCCTGCCGACAAACGGAAGGAAGGCACCGCCATCGAGCTTGCCGTACTGGTTGCCATCTATAAAAGCTGCAATATCCTTGACTGTCCCGCGGACGACTGCTGCTTCATCGGGGAGATTTCCTTCTCCGGCGAGATCCGTCCGGTACGGGGCGTTCTGGGCATGGTCATCGCCGCCATTGCCAGCGGACGCCGCGAGATTTACGTCCCTGCCGCCAATATCCGTGAAGCATCCGTTGCCTGCCGGGAGGGTGTGCGGATCTATCCCGTGGAGCATATCGCGCAGCTGGTCTTCCACCTCACCGGCAAGGAAGCCATCGAACCGGCGGATGTGAATCCCTACGAACAGCTGGAGGCCTACGTCTCCCGGGAGGATTTTTCTCAGGTGAAGGGGCAGTACCGTGCCAAGCGCGCCATGACCTGCGCCGCCGCCGGAAGCCACAACATTCTCCTCATCGGCCCGCCCGGATCGGGAAAATCCATGCTGTCCAAGCGTCTGCCCACCATCCTTCCCCGGATGAGCTACGAAGAGGCCCTGGAAGCTACAAAAATCCACTCCTGCGCCGGAATGCTCAGCGAAGACACCCCGTTCATTCTGGAACGTCCCTTCCGCTCGCCCCATCATTCCCTCAGCACGGCCGCTCTGGTGGGAGGCGGAAAAATCCCCATGCCCGGCGAGATTTCCCTTGCACACAACGGCGTGCTGTTTCTGGATGAATTTCCCGAATTCCGCAAGGATGCCCTGGAAGGTCTGCGCCAGCCCATCGAAGACAAGTGCGTGACCATCACCCGCGCCGCCGGCCGTGTCACCTATCCCTCCGCCTTCATGATGGTATGCGCCATGAACCCCTGCAAATGCGGCTACTACGGCTCACCGTCGGGAAAATGCACCTGCAAGCCCAACGACATCCGGGATTATCTGGCAAAAATCAGCGGTCCCATGCTGGACAGAATCGACATCCAGATCGAGATGCCCGAGCTGTCCTTCACGGAGCTGGTCAATACCGCACCGGGAGAACCGTCGTCGGAAATCCGCAGAAAGGTGGAAGCCGCCCGGAATCTTTCCAGGGACCGTTTCCGGGAAGCCGGCTACGCCGACTACGCCAGCCGCTCCAATGCCCTGATGGAATCGGACGAGCTGCGCCGGTTCTGCGATCTGGACGAAACCTGCCGGAAGATCATGGAAAACGTCTTCGAGAAAACCGGACTTTCCGCAAGGGGATACGACCGGATTCTCCGGGTTGCCCGCACTCTTGCCGATCTTGAGGCCGTGGACAGAGAAATCGTAAAGGAAGACGGCATCATCGGCGGACGGCTGAAAAAACAGCATCTGCTGGAAGCCGCACAGATGCGCGCACTGGACAAAAAATACTGGAAAAACTGACCGCAATCAAAAAAGCTGCCGATGACCGTACAAACGTCATACAGCAGCTTTTTGTGTTTCCGTTATCCCAGCAGCACATCCGACACAAGCATCAGGCAGAATCCCACCAGAAGTGCGTAGGTGGCGCCCCGTTCGTTTCCGTGGGCGTGGGTTTCCGGGATCATTTCATCGCTGACCACATACAGCATGGTTCCTCCGGCAAAGGCCAGCGCAAAGGGCAGAACCGCCGATGCAATACTGACAGCAAAATACCCGATAAGGGTGCCGATAACCTCCACCAGTCCGGTAATCATGGCCGAGACGAAGGTTTTCTTCGGCGACACGCCTGCCGCCAGCATGGGACCGATGATGACCATGCCCTCGGGGATATTCTGAAGAGCGATGCCGCCGGCAATCATCAGAGCCTGTGAAACATTGCCCGACCCGAATCCTACCCCGGCCGCGATGCCTTCGGGCAGATTATGTATGGCAATGGCGGTGACGAACAGCAGCACCTTGCTCAGATCGGCATTGTGATGCTCCTCGATATCACTGCCCACCAGTTTGTGAAGATGGGGCACCAGTTTGTCGATCAGGTTCAGGCACAGAGCCCCTGCGAAAATTCCGGCAATTGTGATGAGCAGACCCCATTTTCCGCCGTATTCCAACGACGGCAGGATCAGTCCCAGCACCGCTGCCGACAGCATGACCCCCGCCGCAAAGGACAGTACGATATCGGAAAACTTATGGGACAGCTTTTTGAAGACAAAACCGATCAGCGAGCCGATGACGGTGGCGCCGCCCACGCCGAGAGCGGTCAGAAGTACCATTTCCATACCAAATCCTCCTTGATGCAGATAATAACGGCAGAAGGGTACCCGCTGTACTGCCGATACCCTTCCGGTTGGTTTTCTTATTCGTCAGCCTCGCTGAAATTTTCCTTGTCTACGCCGCAGAGGGGGCATTCAAAATCTTCCGGCAGATCTTCAAACTTGGTGCCGGGTTCGATGCCGTGTTCCGGATCACCCTTGGCCTCGTCGTATTCCCAGCCGCATACTTCGCATACATACTTTTTCATTGTCAGTTCCTCCTGATTGTTTTGTTATAATTTTTTGATATCCGTTTAACCGGATATTTTATTTGATTTCTTCAAAATCCGCAGCACCGTGCTTGCAGAGAGGGCAGACGAAGTCTTCGGGAAGAGTATCGCCTTCGTAAACATAGCCGCAGATCTTGCATACATAGCCCTTCTTGCCTTCGGTTTCCGGCTTGGGCTTGACGTTGTTCTGGTAGTAGGTGTAGGTCATGGTTTCACGGTCGGAGAGCACTCTTGCCTCTGTTACGGAGCAGATGAACATACCGTGGGTGTCCAGATCCACATACTGTTCCACCTTGAGGGACAGGAAGGAGTTGATGT
>JAFQWY010000275.1 GCA_017407225.1 Clostridia bacterium | reverse complement strand
GCCATCGGGAGAGAGGTGGGAACGACTACGTTCAGCTTGGTGGGAGTGACTTCGCCGCCCTCACCGCCGATGCCGCCGTTGGTAGTGGTCAGGTTGACGGGAGTGGTGCCGGAACCGCCGCTCTGGTTGATTTCAGCGGCAGAAGCGGAGATGGACACAGCGCACAGCATACAAGCCGCGAGGATGAGAGAGGTGAGTTTGGTTCTGAAATTGGTCATATAGATTTCTCCTTTCGATTTTTATTGATTTACTTACGCCGCGGTGTCCCATTCGATGACGAACACCACATTGGCGATATTGGCATTGGTTACGGGAGTGGAGAGCGGAGTGACGATTGCTTCATAGTCCACGGAAACCGCATTGCCGGAAGTGTTGCCCGCACCGCTCATGTAACAGCCTGCGATGGGAGCGGAAATGAGAGCCTGTGCGGATTCGTCGGTGTTGTCGGTCACTGCCCATTCGCCGCCGCCGATGCGGAGGGCAAAACCGAGCTGGTTGGAATCCACCTTTTCGGAGGCGAGAGTAGCCTTATCGCCGAATGCGGTCAGTCGCCAGCCATTCTCAGCGGAAATGGTCACGGACTTCACGCGGACGGCACCGTAGGAATGATTGATGATCTGGCAGTTGTCTGCGGTGGTGACATCCCCGGTCTGGGACATTGCCATGGGAAGTGCGGTGGGAACGGTGACGGACATCGCGGTTGCGGAAGGTTCGCCTTCCATGATGCCGTCCTCGGTGGAACTGAGATAAACGGGAGTTCTGCCGGAGCCGCCGTCAGAGCTGATTTCAGCGGCATAAGCACAGACGGAAGCGGACAGAGCCATGCAGAGCGCGAGAGCGAGAGTGATAAACTTTTTCATGTGGGTTTCTCCTTTTTCTTGATTAAAAATTCGATTTTTTGTTTTAATTTCAGGTTATTCCTGAACCGTAATGTGAATGACTGCACCGGCACAGCCGAGGGACGCACCGGTTTCGGGATCGACGTTGTGGAACATGGCAGTGCATTCGTATGTACCCGCCGCGAGGTCAACGTCGAGGGTATCGGCTTCGATCTTGCTGCCAACGGGGATTGCACCGGACTTGTAGATCATCTCACCGGTGTCGCTGCGGGTGATTTCAACCACCTGCGGATAGCGGTTGATGCTTTCGTTGACGATCATGAGATTTCCGGCGGATGTGCCGTCTTTGAAGTTGGGGGAGGTGTTCATGGAAATATTGATCATGCCTTCCTCCACCTTTTCGTTAAGGGACGCGATGATTTTGTCGGTATCCGCTTCGTCCCACCCGCCCTCAACAGCTCCGTCGTCGTAGACTATACCGGGATTCGGGGTAACGGGAGCATCGGTTACAGGTTCGCCCTCACAGCCGCGGAATACGGCAAGCAAAATAGCGATGACGAGAAGAACACCGATGAGAATACCGGCATTGCGTGAAAAGTTCTTGCTGCGTTCAGTTTTTTTGTTCATGTCTGAAATCTCCTTTTTCTGATGATTCTTTATGTTATTTCCGGTTGTCCGCCTAAGGCGGAACGACCAAACGGTGAAGCCAATGCATCATACAGACCAACCTCCGTAAAGATCATGATTCAGATCCATGGCACTCCTGTTTTCCAGTGTATCGGGCGCATTGAACAGGCATTTCATCAGATACGCCTTGGTGTGCAACACCTGCGTATTGTTCTCACGGATTCCGTTCAGTACCAGATCAATGTGCTCTGCAGTAATCCTCTGGTATCTCTCCTGTACATACGAAGCGGCATACACTTCATCCCTGCCGAACCGGATCGTGGGACTGAGATTCATGCTGACTTCCACCATGATCTCTACCAGTTCATCAAGCTGTGCAGGCGGGCATCGGGTACACATTACGTCATACTCGATCTGTTTTTTGATCCGCTCACGCACCGTTGTAACATCGTTCATTCCCTCCTCACGCGGAAAGAATGAATTCGTAATTGATTCCTGTGTATTTGATTCCTGAGTATTTAATATATTATTATTTAATTGCGTGGGCTTCTCCTGCGCCGGTAGTTCCTGTGCGGGGTTTTCCGGTACTGGTGTTTCCGATGCAGGCAAAGCAGAAACAGGCGGCTCCTCTGTACATTCTGCAGAAATCTGTTTGCGCGGCGTTTCGTATATCACATACTCCATCTGCCCCAGTCGTCCTTTCGCATCACGCCTCCTCTCTCTGACAACATATCCGTGTTCTTCAAGCTCTCTGATTCCCTGTCTGACAGAATCCAGACCATCCGAGAACAGGCAGGTCAGTCCCTTAAGCGTATAGTCCCAATTCTCCGGCAGCGACAGCATTTCAGCCAGAAGTCCCTTGGCTTTCGCTGATAAAGTACGATCTCTGAAAACATAATTGGACAGCACGGTGTAATCCCTGCTTTTGTCCACTCTGAAAACAGCCATTGTCTGTATCCTCCGTTATCATCATTTTTGATTTTTGGGCAAATAAAAAAAGGGATAAGCTGAAAAAATTCAAACTTATCCCCTGCAATATTCAATTGTTACCGTTCTCCGTGCTGACGCTGCTTTTTTCTCTGCCAGCTCTCCAGCAGCTTGTAAATCATCCGTTCCATCTGATGCGGTGTTGTGTTCTGCGGAAAATATTTCATCAGAGCATCATAGGGCAGAACAATTTCGTTCTTCTCAGGTTTCTTCTGCTCGGACATCACAGCAAGCATGGTATCATCGTTCAGCCTCCCTTCCCTGCTCATTTGCTTGATCCGCTTTGCCTGTGAAAGTGATGGTGAGGCCTGCTCGGACTCTATGGTATCGATCAGCATACGCTGTTCCTCCGGTTTCAGGTAGGAGATCTCTACAGCAGGTGTAAATGCCATCTTTCCGGCATCCACCATTTGCTGCAGTTCCGGCTCCAGTTCGGTGAGGCGGATGTATCTTTGTACTTGTCTCCCACTTTCATGTAATTCACTTCCAACACTTTCAGCAGCATCTAACTTCTCGACAAGTTGTCGTGAAGTTAAATCTCTTCTTTCGCCTTGTCTCTTGATTGCTTCCAGTTTCATCTTGTATGCTACAGCCTTTTCACTTGGCAGTATTTCTTCCCTCTGAATGTTCGAATCTACCATCGCGATTACTGCAGAATCGTAATCAAGATTCCGGATGATTACCGGGATACTGTCAATCCCGGCAAGTTCACAGGCACGTTTTCTTCTGTGCCCTGAAATGATCTCATACCCTCCTTCTTCACGATTTCTTACAATGATCGGCGTCATTACACCGTATTCACGAATGCTCTCGACAGTCTCACGCATGGCATCATCTTCCCGTACCTGAAATGGATGATTCGGAAAAGGATGCAGTTCTGTCAGTTTTACTTCAATAATGTTTTCCATGACAACAAATACCTTTCTTGGGAAATGAAAAAAGCCCATGCTGAAAATTTCATGGGCAGTTCGTGTATTCTGTTGTCTTAATCTGTTCTGTTTTTTGTAAAAGAAAAGCACCACAGAAACTGTGATGCTTCATGTTGGCACATACCTATTTTCCCGGACCGTCGCCAGTCAAGTATCTTCGGCACGACAGAGCTTAACTTCTGTGTTCGGAATGGGAACAGGTGGACCCTCTGCGTTAATCATACCAACTGTGAACCGGCTCTATTGAACCGGTTTCAACTCCCCCAACTGGACTCGCACCAGTGACACCCGG
>JAFQWY010000274.1 GCA_017407225.1 Clostridia bacterium | reverse complement strand
AGGTTTTTGAAACTTTTTTAAGTTTTTTCAACTTCTTTTTTCGACTCGCTTGATCTCAGCGACCTTTTTATTATATCACACTCGAAGGAGTTTGTCAAGAGGTTTTTGAAAGATTTTTGAGGTTTTTTTCAAACCCTCAAGCTTTCGTTCTCTCTGACGCCCTCTCTCGCGGCGACTCACAGATTATACCACATCCTCCTCCGCTTGTCAATACCTTTTACAAAGTTTTTTGATGTTTTTTCTGTTTTTTCCGCTTATGACCCCCAAATAAGGCAAAAGAGCCGGATTATACCGACTCTATTACGCAGATCACGGACTCCATGGTGCGGATTTCCTCGATTTCCGCTTCCTTGTCATCCTTCTTATTCAAAATCAGAGTAGCTTCAATGCCGATGTGGTTCACGATGCCGCTTCTCGCGTGAGTGATTTCAATCTCACACAGATGCTGGCCGTCGGAGAGTTCCTTCATCAGAGCGTTAAGCCGCTTCATATCGGAGCATTCTATGTAAATCTTCACATTATACTTCCCGTACCGGCCCGATCTTTCGAACGTGGTCAGGAACGCGAAGGTGAATATAACGATCGCGGTGCTGATAACCGCCGCTTCATAGAATCCCACGCCCACCGCGATGCCGATGGCTGCCGTTGTCCAGAGTCCCGCCGCTGTGGTCAGACCGGTCACGAGGGTTTTGCCGCGCACCAGGATCGTACCTGCGCCGAGGAAACCGATTCCGGACATGACCTGAGCCGCAATACGGAACGGGTCGCCCACGCCCAGCTTATCCTGAGCGAACACCCCGGTCATCACCGTCAGGCACGCGCCGATTCCCACCAGCATATGGGTTCTCAGCCCGGCAGCGCGCCCCCGGAAACCTCTCTCGAACCCGATCACGCCGCTGAGCACGCAGGTCACAAGGAGCCGTATCAGCACCGATACCGCATTCATCCGCACCGATGCTGTGAATATTTCATTCAGCCATTCCATGTCATCAGCCTCCTGTTATTTATACTGCGTATTATACCACAGCCATACATAAATTTCAAGAACAAAAGACCTGCAAAACAGCATTTCACAGGTCTTTTCGGAAATTTCACGCGATTATTCCTTCATATCGCTGGGGTAGATCGGGATTTCGCACTTGATGTACAGGGGGTTGCTCACGTCCTTGTAAGTGAACTGAAGCACGTAGTAGCCTTCTTCGAATCCGACCACTTCAAATTCGTAGTCATCGATGAATTCATCGGTACCGTCCGCGTAGTTGGCCATGACCATGAAATCTTCCTTGGTGAATTCACGGTCAGTGGTAGTCACGGGCAGTCCCGTATAGGAGGGCAGGATTCCCCACACCTCCCGTCCGTCGTCGCAGGACACGAAGCACATCAGCATCACGGCGGCGAGCAGGACACATAAAGTTTTCTTCATTATATAAGCCTTCTTTCGGGGGAAATCAGACGCCGGAGTAAGCTGCAAAACCGCCGTCAACGGGGATAACAACGCCGTCAACGAAAGCGGAGAACCGGTCGTCGGCCAGCCACAGCAGGGTGCCGTCCAGATCCTCGGGGGTACCGAACCGCTTCATGGGAGTATGTCCCAGAATCTTATCGGAGCGGGGAGTGAGGGATCCGTCGGGGTTGGTGAGGAGGGTGCGGTTCTGCTCGGTGAGGATGAAGCCGGGAGCGATTGCGTTGACGCGGATGCCCACGGGAGCGAAGTGAACGGCCAGCCACTGGGTGAAGTTGGATACCGCTGCCTTTGCGCCGGAGTAAGCGGGGATTCTGGTAAGGGGACGGAACGCATTCATGGAGGACACGTTGATGATATTGCCGCCGGTTCTTGCCATATCCCGTGCGAACACCTGCGTGGGGATGAGGGTGCCGAGGAAGTTGAGGTTGAACACGAAGGAGATGCCTTCGGGATCCAGATCGAAGAAGGTCTTCACGCCGTCGATGGTGCCGTTTTCGTCCAGTTCGGCAGCTTCTTCGGGGGTGAGGTAATCGCGGGAAGTGGAGCCCTTGGGGTTATTGCCGCCCGCACCGTTGAGGAGGATATCAACCTTGCCGTACCTGGCATAGATTTCGTCTCTTGCGGCTTCCACAGCTGCCTTATCGAGAACATTCATGGCAACCGCGATGGCATCGCCGCCGTTTTCGCGGATTTCGGCCGCAACCTTTTCGGCAGCATCCAATCTCAGGTCACATACGGCAACCTTCGCGCCTGCGGCAGCCAGTGTCTTGGAAAAACCGGAGCAGAGCACGCCGCCGCCGCCGGTGACGACTGCAACTTTGCCGGTCAGATCAAATGTAAGATTCATAGCAGACTCCTTTTTGAGGGGATGTGATGTGTGCAGATTTTTTTGTGAGGGGGGGATACGCGGCTTTTTTGAAAAAAAGCCTGGCAAAAAACTTTCGGCTGACGGGGTACTGTGCACTACGGGGAGTGCACAGGTATGGTTGTGTCAGCTTCGGGGGGATTTTCCTGACGGCGTGCAGTTGTGATTGCCTGAATTCTCCTACGGGTACAATTGCGGATTGTACCTGAGGGTGCGATGCCGTAATGCTCCGTCCAATCTATAAGGAAAACGCAAGCGAGCTCGCAGGCACCTCCGAGACCCTGCTCGCAGCAGCCGGTTTGCGATCAATTGATATAGTAACCTAAATTGTTTCTCATCCGGGCTTGCGCGCGCCGTGAAGAGATTGCGTGATGCAGTTGTTATGTTTAATACTGCGAATCTGCATCAGCGCAGCGGAAGGTCGTGGGATATGCTGTAATCCCAGCTTCAAGTGCGCCGGTATGCCCGCGGGGGCATGCCCCGCATTAGTCTTCGACTGCGTAGGCGATGGTGGTCATCAGGGCCATTTCGGGGGCGGAGGTATCCAGACGGGAGTACTGGCACACGATGGGGGTATTGGATTCCAGCAGAACTGCGTAGGGGGTATCGCGGGGAATCTGTTCGCCGTTTGCGTTGCGCAGCTTATCCATGCGGATGTGGTGAGTCTTCATAGCGGGGCAGAAGGAGGAGAAATCGGTTCTCGCTTCTCTGTCTTCGAAGAAGAGGGTCATCTTGATTTCCGCGTCCACGTCGGAGGTGTTGATGACGCAGATTGCTTCGTGGGAGAGGTTTTCGTTCTTGGATACAGAGTTGAGGTAGGTGTCCGGTACCAGCCAGACTTTCTTTCCGTAAGGCTTCATGTTGTTTTTTCCTTTCATTTATATGATAGATTTATGGTATTCCTGTTTCAGGCGGAATCCGATTTTCTTCTCGAACCGCACAGTAAAGCAGATGATGCGGCAGATCCAGTCAATGACCATGCAGATCCACACACCCACAGCGCCCATGCCGAAGCGGATGCCCAGCACATAGGACAGGGCCACCCGGAAGATGAACATGGACAGCACCGCACTCACCATGACGAACTTTGCGTCGCCCGTGGCTTTCATGGCGTTTGGGAGTACAAAGGACGGTGTCCAGAGAAGGACTCCGAAGCCGTTGTGGATCCAGATCAGGATCACGGCGATTTCCCGGGCTTCCGGCGAGATGGAGTACAGATCCAGCATCAGGGGCAGGACGGCAAACAGGACAATGTTCAGCACCACGAGGAAGCCATAGCACATCCGCATCAGCTTGCCGGTGTAATACTGCACCGCGCGTTTGTCCCCGGCACCCACGCATTGTCCCACCACGGTGATAATGGCAAGATTGAATGCGAATCCGGGCATGATCCCGAAGGAGTCGATGTTGTTGGCGATGGCGTTTGCGGTGATCTGCACCGTGCCGAAGGTGGAGATAATGGACAGCACCAGGATGCGCCCCAGCTGGAAGGTTCCGCTTTCCAGGCTTCCCGGCAGACCCACGGCGAGAATGCTCTTCATCAGTCCGGTGTCGGGCTTTTCCCGGAACAGGCGGCCGTAATCGATGTAGATATCCCCGGTCTTCCGTCCGATCATGATCAGGAAGAAAATCATCAGCAGCACACGCCCGATGACGGTGGCAAGAGCGGCTCCGGCAACTCCCATCTTCACAACGAAAATGAGGAATGCATTGCCCGCAACATTGACGACGTTTGCACCGGCGGATGCGTACATGGAAATTTTCGAGTTGCCCATGGAGCGGAACAGTGCCGCCGCCGCGGAATACAGGGCAACCGCCGGGAAGGACAGTGCGGTAATCCGCATATAGGTCAGGGATGCGTCCATGACATCCGGTTCAATGGAGCCGTAGAGGAGGGTGAGAATCTCTTCGTCAAAGCCGTACAGCAGTGCGAGAATCAGAAGGGATGCCGACAGGGTGATAATCATCAGTCCCACCGCGGAACGGCGCGCTTCCTCCGGTTTTCCGGCACCGATGGCGCGGCTGGCCACCACGGCACCTCCCGTCGAGAGTGCGGAGAGAATATTGAAGAACAGAATGAAGATCATGTCCACGAGGGATACTCCCGACACCGATGCATCTCCCAGCCCGGAGACCATCATGGTGTCCAGCGTTCCCATCAGCATTCCCAGAAGCTGTTCCCCCAGGAGGGGCAGAATCAGTGCAAACAGGGCACGGTTGGAAAAACGGATCCGGAAGGTTTCCTCCACGGGATTCTCCCCGAACCAGCGCCTGAAAACAGCGGACATAACAAATCCCCTTCCGTCATGTAGTTCAGTTTTCATTATATCAGGGATTCATGAATATTTCAAGATTCTGCGGCAATTTTCCCGTCTTCCCCGGAAACGAAAAAAGACCCCTGAGGGGTCAGTTCGGCAGGTTTGTAAGCCGGGTTCTGTACGTTTTTCAACGCAGCTGTCATCTATCTGGGACGACTGTCGCCAATCGCCTCAAGCCGCCTCCGCAGTTCTGCCGAGCAGACATTGCGTTTCCGCACCTGCGCATAAGGCGTTGCATCGGATAGGGTTTACATTTGCACGCAGTTGCCTGCCATGCCGGTGAGCTCTTACCTCGCCTTTCCATCTTTACCCCGGACGAATCCGGGGAAGTCTATTTCTGTTGCACTTTCCCGGAGGTTACCCTCGGCGGACGTTATCCGTTATCCTGCTCTTCGATGCCCGGACTTTCCTCATGCCAATACCTTTCGGCAACATGACACGCGACAGCCCCGCCTGCAGAGAGTATTATACTAAAAAAACTCCCGTTTGTCAAGTCAAATCAAAAACCGGGTCATCCCTCAGGACAGCCCGGTTCTGTTTGCTTAGCCGATTATCTTTCGTTCTTGTAGATTTCCGTAAAGTACTTGTAGGTGTCAACCTTCAGTTCGCCGCAGGCAGCTTCGTCGCAGGCAACGATTCCGTCCGGATGCATCTGAAGCGCGGAGATGGTCCAAGCATGGTCAACGCCGCCTTCCACGCAGTGACGGAGAGCACGTGCCTTGTTGTGGCCGCTGATCAGCAGAAGAACCTGCTTGGAGTCACATACGGTGCCGACGCCCACGGAGAGAGCGGTCTTGGGAACCTTGTTGGGGTCGTTGTCGAAGAAGCGGGAGTTCACGATCAGGGTGTCTTCGGTGAGCGCGCGTACGCCGGTGCGGGACACGAGGGAGGTGAAGGGTTCGTTGAATGCGATGTGACCGTCCACGCCGCTTCCGCCCATGAAGAGGTCGATGCCGCCGAAGGATGCGATCTTTTCTTCGTACTGCCTGCATTCCGCTTCCAGATCTTCCGCCATACCGTTGAGGATGTTGATGTTTTCCGCGGGAATGTCGATGTGGTTGAAGAAATTCACGTGCATGAAGTACCAGTAGCTCTGGTCATGTTCACGGGGCAGACCAACGTATTCGTCCATGTTGAAGGTAACCACGTTCCCAAAGGAAACCTCGCCGGCCTTGTTCATTTCGATCAGGCGCTTGTATACGCCCAGAGGAGAGGAACCGGTGGGCAGACCCAGTACGAAGGGACGGTCTTCCTTGTGGTTGTTGATGGCGTCAGCGATATGCTGTGCAGCCCATGCGCACATTGCATCGTAGTCGTTCTTGATAATCAGTTTCATTTCAAATCACACTCCAGATTGATATGTTACAGAAAGTATACTCTTTCTTACAGAGGTTTGCAAGTGTTTCCGGTAAAATCTGCACTTTCCACACAACTTTTACAGGGGGAAAGTGATTTTATAGGCAGTATTCCGCCCGTCAGTACACGGTTTTCAGCCAGTCGGTCAGAGGCTCGCACTTTGCCGTGAAGCGGTATTCCGTGTCTCCGTCCATGAAGCTCACGCAGCATTCATCCCCGGTGACATAGATCACGCACTCGTCGGAGAACTTGGTGTAAACCGAAATGCCGTCGGTCACATGGTACACGTTCTCCGTGTCGTACCGGCGCAGGGCGAATTTTACCGTGCAGTCGTACAGGAGGGAGTCCGGATCGTATTCGTACCCGGTCAGCTCCATGGACTGCAGCCAGAGGGGATCGAAGCCTTCGTATTTCTTCTGATCCTCGAATTTGCTCCGCCGGTTGATGATCACCTGACTGACGTTTTCCACACGGCTCACCCTCTCGTACAGGGAGCGGTAGCCCTCCTGTGCACGCCCGGCAATGCGGTCAACGGAAGAACGGACGCCGGAACCGGTGAAGATCACAACAAACACAGCTGCCGCCGCAAGCAATACGGTCACGGCAATGGCAAACGCTGTCAGTTTACGATCCCATCTGCGATTCATGGACGTCCGTCCTTTCAGTTTTTAGTTTAATAATTTCTTTGCCGCTCCCGGTTTCACCTCGGAGAATTTTCCGTCAGGAAATTCTCGGGAGCAGGGTGGTTTTCCTTCGGTTTCACCTCGGAGAATTTTCCGTCAGGGAAATTCTCGGGAGCAGGGTGGTTTTCCTGCGGTTTCACCTCGGAGAATTTTCCGTCAGGGAAATTCTCGGGAGCAGGGTGGTTTTCCTGCGGTTT
>JAFQWY010000273.1 GCA_017407225.1 Clostridia bacterium | reverse complement strand
TCTCGCCGTTATCCGCCAGTTCCGTCAGTTCCTCGCTGAGATCCCAGGGAAGATTAAAACCATAAGACTTATAAAAAGTACCCCAGCAGTTCAGATCGGGGTTGCTGGGATCCTGAATGGACACCGGATACTGCACTGTGGGCAGCTCCACACCCTCTGCCAGCGCCATGCCCTCCGGCAGAACAGGGGTGCCGGTGACCGTCACCACACCGGGCCGGGACACATACACATCCGCTCTGTTCCCGTCGCCCTGCAGATCGCTCCAGACCACATTCAGCCACAGTAGCTCTCCCGTTTCAGTCTCGCAGGGCCAGAACTGCTCCCACTTCTCCGGATGGAAGCGGTCATTGAAATAGTAGTCCCAGCCCGTGTATTCCACATATTCATCCACACCGCTCCAATCGCAGTCCACCGGGACGGCATAGGCGAACCAATGAGAGATGTCCTCAAAGGACGTGATGAGTCGGGATTCCGCATCCTGCTGTGCCTCTGTCACGGTGACGGAAAGTGTGATGCTCCGTGGTACGCCCTCGGCAAAGTCATAGCCGTCGGCGGGGATGTCCACGGTCTGCCTGTAAGTGCCGGGAGTGGTTAAATCAAAGAGTTCGTAATCCCAAGCATCGAGAGTCAGTTTCACGGGTTCCGCGCCGTCGACCGTGGCTGTGAGAAAAATAAGATTCCAAAGCAGAACCTCAAACTCAGACGGGTCGGAGGTGGTGACGGTGAGCTCGTAACACGCTTTTATTGGGTCATCGTTTTCGTCCGTGATGGCAGTGATGACCTTTTTGACCTCCGTATCCGGTGCGACGGAATACGCACCATTATCCGAAGCGTCGGGAGAGTCTGTGATATTGGCATCGCCCGACTCGGTATTATCGCCCGCTTCGGTATTTCCGTCTGACCCGCCGGCATCATCCGATGCGTCCGGTGTGTTTGTGTCCGAAGCATCACCCTCATCGCCGGAGCCATCCGTACCGGGTTCTTCGCCTGTAACCTCATCGGATTCTTCGTCTGTTATGGTGCCGTCATCGGTGGGTTCCGTGCTTTCGGTCTGCGACTCATCAGGGGGAACTTCTCCACTCTCCGTCGCATAGGCCACCGGGGCAAAAGTCAATAAAAGCACCAGCATGACCGCTATAATGCTTTGAAATCTCCGTGTTTGCATTCTCTGTTCTCCTAAAAGCTTCCGAATGTATAGTTCTGGTAGAGCATTTCCAGTTCCTTTTTGCGCCGGGGCGCAATAGGTAGACGCTCGCCGGTCACCATCAGAAAGTGCTCCTCCTCCATAGCGGAGGCAAAATCCATGTTGATGAGTATCCCCTTATTGCACAGCAGGAAGCGTTCATCGGGTAACAGACGGTCCGCCGTTGCCTGAAAACTCTGCCCGGCGGAAATCGTGCCGTTTTTCGTGTGGATCGCCGCCGCGCGACCTGCCGCTTCCACATAGAGGATATCCAGCGTATCCAGCCGGATGCTCCGCTTTCCGGGCGGCACCTCAAGAAACGGCACTTGGCATTTCCGCCGGATCCGGCAGTTCTCCATCGCCTGTATGAAGTCTTCATCCTCCACAGGCTTGATCAGGTAGTGAGCACTGTTGAGGGAAAAGCCTCTGCGCATATGATCAGGGCTGCTGGTCAGAAACACCAGTTTGCAGTCCCGGTCCTTCATCCGAAGGGCCTGCGCTGCCTCGATACCGGTTACGCCGCTCATGTAGATATCCATAAAGACGATATCAAACCAGTTGTCCCGGAGGGCGGAGATGAATTCCTCGCCGCTCCCAAATGTGAGCAGCGTATGGCTGGTGTGACGGGCACGGAAGTACCCCTCCAGCTTGTTAGACAGCCATTCGCGATCCTTGGCGTCATCATCCACCACAGCAACCTGAAGCTTTCTCATTCGTGTTCACCTCTGTGCATAATACTCCACATTCATTGTAGCACACGTCGAACCGGTTGAAAACTGCATTTCATGTCAAAAATCTGCACTTCCTTACAAATCGGTTGACTCCCTCTTGACAAACTGGTACTCTACTTATGATACCAGACTGTTCGAGGGTCTGGTATTTTTTGTTGCCCGGATTCTGAGTGAAGGAGGGATTTCCGCTATGAAGATTGCCATCTGCGCACCCTTTATGCAATCCGATCTCTGGCAGGAGCGTCTGCAAAAGGCTTCGCCCGGCCATGAGCTGGAGTTCGATGAGTTTTACCGCCCGGAGGATGTGCGGGACGTGCCCCGCTTCCACTATGAAGCCTGTGTGGTGGCCATCGCCGGTGCTGTTGGCCTGGAGGCGGCCATCGCCGCCCGGGAACGGGACGCCGATGTGCCTCTCCTCTGGTTCAGCGACGACGACCAATTCGGACTGGAGGCATTCCGCCTGCGTGCCGTCTGGCTTCTCGGCCTTGATTGCTCTGACGGAGAACTGGAGGAAGCTATGCAGAAGGTCTATAAACGAAGAAATGAACAATATATTCCATCTTCTCAAACAGACGAAAGGGGAACAGCGTATGGAAAAGCGATTTGAGGTCGTTGTGACCTCCACCGATAACCACACCTGGCAGGGTACCCTGCGGGGCGGCGGTGAGGACTTCCACTTTCAAAGCGAGGTCCAGCTGCTTTTGGAGATGGTCCACCGCGTTCACACGGAGGGCTGCCTGCGTGCCGCATGGAAAGCGGCGGAGGAATGCCCATGATTGCCCTGATCTGTGACGCACAGGAGCGGGAATGGACCGACTTTCTCTCCCGCTGGCGGGAGGTGCGAGTCTTTCCCGACGGTGTGGAGCC
>JAFQWY010000272.1 GCA_017407225.1 Clostridia bacterium | reverse complement strand
TTCCCGTTCCAGCTTCAGCTTGTCTTCCCGCACCGTCTGATACCGTTCCAGAATCGCCGCAAAAGTGGGATCGAGCTTGACAGCAGCAGCGGACGGATCGGCTTTTCCCTTGTACTTCCGGATACTTGCCAGAACCAGTTCCCCGGATTCCGTATAAGGCGGTTCCACACCGGCTTTGACATTCTCGAACCAGAAGTATTTTTCCTGCTCGATCATGTCCTCTTCAAAATCCGGATCTCGTTCCACCATGCGGTATACGAATTCATTGTCGTTATTTCCGTACAGACAGGCGACAAACGCACAGTTCAGGTTCGTCACCGCCATATAGTGACGTACCTGCAGTTCGTAATTGAACGGTACCGCGTCGTTGTCCCACTTGTCACGGCAGTTGTAGTTGCAGGTTTTGCATTCCAGAATCGCTTCACTTCCGTCGGGAAGCTCCACGAAATAGTCCACATTTGCCTGCATGAACAGGTAATCCGGATGGGCGTAGAGGTAGGTTTTCTTGTACACACGATAGCCGGTCTTGCGGGAGAAAATCTCCGCCACAAGGTCTTCCAGCAGGTGTCCGTACTTCTTCGCTGCCCAGTTTTCTTCTTCCTCGATCTCCGGTTTGATACCCAACTTGACATAATACAGGTCTCTGGCGGTACAGAACGGCGACTGCCCATAGACTGCCGCAATGTCACTGCCGCCCAAGCCTTGTCTGCGATAGGTTTGCCATGTAGCTTCATCCATACTGGAGGTATCTGCCACAATGATCGGGGTATAATCCATTCTTAAAGCCATGATTGTTCCTTCCTTTCTTCCGAATAAACAGAAAAAAGGCTTTCTGTCGTTTCATCCATGACAAAAAGCCTTCCTGTTATTCGGTTTCATCCTGTTACCACTTCGCTTCCCCGGGAATGTCGTAATCCTTCCATCGCACGGTAAACGCTCTGGCAACGTTTTCTTCCATCTGCGCAATTCTTGAACCGGATGCACCCTCACACTGAAGCATGAAAATTACTTCGGAAATGCCGTAGTACACATCATGCGCCGTGCAGGGGGTATCGCCGTTCTGCGCTTCAAAGAGTTCCGCGGCACGGAATGCCAGTTTCTTTCCTACACCGATCCGTTTACAGACACCCAGCAGACAATTCACCGGATGGTCGATCTCGATCTTCAGAAGATTCATGAGATTGCCGATGGCGACGGTATACTGGGCATAGATCATGGGCAGATTGGATTTGAATTTCTCCAGTGTTGCCCCTGCCTTATGCTCAAGCTTCAGGGGACTGCCGAGGGTGATGATCTTCTCATCCCCACCGGAAAGCAGTGTCGGATAGATATTGGCACCGCTGACTCCCACATCCGATGTAGTCAGCCGCAGTGCAGGCTTCAGATCGGAATACGGGATATCATGGGCTTCCAGTGCTTCCTTGTAAGTCTGGATCAGGGAATCCTGCTCGATCTCCCACACCGCCGTAGCGATGGAGTGATCGTACGCAGCTCCTGCAAAGTGACAGCCGGAAAACGTGGATTCCAGATATTCCGCCATGGCTCCGAAGAGTTCCGGCATTTCCAGAATCGCATATTCCGAGGCATCACCGCCATGAACAGCGGAGATTTTTCCTTCACTGAACCGGAGCAGTGCGCTGCCGTTCGTGACACCCAGACAGTAGTTGAGGATCTTCGCAAGTACCGGCTTCTCTACCTTGCTCAGGGCATTCCCGGAAATTCTGGCACGGTCAAGAATCGTCTTGATCGCACAGGTTCTTACCGGATAGCATTTGTCCTGCGCCTGCAGAAGGAGTCTGGTGTTTTCGAATGTGTCATCCATGATGTCCTTCAGACCATTCTGTTCGTACTCGTCGATGATTTCCTGCGTTTCCGCCGAACCGTCATCCATGGCACGGAACTGAATGTCCTGCGTAGTTTCTTTCTGCCACCATGCCCCATTGCTGCGGCTGGTGAGAAAATCGAGGAAACTCCGTTCCTCCGTGAATGTTTCGCCGTAGTTGTCGGCGTAAACTTTTGCTTCTTTCATTTGAATAAGCCACCTTTCTGATTCTCCATGCGGAGTGTTTTATATGTCCTATGCCATGCGGCGGATAGGCTGAAAACAAAAACAGGAAGGCTGCCTCACGGATGGAGGTGGTCTTCCTGTACTGCCCGGAATGGGCTGAAAAACAAAAAAGCCGGCAGGAACATACTTACGGGAAGTATGTCAATCCTGTCGGCTGCACCTGACTTTGTCGGGTGATACAAACTT
>JAFQWY010000271.1 GCA_017407225.1 Clostridia bacterium | reverse complement strand
TGCGGCATACAGATCGGTGTAGTCCAGCTCATCGCAGATCTCGATCAGTTTGCGTACAGGAGCGTTTTCGTCGATTCGGATTCCCAGATCCATGGGAATTACTACTTGATTTCTGTTTCTCATTGTGGTATACTGTACCTGCTTTCCGGTAGGGTTTTGGTCAACTCTATTATACCACGAAAGCAGCGACCGGGCTATCCTTTTTGGACAATCCGGTCGTTTTGTTTATCGGGGGGGAGTGCGACAAACCCATTTTGTTATGCTTGTTTGCCCGTATCCCGCTCCAGCAGACAGTGCATCACGGGCCACGTCTCGTCCGCGTAGAAGCGGTGTCCGTCGTGGCCGATGACCAGCGCACAGTGATCCTCGGCGCCCATGGCATGATAGATACTTTGGATGCGGTCGGTAGTCTCAAAAATACCCTCTGTCGAGTAGCAAGGATCTACCTTGGCACACACCATAGTCAGATTCTTGGGAGCGATCATGACAGCCAAATCCCCCCCAAATCGAAGTATTTTGCGATACCGGGAATGTAATTGCAGGGGCAGTTGTAGCGGGAGGTCAGATGCCCGTGGTAGGTGCACAGGGCGCAGGAGGGCATATAGCCGCTGAATCGGTCTTCCAGGCAGGCTGTGTAGTAGGTGGTGGTGCCGCCTCCGGAATTGCCCATGAGTACCGAGCCATCCATGGTGATGACGTCCTAAAAATGCTCCATGATGCAGTCTACGGCACGCATCACATCCCAGACACGCTCGCCGATCAGGGTTCGCCCGAGCAGCAGAGCCGCCATGTGAGCGTGGCCGTAGGCAGGACCGTGTTCGTTTCCACCGCATTGTCCGAAGGCGCGCTGTTCGATTGCCAATGCAGCAAAACCTTCCTTGACGGCGCGGAGACAGAAGTCGTCATCCTTGACGAACCCGCCCGGATCCTCGCCGGGGTAGCGGGTCAGGCCGAGGGAGATATGGGATCCCTTGGTATGACCCTGTACACATACGCAGAGAGGGAGTTTTTCCTTCGTTGTTACAATAATAGCGGCATCCGGTAAATACACTGTTTGGATCAGCACACCCACCTGACTTTACAGGGAGGCATGATTGGTTAAAAACCTCCGAAGGACTAAAGCCACGCAGAAGGTTCCATCAATGAAACATCTGCTGCCGCTGAAAGAATTGTCATTGATAAAATCTATACTGTGAGTTTGAGTTAACCAAATTAACTTGTCATCAACCATGTAGGCGAAAAAACACACGAATTGTTCCGTGTAAAAGAGTAAATAAGTGAAGCGAACCCGACAAAGTTAAGTGGCTGTTCGTTGAAAAAGGGGCAGCCGTCCATAGAAAAACGGCTACCCCTTTATAAGTATTATAGTAAACTATGTCTGAATCAAGCTAAACGGTCATCGTTGTTATCTTCTTCCAAGCGCACGTATTCTTCCAAAGAAGGATATTCATCAAGATGGGTTCTGCCATATGTACGGGAAAAGCCCGAGAATCTATAACTGCGTTTCAGCATAGCCCGAAGAGTCCCCGGCAGAATAAGCTCCGCATCAGAATCAAGACCCGGCCAGCTACAGCAAGATAATATTTCATCCTGCTGCAGATATGACAGAATATGAAATATAAGGCAAGCGGATTGAGTAAGTGAATTCTTTCCCCCAAAAAACACCGCCCGGTGTGATCCGTGCTCCTTGTCATGGGAACCAAACACACCGGGCGTTTTTTGTTTCGGGAATACTGTACGGAAGCGTCGGCTGTAAATCGTGCGGAGCGTTCCGGGTCCGCCATGAAGCGAATCACGGCGGATTTACGGAACTATGCTGTGATTGTCAATGATTCGATCTTCTTTGATCAGTTTCTCTTTCTGGAAACCACTGCACCGCTCACGGCTGCAGCTGCTGCAAAGAGTGCGATCACTGCTGCATCAAAGGTCTGGGGAGCGATCACAACGGGAGCTTCAACCACTTCTTCCACAGCGGGAGTGGTTTCTGCGGGAGTTTCAACGATAACTTCTTCGGTTTCAGGTTCGGTTTCTTCCGCTGCAGTTTCTTCACCAGCAGGTTCTTCTGACGCAAATGCGGAGCCGGTGGTGGAGAATACTACGGGATGATTGAAGAGAACCTGACCGCCCCAGCCATTGGTGGTATCCGCGTCGCCTATCATTACGTAGAGCTTGCCGTCGGTGCCGTTGAGAACGGAAGAAAGATCAAGATCCATTACAGGATAGTGAGTAACGGTTTTCACATTACCGTCAGCATCGGCAACGTCTTCGGTGTAGATTCTGTTGCCCCACCACGGAGCTTCTTCAGCGATTTCTGCTTCATTGGGTTCAGCAACAGCGATTTCGGTATATCCGGCCATATCAGTCGGATCGCCCATGGTAGCGCAGATCACGTACTGGTTGTTGAACGCACCGTGGAGAAGCGCCTGAGTATCAGAAGCCTTTACATCAAACTGGTAAATGGTGTATGCTTCATTGTCATGATAACGGTCGTTGGTTTCGTTGATCCAGCCGCCTTCGGTATGGATGTATGCCTTTTCGGTGGAAGTACCTGCGATGAAGTACTGCGCACCATCAGCGAAATTGTACTGAGCCAGGATATCAGCTGCGAGATCTTCCTTGGTCTTGGGCTGTTCGACAGCAGGAGCTTCGGTGGTGCCGGACCAGAAGGTAACAGGGGTATTCTTATAAATACCGCCGCCCCAGCCGTTGGAAGGGTCAGCGTCGCTCATCATAACCCAGATCTTGCCGGTGGTGTTATTTTCGCACCACTTGGAGAGATCGTGAACGGTAATCTGTTCGGACTCATAGTCGCCCCAGTAAGGTCTCTGGTCAGCCAGTTCTTCTTCGGTGGGCTGTGCCTGGTGGATTACTTCGTAGCCTTCCCAGTTGTCGGGATCAGTATTGGTAACGGAAACCTTGTACTGGCTGCGGATCCGCCAGGTAAGCTGCGCGTGGGTATCGCCTTCGGAGATCGGGAATTCATAAATAATGAAGCCATCGCCATCATTGTAACGGGTAACGCCCGAGTCGAAGGAGTTCATGTCATAATAGTAGTAATTCATTTCTTCATCGGAGAATACCGTGAAGGATACATCGGTGGCAAAGGAAGGAAGAGCCGCCGCGCATACCATCACGCCGAGAAGAAGGATTTTTGCAAGTTTCTTCATGTTTTCCTCCATGAATTCAGTTAAGTTTCCGCACGATTTACAGCCGACGTTTCTGTTCCTCCGGAAACTGATTTCTTGTATCACCGTCTGCGGATCACGAAGCGGAATTTTGCATCATCTGTGAACCACATCGGAAAATTGGTGTTCCATACATTGTTGTAAAGATTGAAATACAGGGACTGGGCATCGGTGGGATTCTTACGGCGCAGCAGATTCCGTCCAAAGGGAGCCGCAAGAGGAGCATCCAGTGTTTCGATTTCACAGGATTCATTCCGCACCGCCCAGACACCGTGCAGATTTTTTGCATCCAGAACGGCATCCGGATCGATCCACTGTCCCAGTTTGTACAGTTCCAGATTTTCCGTCACCTGCGGGAACCGGAGCCAGAATGCTTCCGGAAGACGGTTGGCACCCTTGCCGAACCATCGCAGTTCCGTGAAATCTTCCCTTTCCATAAGCCAGATTTCCGGAAGTCCAGAAAAACGGCGGATTTCCTCATCAAACGTCAGGCGGAATACCCGTGTATCGCCGTCCTGCCATGCTCCTGTGACCTCCGGTGTGTAAATCCCGCCCCGGTACTCCGGAAGTCCGACCTTGGTGAAATCCCACTGTGACCACCGGCAGTCAAGGCGCAGATATTCTTCCCGGAACCGTTCGTAATCCGTCCGGTCAAACAGCTGATAGGAAACCTCCGCATTGGGCTCTGCATCAATGGGCGTCATGGATGACGGATCGGGACGCTCAACTGTGAGCACATCCGTCAGATCCACATGGAGCTGCTCTGCGGCACGGTAAACATATTCCCGCTGCTCTTCCCATGATTTTTCGATAACCGCCCTGTCAGCACAGGTTTCGATTTCATGGGGCAGCCAGTGGGTTTCGTTTGAAAAATGAGTCTTCAGATCCATTCCCCAAGTATGTTCCGGTACCAGCAGCAGGCTTTCACAGAGATCGGGATTCCCGAAGGATTCGCATCTGCGCAGGATTTCACGGAATGCCCGTGTTTTGGTGGGATCCGTTCCGATCCCGTGGATCCAGCTGTCGCCGATCTCGCCTTCCACAACGGGAAGATCTGCTCCGCGAAGTGCAATGGCGGCATCATCCAGTGATGCGGCCCGGATCACGGCATCGGGGTATTTTTCTCTGAGGGAGGCGTAGATTTCCTCAAGCTGTTCCCCGCCCTGGGGTCCGTGATTGTCACCGGTGAAACCGAATACCAGTGCTGTGTCACCGAACTCGCACGGTTCGCCGTAGTCACTGCTGTAAATCACCACGATGCTTTTGTCCCCGTTCTTCCAGCGGAATATTTCAGGAACATCCGGGACGGGCGTTGCGGGATTGACCCCGATATGCAGCAGCTCCACGCCCCGCTCGGCAAGCAGAGGAATCATTCCAACGGTATGCCCGGGCACATCGGTCATCTTGGCGGCAATGGTTTTTCTTCCGTACCGCGCATCCAGCTCTGCGGAAATATCCAGTCCGGCGGAAAACAGTGCCGGGTTCATGTATTCGGTATGGGTCGTAAATGGCAGTGCGTGCCATGCGATCAGACCGTCCCGGATGGCAGCATCCAGTGTACCGTCGTCCTGCTTCAGTGCTTCCCGGAGCAGCCAGGAGCCGGTTGTCCAGACAAAACGGTGATCGGTATGCTCGTTCTCCCGTGCTGCACGGACAGCGGCAGGCAGATATTCATTCAGGTATTTTTTCCGGACATCGGCGGCATACCCGGTGAATCCCAGGTCAAGATGAGTTTTGAAAATGAGAAGTACATTCCGAATCATGTCAATCTCCTGTTACTCCAGCTTCTGAATGAATCTGACAGCCACTGACAGTTTTGCTTTGATCAGTTTTTCACAGCTTGCCCAGTAGGAAGAGAAATTGTTCGATTTCTGGGGCATCATCGAACGGAGCACCGTCCAGGGATAACCGATGCATTCGTTGTAGAGGGATTCAAAATTGATCAGGATGCTGTCCTTGATCAGATCCATCATTTCAGCCGTTTCGGGATCACGGGAATACCGGCTCTTCAGCGCAATGTCAAAGAAAGCGGGTGTGACGGTGCGGTAACTCTGTGCTGCCAGTGCTTCCAGTACTGCTCCGGACAGCTCGGCACTCTTTGCGTCAATCGGGATGCACATGAGATTCATGGTGTCCTGCACACGGGTACCGTACTCGGTCTGGGATTCATCCAGAAGCGGATAGGGCAGAATACCGTAGTCATTTTCCATCTCGGAAAGCTGCCAGATGACGTCACCGATTCTGGTAGTAACCAGAAGGGATTTGTCGGCGGCAAAGGCTTTCATGTCGGTGCTGTCACCCGTCGTGGCATAGCATCCCGCGTTCTCCCACATCAGGGTGTAAACTTTTTCAACGATTTTCGACATACGTTCCTTGTCCACATCCAGATAAGGCAGGCCGTCTTCGTCCCGGGACACCATCGACACGCGGAAGCCCTGCATATAGCCGTCCGCATCGTTGACGGAAGAACAGATGAGACCGTACCGGTCATCTTCATCGTGAATTCCGTTGCCGTTGAGGTCTTCGTACTTATCGGAAATCAGAGCGTTCACATAGTCGATCGTCCAGCGGTGTTCCTTTACCACACTGTACAGATTTTCGACTCCCGCATCATCAGCGAGCTTCTGGTTGAACGCGTACACGGACATGGGCTTCAGATGGGACAGCACGATGTCGCCGGTGGTAAAATACAGCTTGCCGTCAATTGTCAGCTCTTCGGTCACCGACTGATTCCACCACGGCTGTTCGAGATTCAGATACGGAATATCATTCAGATCCAGAAAAAGTCCTTCCAGAGAAAGTGCGGGAATCCGTGCGGACCATCCGGAAATCACATCGAATGCTCCGTCCCCTGCCGCAATGGAAGCGCGGATTTCGCCGATGGTACGGTCATACTGATCCCACACATCGCCGATCGCAAGATTGACAGACACGTTCAGACGGTCTTCCACCAGCTGATTCCGTTCGTATACCACATCGTAAATAGGGTCTCCGGTCATTCCTTCCACAAAGATTTCCTTCTGGTTGTCCTCCTCTGCGCGTACATGGAATGTCACGTTTTCTCCGTCAAAATCCAGCTCCGGCAGAGTGTCGGGATGGTTCACACGGGAGTATTCCGTTTCAGCAGGCATTTCCGGGGATTCTTCCGTATCGGCGGAAGTGGTTTCTTCTGCAATCGTTTCGGCTTCGGCTGTTTTCTGTGCGGTGTCCGCCGATGCTTCTTCTTCCGAACAGGAAGTCATTACCGGCATGGAAACCAGAAGAGCAAGCAGACAGATCAGTAATCTTTTCATAAACGTCTCCTTCCGTTATGATGCTGTTATACTTTTCGTTATTATAAGAATATCATCTTTTTTCGGGCGAAACAAGTGAAATATTCGCTTTATTTAGGACAATATTCACATTAACTTGACAGAAACTTTTCGTTTGTGTATAATGGAATCAACAGACATTCCGACTTTTTCCGAGTGGAGGTGACGAAATGCTTACCGAAGACGAAATCAGCAAATATTCCCGCATGCCCATCAGCTCGTGGGTTTCCACCTTCGGGCACCCGGATATCTCCGAACCGAACTGGGACAAATCCGAACGGAACGGCTCCGTGCGCATGGTGTTCCAGTCCCATATGCACAACGAAATCGAGATTCATCAGATCCGCAGCGGCACCCTGTACGTGGAAATCAACGGCAGATCCTATACGCTGACCGAAGGCGATATCCTCATTATCAACCCCTACGAGCTTCATCAGGGCGAGATTCCCATTGCAGGCGTCACATCCTATGCGCATGTTGTTCTGGATCCGTGGTATTTTACGGGATGCTGCGGCATGGCAGGAGAAGAAATCCGCCGGATCAGTGCGGGCGAGATGCAGTTTCCGAACATGATTGCCGCCTCCTCTCCTCTGGCCGCTGAGATCCGGACGATTCTGGACGATGTGCACACCGCATTCACCGCCGCCGTTTCCGGAAGCTCGGGTGAGGACTGCATGCTTGCCGCCGCGACCATCCGTCTGCTCGGAACGCTTCTTCGGAAGATTCCCATTTTCAAAGCCGGGGAAGCCGTTGAGAGACGAATCCAGTTCATCCATTCCATCCAGCTGTATGTACAGCAGAACTTCCGCACAAATCTGACCACCGAAAAAATCGCAGCCGATCTGGGATACAACAAAAACTACTTCTGCAAGCTGTTCAAGCAGAATCTGGGGATGCCGTTTCTGCAGTACGTGAACGAATACCGTATCCGCTACGCCATCATCTGGTACCGGGGATATCCGCTGACGCAGATTGCAGGGGAAATCGGCTTCAAGGATTACAGCTATTTTGCACGTGTCTTCAAGAAATACACCGGAATGACGCCGCACGAATACTTCAAAGAGCCCTGACGAAGTTCAGACTGTAATGCTCTTGCAGCCGTTATTCGGTTATACCTGAGGAAGCGGAAACATCATCCCTCTTCGGAGCGGAAATTCTGCCGTCCGAAGAAGTGGATGCACTGAAAGCTGAACCGGTCCAGTAAAAACGGACGATGACAAAAAAGACCTTCTATGGCAGAATGAAAGAAACTACCGTAGGAGGTTTTATCATGCCCAGAAGTTATCGAAAAATGGAAGAATACGAGGAAAAAATCCTGAGATTAAAGTCGGAAAGAAAAACGAACCTTGAAATCTGCGGGAAGTTTGGCTTCACCATGAAACAGATGACTAACTTCATAACGCGATACAATACCCGGCAGAAGAAACTGGCAGCAGGAATCGTAATCCGCCGCAAAGGAAGACCAGCAAAGGAATATGAAGTAAGTGAACAGGATAAGGTTGCAGCACTCAGATATATCCTCGCCCGTAAGGAATCCAGAATCAAAGCACTGGAAATGGAAAACAAACTGATGCGGGATTTTCTCTCGCTCACAGAAAGGAAGTGAAGAACAGCGTTAAATATATGGTGATTTACCGCCATAAAGACCAATACAGCATCAGCGGAATGTGCCGATTATCCGAATCAAAAATCAGAACACGTCCGGCTGCAGCAGGAAAATAGTCTTCGGATAACTTCCATGTGCGTCCGCGCGATCCACGGCTCCCAACAGGCAAAGAAATCGAGTAAGTATCTGTTTTCTTTCGCAGGAAGTATTGACATGATCCGATAATGTTGTTATGATAAACATATAACAAGCCGAACGACAAGTGCTTCATTATCTGATCAATACAGGAGACACATGGTATGACAAATTCTTCGATTTACACCGATCCGCGCGTTTCCAGGCGTGCGCTCAACGAATTTTTCGCAAAATTCCGGCCGGAACGCGATGAAATCCATACACTCCAGATTTTCGCGGATGACGCCATGGTTGTCCGGATCGCACCGGCTCCCTATTCCCCAACCGATAAGCGTGAAATCTATTCCCTCTCCAAGAGCTTCTGCTCAACAGCCGTCGGTTTTCTCTGCGATGAAGGCAGACTTTCCGTGGAAGACCGCATCGTCGATCTTTTCCCGGACAAGCTGCCGGATGTCGTTTCCGAAAATCTCGCAAAGATGCGTGTGAAGCACGTTCTTTCCATGAACACCGGTCACCCCTCCTGCGTCATGTACCATATGGTGCATTCCGAAGACGCTGCCCGTGCGTTTCTTGCCCAGGAAGTCGTCTACGAACCCGGTACGCATTTTGCCTACAATACCGGTGCGACCTGTCTGCTTTCATGCATCGTTGAACGGATTTCCGGTATGAAGCTCGTTGATTTTCTGACATGGAAGCTGTTCCTCCCTCTCGGAATTACCGATGTACGCTGGAACCGCGTTCCCGACGGCACCAATGAAGGCGGATGCGGCATCCACGTCTGTTCCGACGACATTGCGAAATTAGGTCTTCTCTATCTTCACAAGGGAATGTGGAACGGAAAGCGGCTTCTCTCGGAAGAATGGGTAAACGCTGCCGCCTCGCCGGTTTCCGACAACTCCATGAACGGTACGCCCGACTGGTGCGCAGGTTACGGTTATCAGTTCTGGTGCAATTACCGGGAAGGTTTCCGCGGCGATGGTGCATTCGGTCAGCTCTGTGTGGTTCTGCCGGAACACAACATGGTCTTTGCCATCCAGACAGAACTCGGCGATATGCAGCGTGAAATGGACGCTGTCATGGAACTTGCGGAACATCTCTTTGACGCTGATGATACCGCTTCCGTGATTCTTCCGGCTTATGAAGCGGTCGGTTCCGCGCAGAAAACCGCAGGATTTGAAAACACCTTCTACCGTCTTGAAGAAAACCCCATGGGCTGGACAGGCGTATACTTTGTTTACGACACCGCTTGTGATGAAATGCAGGCAGTTTTCTCCGATGGTACGGATCAGTACATTCTCCGTGCCGGAAACGGTCACTGGGCGGAAAGCCTGATTACTGCAAAAAAGGTCAAGCCGAAGCTTGTCGATCTCATGTCCACGCCTGACAAAGAACGCTGCCGCACCGCCGCATCCTACACAGCGGAAGAAGGAAACCTGACCTTCAGAGTCCGCTATCTCAACTGTCCTCACCGCATGGTCTACACCTTCACGGCTGACGGGGATCTTCTGAAGCTCCGCTTTGAAAACCGCGGTCTTCTGGATCGTGATGCCGCTGAGATTACCGCACACAGATGCTGAGTCCGCAGCGGTAAAGACTTTGAAAAAAACGCGCCTGTAATACAATAACAAACGTGCCGCAGTTACATGAAAAACGTAATCTGCGGCACGTTATTTATTGTCACATCTTGGATCATCTGTTTTTATTCTTCGAAGTTTTCACGAGAATGGGGATCAGTGCAAACATCAGAAGCGAGAAGAGTGCACCTGCCAGAAAAATCTCGGGCGCGGGAATATACTGCGTGGTCATCACATCGGCCGATTCCATATCGGGAAGCGGGATGTTCATTGCGGCATTGATGGCATTTCCGATCATCGGGCCTGCGATCATGGGAATCAGTACGCTGAACACCATGCGGACTCCCTGCAGTTTCCCTACCACACCCTCTGGGGTATAGTCTCTTACAAGAGAACCGCAGAGAGCAGAGATCAGAATGTATCCTGCGATCATGACAAATCCCGCGATGCCGAAGGTGATGAGAGTTGCTGTCTTATCCATTCCCTTCGCAAAGTACATTCCGAAAAGACCTGCAGAGAATATCGCCGCTGCAAAATACAGCATGGTATTCTTGTTTTTTCTGTCGGAAAGTCCTGTCAGATAAAGATTGACAGCCGCTCCGAGAATGATTGCGGCACCGAATACAATACTGTACTCTATCACGGAAAAACCGAGGAAGGTCTTCATGTAGATGATGAGATACGGCATAAAGATCTGACAGGCAATTCCGTAGATCAGGACGAGGCATAGAGTAAGATAAAGGGGGGAATTCGCTTTGATCACGCCCGGCCTGAAACCGTACAGGATATCCCCGAAATTACCGCTTCTCCGGAGCGCGGGGTTGTCCTTCAGCAGGAAAATTCCGCACACACCGCATACAGAAATGACGATACCGAGGCATAGGAACATCATGGAATACCCGATCATCTCCACGATGATGCCGAATCCGCCGGCAACGATGAGCATCGCCGCAAGAGGCAGAATGGACAGCACACCCTCCACCTTGCCGCGGAAAGCACTTTCCGTATTATCGGTGACCCATGCGTTGAAGCAGGCATCGTTGGCCGTGGAGCCAAAGAGCGTCATCACGCAGTCCCCTGCCACAACGGCTGCCAGAGTGATCATAACCGCTTTATCATATCCGCATCCGAGGAGCTTTTCGGTAAGCTCTGGTGACAAAAATCCGAACAGCGCCACCGTAATTCCCCAAATTGCATAGCCCCATGAGATAAAGCTTCTGCGGTTTCCGGTTTTGTCGGACAGGGTTCCTGCCGCAAGCGTGGTAAGTGTTGCCGCAATGCCGCTGAGCTGAACCATCAATGTCACGGTTGTGAGGGAGGGTGCCACCGTTTCAAAGACGAACAGGTTGAAATACATATTCTCAACCGACCAGGCGATCTGCCCCACAAGCCCGAACAGCACCAGAACCAGCCATTCTCTTTTTCCGAATCGTTTTTCGTTCATATTCCACCTCAATGCGTGTATTTATGACAATTATATCACGAAGCCGAAGCAATGTCAAACAGGCAGTGTCATCCCGAAACAACGGAAATGTTCACCATTCTTCGTGAGAAAACCTTCAAAACCACTTGCAATTTTCAGCGGATGGTATATAATGGTATATAACCAAAGTAAATCAATTTCATTCTTTCAGGAGGCAGTCATGAGTCTTTTCAGCGCAGTAACCGATCGGGGTGAGAAGCTCCTGTTTCGTGAGGAACAATCCGGCGAGAGCCATATTCTGCTGACCCTTCCTCTCCAGGCGTTCGGAGACTGCGGATCCGTAACCATGTTCGGGGATTTCACCACACGACATGCCGGGGACTGCGGATTCTATCTTCTGCCCCGGAATCTGGGTATGACCGGGGAGATGCAGACCTTCTTCACGCCCCGTGAGAATACCGTATTCTCCTATGACAAGCCGGTGCTTTCCCTTTTCGTCATGCAGACGGAGGAATTCACCGCGCTGGTCCGTCTGGAGCGAAACTACAAATTCACCTACACCGTCACCGTGGAGGATAACGTCTACCGCCTGACCGTATCGGCGGATTTCACTCGTGTAGCAAAGGACAATCCCTACGACGATATCCGCGCGGAGGTCATTTTCCTGCCCGCCGGAATTTCTCTCGGAAAAATCGCGGAAGCGGAGCGGAATCTCCGTCTGAAACGGGGAGAAATCACCACACTGCGTGAAAAATGCGGCCGTGCTCCCGTGGAATACGCCCGGAATCATCCCCTGATCCGGATCCGCATGGGATGGAAACCCAGTCCTTCACCGGTGCTCCACCAGACCGTGGACAATGAACCGGAAATGTACACCGCCTGCACCTTTGCCCGGGTACGGGATATCGCCGATGCACTGCTTGAAAAAGGTGTGACGGGTGCCGATCTGCAGCTTGTGGGATGGAACATCTCCGGGCACGACGGACGGTTTCCCCAGCTGTTCCCCGTGGACGAGCGTCTGGGAGGTGAGAAAGAACTGCGGAAGACCATTGAATACGTAAAATCTCTCGGGTTTGCCATCTCCCTCCACACCAACCTGATCGACACCTACGAGATTGCTGATACCTTTACCTGGGAAGACGTCTGCGTGCTGAAAAACGGCGATTACATCCAGATGGGACACTACAGCGGCGGTCTGGCCTACCATGTCTGTCCCCACCGTCAGCTGGAAATCAACCGCCGTGAACTTCCCCGCGTGGCTCAGCTGGGAACCAACGGGATGCACTACATCGATGTGATCAGCATCGTGGAACCGGACTGCTGTTTTGCTGAAAATCACCCCTGTACCACCGCTGACGGGATCACCGCTTACCGCCAGATCATGGAGGAGACTGCCGAACTGTTCGGATCCTTCTCCTCCGAGGGATGCTTCGATTTCGCCGTTCCCACCCTCGACTACGGACTTTATGTCTCCTTCGGTACCGGCTTCGGCGACAGCCGTCCCGCTCTCATGGATCGTGATATCCCCTTCTGGGAACTGATCTATCACGGTATCCTGCTGTACAATCCCACCAGTCCCACCGTCAATTATCCCATCAAATCCCCCGATGCGCGGCTCAGCGTCATTCTGCGGGGCGGTCGTCCGTCTTTCTATATTTATTCCAGATTCCGGACCGGCGGTGCAAAAAACTGGATGGGTGAGGATGACCTGACTGCCGACAACGCAGACGATCTCGCTGTTACAGTCGGTCACATTGCTTCCGCCGTATGTGAATATGCTGCTGTGAAGGATCTGCAGACAGAATTCATGACGGACTATGAGATTCTCCCCTGCGGAATCCACGTTGCCTCCTATTCCAACGGTGTCCGGATCATAGGAAATTTCACAGATGCTCCGCAGATCCTGGAAAACCGCACCATTGATCCGTGGGGGTATGTGATCCTGCAGAATTGCTGACAAAGCAGTCCTCCCGCTGCTATTCAGAACGATCTCTGTTATCCAAAACACATATCGTCAAATAAAGAAAAACTCAACTGTTCAGGTGATATCTCACCCACCGTCATTGTCTTGGTCGGTTCGTCTCTGTTTGATGAAGGCGGAAGTTCCTACAACATCGGCCGCGATGCGGTCAGGAGCTACTATTCCGCATTTGACGGATCGGGTGAACCGACTTCTCTGGTCCGGAGAATTGAGGAGACAGCCGGATGCGCGGGACTTGAACTGCTGAAAATGCTTTACGACGGCGGGAAAAAGCTGATTGCCTCCTACGCTCCGCTGGTATTTGAAGAAGCGGACAAGGGGGACGCAATTGCACAGCGGATTCTCAGAGGAAGAATAAATGATGATTACAATCGAAAAAACTGCCTGGTCCCTTTCCATATCCGTATCGGAATCGGGAATTTCCTTTGACGGCGGACGTTTCTCGGATCTTTCCGTGGTGCCCTCCCCGGTTTTTCATATGACACTGGAAGATCCATCGGGAAACAGCTTCTCCGTGGACTCCGCATCCGGCTGGAAAACAGTCCGTACAGCTCAGAATGACGGATATCTCAAGTTCTGGCTGTCAGATCCCGGAGATTTTACGGATATTACCGTCATTGTCACGGGAAGAGCGGATACCGGGGGCATCTCGTGGTACACAGATGTCATCAACGAATCTGCCGGATACTCCGTCACAGGGGTCACTTATCCGACTCCCGCGCTGTCGGGTGAAGTGCTCCATCTGTTCGTCCCCGACTGCTGCGGACGTGCAGTCATGAATGCCGGGAAGAACGGTTTTTATTCAAACCATATGTACCCCGGTCACAATATGTCCATGCAGTTTTTCGCATGGTGGAGTGAGAACGGCGGCATTTACCTGGGTGTTCACGATCCGGATGCCTGCATGAAAAGCTTTGTCATTCAGGCTGGGCACGATGAAGGACACCTCAGGATCGATTTTTCCGGAATCGGTGCAGGTCATCCATCCAATTCCTTTTCCACAGCCGGATATATCCGCTGGGAAGCCATTTCCGGCGACTGGTACGATGCGGCAATGCTGTATGCGGATTTCGTCCATGCCAATGCCAAATGGCTGCCGGCAAAAGGACGCCCCGATACCCCGCAGAAATTCAAGGAAATCCCCTACTGGATCTGCGACTATATTCCCAATTCCGAGAAACAGATGGAAGCACGTCCGATGACGCTGGCCAGTGTATCCGAACGGTATGGAAAGGACTACTGGACCGATGCCGCTATCGCTTTGAAGAAAGAACTGGGTACACCGGTGGCCTATCATGTGTACAACTGGCATGAAATTCCTTTCAATATCAACTATCCCCACTTCATGCCTGCAAGAGAAACGGCAATTGAAGGCATGAAAAAGCTGAAGGATGCCGGGATTTATATCTTCCCCTATATCAATGCGGTAAGCTGGGAAATGGATGACGCCGACGAAGGATTTGAAGAAAACTTCTCCAATACCGGCATTCATGGTGCGGTGATTCAAAAAGACGGGACACCTTTGTATGTACCCTATCCACAGAAAAAAGCGAACGGGCAGGATACCCGGCTGGCACCGATCTGCCCGACATACCTGCGCTGGCACCGGATTATGAACGATCTTACACGGGAGATGGAAGCCGAACTTCCGATCGATGGAATCTACTTCGATCAGATCGCCGCGGTTCCGCCGTATCCGTGCCGGAATCCCGAACACAGCCACAAACCCGGCGGCGGCAGTTACTGGTCCGACGGATACAACCGGATGATGGAAAAGATCAATGCCGAAAAGCCTGCGGACAAGTTCTATTTCAGCGAATCCAACGCGGAAGCGTACATGAAGTCCTTTGACGGATTCCTGACATGGGTCTGGACCATGGGCGACGATGTTCCCGCCTTCCCCGCCGTGTATGCCGGATACATTCAGATGCTGGGCAGGTACACCGACGGTGCAAAGCGGGATGACGACAGCTACTTCCGGTATCATCTTGCAGAAAGTCTCCTCTTCGGTCAGCAGCCCGGCTGGCTGAACGCCCATGTAGTGTACAACGAAGAGCGTATGCGTTTTCTGAAAGAAATCGTGCGGACACGGTATCAGTATACACAGCTCTTCTGCGAAGGAAAGCTGATGCGTCCTCCGGTTGTACGGAGCAGTCTCGCACCCGTTTCGTCATCCGGCATCACAATGCGTCAGGTTACAGCTGGAGTATGGCAGACACATGACAGATCCAAAACGGTACTCTTTGTCGTGAATGTCTCAAAAGAATCTGCTTCCGCATCCGTACAGCTCCATCCGCAGGAATACGGTATTGACTGCCCGGAAACGCTCAATCTGACACTTGACCCCATGTCCGTGACGGTCATTGAATACTGATTGAACCGGCTATGGCAGAATGAACCGCCCCGGTAAAAACAAACAGCAGCACAAAGGCGTGCCGCAGCCTACATTGAAAAATGGAAACTGCAGCACGCCTTTTGTATTCTGTTTTACGCCGCCGCTTCGGTTTCGGCGGGCTTCTCCGATGTCTTGCGGTCAATGATGACGGCGAGGAACACGGCACTCACACCGGCCACCAGTTTACCGATAATCATCGGGAAGACGTAGTTCCCGTCAAACGCCATGGTAAAGGCAAGATGTCCGGCAAAAGTGAAGGCTCCGGAAATCGCAAATGCGGAATTGAGAACGATCCCACGGCGATCCATTCTGCCGACCATACCGTATGTGGTTACACTGGTAGCGAGAGAGGATATAAAGCCAAGGGCAGCGGTTTCGTTGATGCCGATCCGTGCGCCGATCTTCTGCAGCGGCTTTACGAGAAGCTTCGAGAGCAGGAACATCAGCGGAAATGCGCCGCTCATCACCGCGCTGGCATTGAGACAGACCAGACCGCCTTCCTCAAGGGTAGCCAGCCCGGGCAGAATTTCAATACCTGTCAGATACCGCAGAATTCCCAGTGCAAGGCCAATGGTAATCAGAATCTTCATGCCGGTTCCGAAGACTGCGAAAACCTTCACGCACTTCATGGGGAAGAAGAACAGTCCGCAGGTAATGAGTCCGGAGAAAAGAATCAGCGGCAGGAGATTCCAGAGAAGAGTTTTCATGGGCAGAGCACAGACCAGACCGCCGACAAAACATCCCACCGGAATGGTCACAATACCGCAGAGGAAACCGAGGAGCATGGACGAATGATGCTCCTTTTCCACTACACCCAGAGCAAAAGGAATGGTGAAGGAGATGGTGCAGCCCATCATGGAGGAGACAACCAGTGCGTTGAACAGTCCCACTTCACTGTTGTGGGCAACCTCCACGGAAAGAGGCGCGCCGCCCATGTCATTGGCAAACAGAGATGCGGGAATAACGGAAGGATCGATTCCCACAGTTTTCTGTACGATATCGAATACCGGAGCAAGTATATCGGCAATCCATGGGGAAATTACGATCATGCCGATCATGGACAACGCCATGGTCCCGAGAAGCATAAAGCCCCGTTCAAACTCCTTGCCCAGACCGAAACGGCTGCCGAAAATCCGGTCAGCTGCTCCCAACATTGAAAATACTACCATGATGATGGTGATTGCGTTCATTTCATACCTCTGTCTCACCGGGGGAATGCACGGAAAAACCTGTTTCATACCCTCCGCCGATGGTTTATTTGTATACTGAGATATTATAGCATACAGCGCTTATTTTTACAAGATCCGTGAAAAAAAGACACTCCTGCATCTCTGCAAAAGTGTCCTTGATAATCTCAGAAATCACGCTATTCTGTTTATTTTTCCGGAGTCACCATCATATCTGCCCGTTCGGGGATGTTACGGTATAGCAGTTCGCATCAAGATCCACTTCCACCACGGTGCCGTCCGCCCAGACGGTGCGCTGTTTCCGATAGGTTCCATCCTGGAATTCATGCTTCACCATCTGCTGCATTGCCAGCTTTTTCGCAACAGTACAGGCTTCCTTTACCTCTTCCACACGTTTTTCATCCGCCTGAATGGGACAGTATACCGGATTTCCGTTGAGAATGGCGTAAATCCACGGACAGTCGGTTCCGGGAATTCCCCAGCCGCCTCTTGTCTCCCTGCCGCCGATCCACGGAATCACCACGCAGTCGTGGTACACCAGATTATACAGCGGAATCGGGATTCCCACGGCAGATGCGCTGCCGGAACCCAGATCGGAAGTGAAGAAGGGCGCATGGTGGCAGAGCACCTGTGACTTCATCATGCATCCCAGAGTTTCCTCTGAACTGGGAATGATCCCGCGGGAGGTCAGGATATTCAGGCATTCGTTCCGGGCATCCGCGCACTGTTTCCGGGTCATGGGATGCTCGGGATTGAAGCATTCGTCCAGAAATACCACCGAGAAAACGTCCAGATAGGAACCTTCGATGGTGATGCCCAGCCTCTGGAATTCGTCATAGTTCCGGCGTACATATTCCGGTGCCAGAGAAGCGCAGAGCCAGGAATGGGGCCCGCCGTACCATACGGAACAGAACGGATGGGAACCGTCGATGTTCTCCACAGCATTGTTGATGTCAAAGGTGGGAGCATCGTAGTAGTAGTCCCGGTACTGGTCGTGGATTCCGAAAATGTAGCCCAGTTCTCTTGCCGTATCGGAAAGATGCTTCATACCTTCGGTGCCGCCTGCTTCCTCATGAGGCGGGAACGGATCGGGATGGAGGTTGTCGTAACCATGGTTTCCCCATCCGTCCAGATGGATATATGCTTCCTCCAGACCTTTTTCACGGAGAGCACGGAGCTGATCGGCACGGGTTTCAAAAGAGGTGTAATAATCGTTTTTCCCAGGATCGTCCTTATGATAGTAATCGGATTCCGGAGAAATATGGGTGGCAATTCCCTCATGAATGATCGGAACGCCCATCAGCCGCTTTACTGCCGGATTCTTCACGCACTTTTCCGCCAGTGTATACATCTCACCCCGTTCTGCCAGATATTCACGGTAACTGTGGGCAAAATCATTGTAATCGCAGTTTTCAAAGAATCGGTACAGCATCTTCCGCGGGTACGCCATATAACCGAGGGACGTACGGAACAGGGGTTCCACGTTTTCGCCGCGAAGCTTATACTTGGCGTCATAGGGCGTATCGTAAACCGCAAGGTATCCGGATCCGTCACGCACCTGTCCGAAGATGGGCATATAGGCATCCCGTTCGTAAATTGTGCCGTCCCAGACCTTAATGGGAGAACCGGCGGGAATCAGTGTCCCCTGCATACGCGGGAGCACCGTATAGCCGTGACCGGCTTCGGTACCGTTGAAATCCACCGCTGATGGGAAGGACACAAACTGAACCTGCCCACGGGTGTCCCCCTCCAGACGGCTGACAAAGTAAACATCGTCCCGTGTCTCTTCAATATACACCAGCGTATGCAGGATCAGCCCGCAGGACAATGTGTAGTCAATACCGCAGCCGTGCCAGGTACCGGTTTTCCGCTCACTGCACTGCATTTCAGCTTCGTCAAGAAAATATACGGTTCCGTCGGTCAGCTCCACATAGGGTCTGCCGGACATCGTCCATACATCACCGGAGGCCAGTGTGAAGGTAAACGCAGCTTTGGCAGGATCTGCGGTGACGGTAATGCGTTTTCCATGAATGGTAAACATAGGGACGTCTCCTTTCGGTATCAGTAGATTCAGTGAGTTCGTACAGCCAGTTTTCACCGGGAACAGAAATCCGGTGCGAATCTGCGGAACTCAATAACTGCCGCAGCGCTTCACTTCGTCGACGATTGCCTTGAAGTTTTCAAAAGTGACTGTGTTGGGAATGGAGTGGTCGGAGGAGAAGATATAGCCGCCGTTTTCCTTCATCTTCGGAACGTACTTGCGGATTTCTTCAATAATTGCTTCCTTGTCGTCCCACAGAACCGCGTTGATGCCGCCGTGGAATACCAGCTTGTCGCCGTACTTTTCCTTCAGTTCCAGAGGACGCATGCCTGCCTTGACTTCAAGAGGATTGAGTGCGTCGATTCCGATGCCAACCAGGTCGTCCACACGGTCCATGATGTCGCCGCAGGAGTGGAGGTGGACATAGATTCCTCTTTCGTGTGCCCAGTCGCAGGCTTTCTTGTGGAAGGGCTTGAGCATTTCCCGGTACATTTCGTTGGAGAAGAACATGGTGCCCTTGTAGCCCATGTCGTCCGGCCAGCTGATGCAGTCGATCTTGTAGCCTTCCGCCAGAATCTTATCGAAGCACTGGAGGTCAAGATTGAGGTATGTATCGAACATATCCATGACCCAGTCCGGCTCCTCATACATGGCAACAAGCAGGGTTTCGGTGCCCACCATCCAGGAGTGGGTAACGTCAAATCCGAACCAGAAGTTGCCCGTAATCCAGCGGCCTTCGGATACCCAGCGGTCGTAATTCTGCTTCAGATACTGCCAGTTCACCCGGTCATCGCTGTACTGCATCCGAGCCTTTGCCTCTTCCCATGCTTCGGGAGTATTCACCTTGAAGTCGATGAATTCGGGGGTGGAGTCTTCCAGCTTCCAGCTCTTGAGCGTTGCACCCCATTCTGTGGTGTAGATCCGGTAGCGGTCGGTTTCCTCGAGAACCGTATAGGGATACCGGGGGGAATTGCAGCAGCCGATCCCCGCAGTCAGGTCGATGTCAAAGAACTTCGTCCATTCGATATCGGTGGGAAGTCCTTCGTTGTGCCAGCGGCGGAAGGTACCCGCCCAGGGGCTGTCGATGATCGGAACTCTGTCAGCTTCTTTATGCTGGTACATTCTCAGAAATCGTTCTTTTGATGTCATTGGGATTCCTCCTGTGAATTGGCTTTTTTATGGTTGTATTGATTTCGGAACCAAATGATTCTTACACCTTTCAGATTTCAGAATTCGCCGGTTCTGCCATGAATCACTTTTTTCTTCTATTATTATACACCAGAAACGGAAATAAATAAACGGGTTATGAGAATTTTCTGCAGATTTTGCAGCACAAAGGAACGGGAAAACGGAAAATGAACAGTCCGGAAACGCTGTTTTTTCTCCGTCCGACCGAGTCAAAGAAACCCGCCCGTCTTGCATAATCCATCGGAATATGCTATACTGATAACAACACTTAATCGCCCCGGCAAACCGGGCAGCAATACACGCAAGATCGAAAGGAGCAAGGAATTACAGAATGATGGACACCGAAAAATATAAAAATCCGGCCTGTCCCATCGAAGAACGGGTACAGGATCTTATGTCGCACATGACGCTCAGGGAAAAGATTGCGGTCATGATCGAAACTTCTCCGGCAAACGAACGCCTCGGCATCCCCAAATACAACCACGGAAACGAAGCTCTGCACGGTATTGTCCGTCCAGGGCACTTCACCGTATTTCCTCAGGCAATTGCGCTCGGTGCGACTTTTGACGATGCACTGATCGAGGAAATCGCCGGTGTAATCTCGGACGAATCCCGTGCCGTTTACCATCATGGCAAGGGCGTCTGCGTCACGGAAGAAGAGTACGAAAACAGATACTGCGGACTTCTGACCTTCTGGTCCCCCGACCTCAATATCTGCCGTGATCCCCGCTGGGGCAGAACCGGTGAAACCTACGGAGAAGATCCGTATCTTTGCGGAAAAATGGGTGCGGCATTTGTCCGCGGTCTGCAGGGGAATGATCCCCATTATCTGAAGGCCGTTGCCACTCCGAAGCACTACACCGCCAACAATGAAGAACACAACCGCTTCAGCTGCAATGCGGTTATGAGCGAAAAGACGCTGAGAGAGTACCATCTGGAACCCTTCCGCCGTGCGGTTGTGGAAGGGCATCCGGCTGCGGTCATGGCGGCGTACAATGCCATCAACGGCGAACCCTGCCATCAGAATCCCTATCTTCTGAAGACGATTCTCCGGGAAGAATGGGGATTTGACGGATATGTGGTATCCGACTGCAGCGGCATTGCCCGGCTCTGGGATGCCCAGCGCAAGCATGACGATCCTGCAGATGCGGCATCGGCGGCACTGAACGCAGGGATTGACCTGGAATGCGGAAGCTACAGCCCGTATGAACATTTCTATGTGGAATTTCTGGAACGTCAGCTTGCAGAGGGCAAAACCACACAAGCGCGGATTGACGAAGCCTGCCGCCGTGTACTGACCGCAAGATTCCGGCTCGGTCAGTTCGATCCTGAAGAGCTTGTTCCCTTCAGCCGGATTCCCCTGTCCGTGGTCGGATGCGAAAAGCACGCTGAACTGGCATACCGTGCGGCCGCAGAATCCATTGTTCTGCTGAAAAACAACGGTATTCTGCCTCTGAGCCCTGACATGAAGGTAGCCGTTGTGGGAAACAATGCCCATCTGTGTCAGTTCGGTGACTACAGCGGCAAGCCGAAAAACACACCGGTTTCTCCGCTGGACGGTATTCTCGCGGCGGCCGGTGATAACGTAACCGCCGTCCGGTTTATGGGTGTGACATCCGCAAAGGACTATACCGTCATCACCGCCGATCATCTGCGGGAT
>JAFQWY010000270.1 GCA_017407225.1 Clostridia bacterium | reverse complement strand
ATAACTTCATCGGTGCATTTGACTTTACACGGGCTATCGAAGAAGCCCACAATACAACTGAAAAACAGCAAAAGACGGCATAGCCGTCAAGCTACACCGTCTTTTGCTTCAATGTTTTCTTAAGTCACCGCCCCATTGCGGCGGTTTTTTTACGGTTTTCCGCGGGTTTCTGTACGTTTCAGCCGTTTGGAAAGGCTTTTGGCGGTGTCAGCAAGCAGACCGAGAAGAAAGATGACGGCAAAGGCTGCCGGGAGAGAGAATACACTGCCGGATACGGGAAGTCCGGACGGGGCGGGTTTCCGGAAGGTGTAATATACTGCGGATACAGCAGAGGACACCGCCATGCCGGCAATTTTTATACCCAGCACCGGTCTGAGCGATATGTTTTCCGGAACCAGAAAAGAAGCGGTCTGCATCAGAACGGAGATTCCTGAGAAACCCACGGCGGCGCCGGTCATTATAATTCCGCTCATACCGCCGGTCCGTGCGCCGAATGCGGCTCCACGTGAAAACTCCGGAATGACGGAGAACAGCGGCGTGAGCGGAGGTATCAGTTGGGACAGAACTTCCGCAGCCGTTCCGAAAAACGTGATATATGCGGTGACTGTGAGGCAGGAGGATGCCGCAGATGCCACAGATCTGCAGAAACACACCGGCAGGCACGGAACGGATGGGGGAAAATCGGATTCTGCTGAACCGTATTCACCCGATCCGCGCAGGACAAATGCCGCTGAGAACAGACAGAACACCACCTGTGTCAGCCACAGAACCAGACCGTATTCCTTTGTCCACCACTGTCCCACGGAGCCGATGACAAATGCGGGACCGGCAGCGGAGGACACGGCGCATAGCACAGCGGCATCTTTCCGGCTGATTCTGTTTTCGCGGACAAGCTGGGCGCATCCGGATGCACCTACGGGAAATCCGCAGAGAAGACCCGTGATGAGCACGGGAGCGGCACAGCGCGGCAGTCCGAACCATTTTTCCGTCGGCAGATAACGGTACAGCGGTTCCGCCAGATTCATGGAAATGATTACGGATGACAGAACCATAGAGGGGAACAGCGGCGGAATTACGCGGGTCACACAAAGCTCCAGAGAAGAGAGAACGGCGGTATTTACGGTGTCCCCCATCACAAGAAGCAGTATCATGGAGGAGACGGTAAACAGGGAGGAAAGGTATTTCACAGGCATTCCTTTCACGGATCGGGCATATGATCTGACATGGAATATCTATGCGGAGGAGTGAGAGATCTTGCCTGAATCAATCAGAAAAAAACTGTCGGAACTGCTGTCCCTGCCCGTGGATGTGATTTCGGGAATCCCCGTTTTTACTGTCCGTGGGAGGGAGGAGCTTGAGGTGGACGGATGCACGGGCATTCTGGTATACGAAGCGGACCGGGTGGTTTTGTCGGTGAAGGGACAGCGGATGACGGTCAAAGGAGAGAAACTCAGGCTTGAGGATTTCCGGGATACCACACTTACAGTGCGCGGACGGATTGTTTCCCTTTCGTTCGGGGAGGAGGACTGATGGAGTACAGATGGTTCGTGCAGGGATGGCGCTGGCTGACAATACCGTACAGCTCCCGGCAGCAGGTGATGGACTGCCTGTTCCGATGCGGCCTGACATTCCGGGATCAGCGGATTCATCCGGACGGCAGTGTGACGGTGAAGCTCAGACGGAGGGATGCTGCCGTTCTCGAAAAATACGGAGGGGAGCTGGAGTACTCTCTCAGTGAAGAGCACGGATTGCCGGTACTGGTGAGATTTCTCCGGTTCCGGTGCGGTCTTCTGCTGGGTTTTGTGATGATGGCGGTGTGGCTGTTCTATTCGTCACGGCTGATCTGGGATGTCCGGGTAACGGGAAATACGGAAACACCCACGGAGGAAATTGTTTCCCTTCTGGAGGAGCTCGGCTGCGGCGTGGGGGACTATTATCCCGGAATCAGCTTCAATGATGTCCATGCCTGGTATCTGGCTATGCAGGACGATATCTCATGGCTGTCCGTGTACATGAACGGTACGGTTGCGGAAGTGCAGGTACGGGAAATGCGGAAGGATGAGCGGCATCTGCCGGAGAAGGGAGTCTGCGCGGATGTGGTGGCGGAGCAGTATGGCGTTGTGGAGGAAGTACACGTGATCAGCGGCACAGCGGCTGTAAAGGCCGGCGATACAGTGGTGCCGGGTCAGATCCTGATCTCCGGAATCACAGAACTGAAAGAGGGAGAGTTGCTGTACGAATACGCCGAGGGTGAAGTGATCTGCCGCACCTTCTCCGTGATCCGCGCGGAAGTACCGGCAGAGAGGGAAGCAAAACGGTACACGGGCAGGGAAAAGACGGATTTTTCAATAAAATTTTTCAAAAAATCATTAAATCTTTTCCGAAAGGGTGGAATTGATGCCGCCACTTGTGATACAATAAATATGATGGAACAGGTATGCCCATTTGGCATGAATCCCCTTCCCGTGTGGATTTACAGAACTGTGTACCGCGAGTATGAGCTTGTTACGGAGACAATCCCTGCCGATGATGCTGCGGCGGAGGCAATGCTGGAACTGAGCGGAAAAATCAAGGACGAAACGGAAGGTGCGGAGCTTGTCTCAAGGGAAGTGACGGAGGAATTTGAGGACGGTATCTGCCGGATCACCTGCCTTCTCTACCTGAGACGGGACAACGGACGGACCGAGGAATTCCGACCGTGAGCCTGTGTCCATGATCAAATCCTTCTTGTAATTTTGAATTTAAGGAGTACGGAATGCAGCAGAGAAAAATCAATACCGCATCGTCCGAGGTGACGGCCAGACTGTTTGGCAGCTTCGACAAGAACGTTGAGCGGCTGGAAAGCGAGTTCGGCGTGCGGATCTTCAACATACAGAACCAGAACGACGGGGGAGATACCATCGTCGTGGAGGGGGAAGGCGACGGCGTAACCATGGCGGCGGATGTGCTGGCCTATCTCAAGCGGATCGTTTCCTTCGGTGAAGAGCCCTCCGATCAGAGTGTGGACTACGTCATCGGCATGGTGAAGGAAGGCAGACTGAACGAGTTGTCCGATCTTGACGACGACTGTTTCTTCGTCACCGCCAAGGGCAAGCCCATCAAGGCAAAGACCGTGGGACAGAAGAAATATCTGGATCTGATCCGGAAGAATACCATTGTGCTGGGAATCGGACCTGCCGGTACCGGTAAAACCTATCTTGCGGTTGCGGCGGCTGTAAAGGCACTGCGCAACCATGAAGTCAGCAGGATCATTCTTACCAGACCTGCCGTGGAAGCCGGGGAACGTCTGGGCTTCCTTCCCGGAGACCTGCAGAGCAAGATTGATCCCTACCTCAGACCTCTCTACGATGCGCTGTACGAGATGCTGGGAGCGGAATCCTGTGCCCGCATGATCGAGAAAATGACCATAGAAATTGCACCGCTGGCATACATGAGAGGCCGTACCCTGGATGACTCCTTCATCATTCTGGACGAAGCGCAGAACACCACGCCCGAGCAGATGAAGATGTTCCTGACCCGTCTGGGCAACGGTTCCAAGGCGGTTGTCACCGGTGACCTGACTCAGACCGACCTTCCCAGAGGAACCAAGAGCGGCTTGTCCATTGCTACCATGATCCTGAAGAATATCGAGGACATCGGCATCCATGAATTCTCCGACCGGGACGTCGTCCGTCATCGTCTGGTGCAGAAGATCATTATGGCATACGACCGCTACGAGCGTGACAGAAAAGTAAAGGAAAACGAACGCCGCGAACGGGATAAGGCACAGAGATACAGACCCGCCAAGAATGACTGAAAGGATTGACCGGACATGAAAATCAAGATTTACTGGGCAAACGAACAGAACAAGCATAAAACCGGACTGGGACTGAAACTGCTTCTGAGAAAGGCGATCCGCGCTACGCTCCTGTTTGAGAATTTCGATCAGGATGCGGCAGTTTCCGTGACCTTTACCGACAACGAGGGCATCCGGCTGAAGAACGCGCAGTTCCGGGATATCGATAAGCCCACCGATGTGCTGTCCTTCCCCATGTACGACATGAAGAACGGCGATCTCCCCGATCCCGATGAGGTATGCGAGTTGGGAGACATCGTGCTGTCCCTGGAAAAAGCGGCGGCTCAGGCGGAGGAATTCGGTCACAGCTACGAGAGGGAATGCGCTTTCCTGACCGTACATTCCATGCTCCATCTGCTGGGCTACGACCATGTCAACTCCGACGAGGAAGACCGCGATATGCGTGCAAGACAGCGGAAAATCATGAAGGCCATCGGACTGGAAGTAAAGTAAGCAGTGCAGAATGAACCGGCTATTCAGCTGATCCCACGGCGCACGCGAGTCCGGATCAGAAACGATTTCAGTAACGAAATCAATTGCTTTCTCCACGGCGCGGGCGAACAGGGTTAGAGGCCCCTGTGAGCCGTATTAACGAGCTTCCGATACATTGGTACGCACGGTTCGGCTATGCACCCTGACCACTGATTTGAAATTGCTTCCGTAGACAGCAGTCTGTCATTCCGGACTGCACATCGTCAATAGAAATCCCCCTGAAGCTGACGGAATCATATCAAATCACATCCCGTCAGCGCACCGCACCCCGTCAGCATAAAAGTTTTGCGGAGCTTTTTCAAAAGCGACCGTCTCTCCTATCAAAAAATACAGCTAACTCAAAAATCAACAGAGGTAAAAATAACATGACTAGAACAGCATTTATCGCCATTGTGGGCAGACCCAATGTGGGCAAGAGTACCCTGATGAATCATCTTCTGGGCGAAAAGGTGGCGATTGTGTCCTCCAAGCCCCAGACCACCAGAAACCGTATCGCAGGCATTCTCACCAAGGGCGAGGATCAGTTCGTGTTTATCGACACTCCCGGCGTTCATAAGGCGAAGAACAAGCTGGGCGAATATATGATGAAGACCGTACGTTCTTCCGTGGGATCCGCCGATGCCGTGATTCTCATCGCGGAAGCCGGTCATCCCGCAGGAGAGATTGAAAAGAATCTCATCGGCCAGATCAAGAAGGCGGAACTGCCCTGTATGCTGGTGCTGAACAAGATCGACCTTGTGAACCGGGAAAAGCTGGCGGAAACCATCGCGGGCTATGCGGCGCTTCACGAATTCGAGGCCGTTGTTCCCACCTGTGCGGAATCCGGCAAGAACGTGGAAGACGTTCTGGAAGAAGCGGCTCAGTTCCTGTATGAAAGCGACTGGATGTTCGATGAGGACAGCCTGACCGACCAGCCCGAAAGACAGATTGCCGCCGAAATCATCCGTGAAAAGATTCTCCGCACCCTGTCCGACGAAATTCCCCACGGCACCGCGGTGGTCATCGAAGACTTCACCGAAGACGACATGATCCGCATCCGCGCCGAAATCTTCTGCGAGAAGCAGTCCCATAAGGGCATCATCGTCGGCAAGAACGGCGAAACCCTCAAGAAGATCGGCAGCTACGCCAGAGAAGACATGGAAGCCTTTTTCGGCACCAAGGTATACCTGAATCTGTGGGTCAAGGTCAAGGAAAAGTGGCGTGACAACCAGCTGAGCCTCAACAACTTCGGCTTCAAACCCGAGGATATCGAAGGCTGAGATGAGCGGCAGAACCGACGATTTTGAGGTCAACGGTCTGGTGATCCGTGAGGTGAAGAACGGTGAGAGCGACAAAATCATCACCATTCTCATTGCCGAATACGGCAGGATCACCATTGCCGGAAAGGGCATTTCTTCCATCCGGAACCGCCATGCCGCCGCAGCCAGACTGTTTACCTACAGCACGTTCCAGCTGCACAAGCGCGGGGATTTTCACTACATCCGGGATACCTTCTATCTGGAAGGCTTCACACAGCTCCACTACGATCCCGAAAAGCTGGCTCTCGCCAACTACATCTGCGATGTGGCCGGGGACATTTCACTGGACGGTGTAGGGGATCCCGAGCTGATGTCCCTGACCCTCAATACCCTCTACGCCATCGCCAATATGGATTCCGTGCCGCTTGAGCAGATCAAGGGTGCATTTGAGTTCCGTGCGGCGGCGCAATCCGGGTTCATGCCGGATCTGACCGTGTGTGACGGATGCGGCTGTGAACTGACCGAGGACTGCTCCCTGGACGTGATGAACGGGCGGCTTCTGTGCAGAAAATGCAGAACCGAACTGGAGAACGATCCCGCGTACATCCGGGACGAGTATTCGGCAAAGATTATGATCCGGGTATCTCCTCCGGTGCTTGCGGCGCTCAGATTCATTGCCTACGCTCCCCTGAAAAAACTGCTGTCGTTTTCTCTTGACAAATCGGAATTACCCCTTCTTGCCGTGGTCTGCGAGAGGTATCTTCTCAATCATATCGAGCACGGGTTTACATCACTTGAGTATTATAAGAAAATAAAGATATAAAGACCCGCCGGGGCGGCAGGTCTTGAAGGGCAAAGTTTATTCAGTAAAATCATCAGGTTTATAAGATCTGATACGCCCGGCGCAGGCTTTGAACCGGTCTTCGTTGCGGACAGAGTCAAACCATTCCCAGCCGGACGGAGAGGTGAGCGGATGGTAGATCTGAGCATAACGGAAATTATGCGTATTGACCGACAGGATGGAAGCCTCATTCTGACGGAGTATGGTGTCAACAGGAGCGGAAGAAACCTGTTTGAGCAGATTCTGTTCGGGATTGTAATAAGAGACTGCGGAGATTGTCAGTCTGTCCAGAACCGGGCAGTTCAGCGGCAGTTCCCGGTCAACGGGGATCTGCAGAATTCTTTCGTACAGCTCCACGGACTTTTCCAGTGCTTCATAGCCTCCGTCTTTATCACCGGAGCCGAACCGTCCTGCGGCAAGGCGCAGATAGGTGAACGCACGCCGGAAGATCCAGCCGTCTTCTTCTACGGCAGGATCACGTAGGACATCCACCAGTCTGAGAATGATTTCCTGACCTTTTACACTGATTACAGGATCTTTTTCGGCAGAACCGAGGAGATGATCCGCAGCACGCGATGCCGTATCCGAATCCAGCCCGCCCGCTCCTTCGTGATAGCGAAGACGGCTGAATTCCGTATCGAAAGAGTAATTCAGACCGGCAAACAGGTTTTTCTGACGCTGGAGATTGCACTTATCCACTTCTCCCAGATGATTGTATCGGCTTGCCAGAAGCTGTGGGACGGTGACTTTTTCCGAAACGTATTTGCTCCAGTCGGCGAGACGGTCTTCGTCTTCGTATTGAAAAATCCTGTACAGCGATGACAGTCGCCGTACGGAACTGTGGGTGTTCTCGATCAGCTTCCGGCAGTATTCCCGCACAATGGGCAGAGCTTTCTCGCGGGGCAGAGCGTTGTGGAGGAGAAGCTGATCCATAGCTTTTTCCATGAACGGTTCCGAATCCGGGAATTCTTCGATGGCGCGCGCCATGATTTCATATTTTCCGAATCCGTCATCGGCGGCATGATAGGCACGGTTGTAGGCTTCAAGGGTTTCAATCCGTTTTTTCAGCTTTGCGCGTTCATCCGCACCCAGCAGCCGGTCTGTGGTGATTCCGAAAAACTCGGCAATCTTCGGCAGAAGCTCGATATCCGGGTACGCCTGACCGTTTTCCCAGCGGCTGACGGCCTGGAAGGACACGCCCAGAGCCTGCGCAAGCTCATCCTGCGTCACATTCTTTTCCCGCCGCATGGAACGGATAATTTCAGCGGTTGGCAGCATAACAATAACCTCGTTTCCATAATAGATGATCGAATCAGCGCTGTTTCTGACTTTATTATACCGTGATCCGGTGAGAAAAACAATAATCTGTTCCGTGACCCCGCTCAATCACAGCGAGAATTTTTCCACCATTCAATGAGCGCGAATAAAAAGACCCGCCGGAGTTGGCAGGTCTGTATCGGATTACGGATTCCGCTGACGGCGGTACGGGGCAAAGGATTTGGCTTTCTCCCGCAGTGCGGCAAAGCGATCCTCATTCATGTAGGGACGGAACCACTCCCACTGATCTTCCTCCACATCCAGTGCGCTTTCCAGATTGTAATACTGGCTGGAGATTGCACAGCCGGGATTGATGCCGTAGTACGAATTGCTCACAGACAGAAGATCGAAGCACTGGTGGGAGCAGCGAAGCTCCATGTCATCCGGCATGGTGCAGAATTTCTCATACAGCTCCACGGATTTTTCAAGCGCTTCGTATCCGCCCTCACGGTCTCCCAGACGGAAGCGGCACTTGGCAAGGAACAGATAATTCCATGCGCGTTTTTCCAGAAAGAGATCGTAGTCGTTGTCCGGATCCTCCCGGAACACATCGTACAGACGGAAGGCGGTTTCAGCTGCTGTGATGCATTCCCGTGCCGTGTCTTCCTCATTGTCGTGATGCTTGGAAGACGGGAAGGATATCCACATCCGCTGGAAGATATTCCGCTGCATCTGCTCGTTGTACCGGTCGTATTCTTCGCGGTAGTGATAGCGCAGTTCCAGCAGTTTCCCTTCGGAATCGTTTCCGCTGACGTATTTTTTCCAGTTGTTCAGTTCCTCCTCATCTTCATATTCGTAGATGAACCGCAGGGCAAGATTCCGTGCCCAGTGATCCTCGGACTGATTCAGCAGAATATCGCACAGCTCCCGGACAAGGGGCAAGGCTTTCTCCCGCGGGAAGACGTCGGCATAGACCAGATCGTGAAGGTTGCTGTACAGGAGACTGTAGGTGTATTTGTGAGTCTTCGGCAGGGAAGAGAGCGTTTTCAGACGTATTTCGTAGCGTTTGACCGGATCTTCTTCCTGCTCTGCGGCATCCCGGCAGGTGCTGTAAAGAGCGTTGATTTCACGTTCCCGGGTTTCTTCATCGGCCACCAGAAGCTCGTCGGTCGATACTTCAAAATAGGCGGCGATTTTCGGGACCAGCGTGATGTCCGGGTAGGTCTGACCGTTTTCCCAGCGGCTCACGGACTGGAACGTAACGCCAAGCACATCGGCAAGCTCTTCCTGGGTGACGTTCTTCGCACGGCGGAGGGAACGGATTTTCTCGGAAATGGGCAGCATGATATCCCTCATTTCTTATATAAAGTTAGTTGAAAGCGGTACCGTTTACGCTTTTATCATATCATAAATTATTTCGTTTTGCAATCAGCTGTTCTGTGACAGAGATTCGCGTCAGACGTGAATTTTTCACGGAACAGGAATATTTACAGAGGTCAACATGAATTCTAAAGCATTACACACCCTTGAATTTGATAAAATTCTTGAAATGCTGGCGGAAATCGCACCCACCGAAGGCTCGGCGGAAATGGCAAGAGCACTGACGCCCTCCTCCGATATCGTAAAGGTGCGCCTTCGTCAGCAGCATACCACCGATGCAAAGACCCTGATCGGTCTGAAGGGACTTCCTTCCTTCGGCAGAATCAAGGATATCCGTCCCAGCGTGGAGAGAGCGGAGAAGGATGCGGTTCTGTCCCTGAGAGAACTGCTTGACTGTGCGGCTGTGTTCCGTACGGCGAGGACTCTCCTTGACTATGTGAAGGGGGAGAGAACCCCGGAAACCTCTCTGGGCGTGATTTTTGAGCGTCTTCAGCCCAACCGTCATCTGGAAGAAAAGATCACCCGGTCCATCATTGCCGATGACTTTGTGGCAGACGAAGCAAGCCCGGAGCTGGGCGAAATCCGCCGTAAAAAGAGAGCGACCGACAACAAAATCAAGGATATCCTGCAGAAATACGTTTCCGGTTCTTCCAAGTACCTGCAGGAAAACATCGTCACCACCCGAGGCGGACGTTTTGTTATTCCCGTCAAGGCGGAATACCGGAACGAAGTCAGGGGACTGATCCACGACACCTCCCAGTCCGGCGCCACTATTTTTGTGGAACCCATGGCGGTTGTGGAAGCCAACAACGAACTGCGCGAGCTGGAAGCCAAGGAAGAGCACGAAATCGAACGCATCCTCCGGGATCTGTCCGCTGGCATTGCCGTATCCGCAGATGCATTGGTGCTGGACTACCTCAATATCACCGAGCTTGCCTTCATCTTCACCTGCGGAGATCTGTCCTACAAGATGAATGCCGCGCCGCCCCATGTATCCGATAAGAAGATTATCGAGCTGTACCGCGCCCGTCATCCTCTGCTGGACAAGGCAAAGGTGGTGCCCATCACTATTACACTGGGCAAGGACTACAAGATGGTGGTGATCACCGGTCCCAATACCGGCGGTAAAACCGTTACCCTGAAGACCCTCGGTCTGTTTGCGCTGATGACCCAGGCAGGCCTGCACATTCCCGCAGATGATACCTCTACCCTCGGCGTTTTTGACGAAGTATTCTCCGATATCGGCGACGAGCAGAGCATCGAGCAGTCTCTGTCCACTTTCTCTTCCCACATGAAGGGCATCGTGAAGATCATCGAGCAGATGACGGAGAATTCTCTGGTTCTGTTCGATGAACTTGGTGCAGGTACCGACCCGGTGGAAGGTGCGGCTCTCGCCATGTCCATTCTGGAAGAAACCCGGGAAAACAATACACTCTGCGCGGCAACCACCCACTATGCGGAACTGAAGGCATACGCCATCGAGACTGACGGTGTGGTGAACGCATCCTGTGAGTTCGACGTGAATACCCTCCGCCCCACCTACCGTCTCATCATCGGTACCCCCGGCAAGTCCAATGCATTTGCCATTTCCGAAAAACTGGGGCTGTCCCCGGTGATCGTCAAGCGGGCAGGGCAGTTTGTGGATACCGGATCCCGCAACTTTGAAGCGGTGATCGAGAAACTGGAGGCTGCACGGCATGAGCTGGAGCAGGAAAAGGCAAAGGCCGAAGCCGCACGCCGTGAATTTGAGGAATACCGGAAAAAGACTGAAGCTGAGCTGGAAAAGAAGCTGTCCGGTGCCGAAAAGGATGCCGCAAATATGCGGAAGAAGGCACAGGATATCCTTGACGGTGCGCGTGCCACCAGTGAATATGTTATCAGCCAGCTGGAAGAAGTGAAGAAGCAGCAGGATTCCGAGAAATTCGGTGACCGTCTGGCTCAGGCAAAGCGGGATGTGCGCCAGAGAGTCCGGGACTACGATGACACCGTCAACCCGGTCAGCGATTATGTGGATGACGAAGAGTATGTTCTGCCCAGAGCTCTGAAGAAGGGCGACGTTGTCCAGCACCGGAATCTGGGTACGCAGGGTACCGTCGTTGACGAGCCCGACAAGAACGGCAACTGCAACGTGAGAATGGGTGCGGTGAAGATGCGCGTGAATCAGAAGGATCTGAAACTGGTTACCGACGCGGACAAGGCACAGAAGGCTCAGCAGAAGCAGCAGTCCCAGTTCCGCGCTCAGGTCACCAAGAGCTTCAAGCTGGAATGCGACGTCCGTGGTATGACCGGGGAAGAAGCATGGTTCGTTGTAGACCGCTACATCGATGACGCCGTCGTGGCCGGAGTTCACACCGCGACCATCATTCACGGCAAGGGAACCGGCGCACTCCGCAACGCGCTGTGGCAGAGATTCAAGGCTGACAGCCGTGTGAAGTCCTTCCGTGCCGGCGCATATGGGGAAGGTGACTACGGCGTGACCGTGCTTGAGGTGTAAATCTACATCGGATTTATCCAAAAAATCGCGGATTTATGCATGGTTTTATACAAAACTCCGTCCGGAATTCTTGCAAATTTTCCGTTTTCGTGATATAATAATGTACGTTTAGTATGGAGAAGTGTCTCCGTCTCAAATTTTACTGTCCATAACTGACAGATTGGAGCGTTTTATGGTAAAATTCAGACTCAGTGCGTTTTCCGATGAATATTCCGCCTCTCTCGACGAGCAGATCGAAGGTCTTATTCTGAATAAGGTCAGAATGACCGAACTGCGCGGCATTGACGGCACCAATGTATCCGATCTTACCCCTCTGCAGGCGGCCGATGTTCACAGAAAGCTGGAAGCTTCCGGTATTTCCGTGTCCGCCATCGGTTCCCCCATCGGCAAGATCAAAATCACCGACAACATGGACGAGCATCTTGACAAGCTGAAGAACACCTGTGAAATTGCCGGCGTTGTGCAGACCAACCGGATCCGTATGTTTTCTTTCTATATTCCCGACGGTAAGTACGATGAATACAGAAACGAAGTTATCGACCGGATCGGCAGAATGCTGGATGTGGCTGACGAATACGGCCTCAAGCTGTGCCACGAAAATGAAAAGGGTATTTACGGCGATACTCCCGAACGCTGCAGCGAACTTCTTGCGGAATTTGACGGCCGGATGGGATGTGTATTTGATCCCGCAAACTTTATCCAGTGCGGATGCCAGCCCTTCGAGTATTCCTATAACCTTCTGAAAAACTATATCACCTATATGCACATCAAGGATGCTGTGAAGAACGGTACCATCGTTCCCGCAGGTCGCGGTGTGGGATGCATCCCCGAACTTCTGACCGTCATCAATCTGGCGCATCAGGGCGACTTCATCCTGACTCTGGAACCTCACCTGCGTGTATTTGCAGGTCTGGCTCAGCTGGAAGGCGGTCCCAGAACCGCTCTCGGCAACGCGTACGCAACCTCTGCCGAAGCATTCGCTGCTGCTGTCACCAATCTGCGCATGTGCATCCCGAGAACTGCACAGCAGGCGTAAGATCCGAATTTCTTTGACTTTTTGATAAGAAGGAGTACATTATGGCTCTGAAAAAAATGCTTGCCGTTGACCTTGGTGCATCCAGCGGCCGCGGCATTATCGGCGGATTCGACGGTGAAAAGTTCACCCTCGATGAAATCCACCGTTTCCCCAACGATCCGGTTATGATGCCCGGCGGATTCTTCTGGGATACCCTCAGACTGGTTCACGAAATCAAAACCGCGATTCTGAAGGCATCCCATGCCGGCGGCGTTGACACCATCGGTATCGATACCTGGGGCGTTGACTACGGGTATCTGGACAAGACCGGAACTCTCCTGTCCAATCCCTATCACTACCGCGATGCCAGAAACAACGATGCTCCCGCGTATGTGTTTGAAAACTATGCCAAGAGAAGTGAAATCTACGGCATCACCGGCATCCAGTCCCTGAATTTCAACACCCTGTACCAGATCGCAATGGATCTGAAGAACCGTCCCTGGGTGGTTGAAAATGCGGCGGATATGCTGTTCATGCCCGACCTTCTGGGCTATATGCTCACCGGTAAGAAGGCGACCGAATACACCATCGCATCCACCGGCTCCATTCTGGATGCGAAGAAGCGTGACTACGCTTGGGATCTGATCCGGAAGATCGGTCTTCCCGAGAATCTCCTGTGCGATCTGGTTCAGCCCGGCTGCGATCTCGGCACCATTCTGCCCGAGCTCCGTGAGGAAACCGGCAATACCGATGCTCATGTGATCAAAGTGGCATCCCATGACACCGCATCCGCAGTTCTGGCAGTTCCCGCCGTTGACGACGGATTCTGCTACATTTCCAGCGGCACCTGGTCCCTCATGGGTATCGAAGCGCCCGATCCGGTTCTCACCCCTCTGTCCGAAAAGTACGACTTCACCAACGAGGGCGGCGTATTCGGCACCATCCGCGTGCTCAAGAATATCATGGGTCTGTGGATCGAGCAGGAATCCAGACGCCAGTGGAAGAGAGAAGGAAAGGACTACTCCTTCGCCGATCTTTCCATCATGGCTGAAAACGCAAAGCCCCTGCAGTCCATCATCGACCCCGACGATCAGCTCTTCGCATCCGCCGGCAATATGCCCAAGCGGATCTGCGATTACTGCAAGGCAACCGGACAGCATGTTCCCGAAAACGAAGGGGAAATCGTCCGCTGCATTCTGGAATCCCTGGCTCTCCGCTACCGTTGGACTGCGGAAAAGCTGGAGGAAATGACCGGCCGCAAGTATCCTGCCATCAATATCGTAGGCGGCGGTACTAAGGAAGAAATGCTCTCCCAGTTCACCGCAGATGCATCCCACCGCACCGTATGCACCGGCCCCATCGAAGCGACTGCGCTTGGCAACGTGGCTATGCAGTGCATCGCATCCGGTGAAATCAAGGATATGTGGGAAGCACGGCAGGTGATCCGCAATTCCTTTGACGTGAAGGAATACGCGCCCGAATCCGCATCCGCCGCACAGTGGGATGAGGCATACGGCAGATTCCTCGGTCTGATAAACGAAAACTAAGCTTT
>JAFQWY010000269.1 GCA_017407225.1 Clostridia bacterium | reverse complement strand
TACCGGCTACGGCGCAGTTTATTATGTAGAAAACCTCCTCGCTACCTACGGCGAAGAAATCAAGGGCAAGACCTTTGCAGTATCCGGCTTCGGCAACGTTGCATGGGGTACCGTTCAGAAGCTCACCGAACTTGGCGGTAAGGTTGTTACCATCTCCGGTCCCGACGGCTACATCTACGACAAGGACGGCGTAAACACCCCCGAAAAGATCGCGTAGATGCTGGAAATGCGCGCTTCCAACCGCAACCGCGTAGAAGACTATGCTGAAAAGTTCGGCGTTCCCTTCTTTGCAGGTCAGAAGCCCTGGGGCGAAAAGGTTGATGTTATCATGCCCTGCGCTACTCAGAACGAAGTCAACATCGACGATGCGAAGAAGATGGTTGAAAACGGCCTGAAGTACTACGTAGAAGTTTCCAATATGCCCACCACCAACGAAGCTGTTGCTTATCTGAAGGCAAACGGTGTCATCGTAGCTCCCTCCAAGGCAGTTAACGCAGGCGGTGTAGCAGTTTCCGGTCTGGAAATGAGCCAGAATTCCATGAGATACAGCTGGTCCGCTGAAGAAGTTGACGCCAAGCTGAAGGACATCATGAAGAGCATCTACGAGGCATCCGTTTCCGCTGCAAAGGAATACGGCATGGAAGGCGACCTGGTTGCAGGTGCGAACATCGCAGGCTTCCTGAAGGTTGCAGAAGCTATGCTTGCTCAGGGTATCGCATATTAATTGATCCAAACATAAAAAATCGGCAGAGTGTATTTCGGTACACCCTGCCATTTTGTTTATATATTCATCCGGATGACTGTTTATGCAGCGAGAATCACCACACGAAGGGGATCAGCCGCCACTTCACTTTGGTTTTGTATTCCGCATAGCCGTCCAGTCCCGCTGTCAGTACCGTTTCCTCATTCCGGATCCGCACGGCAATCACGATGGGATACACCAGCATGACAGCAAATCCGATCCAGGATCCCAGAACCAGCGGAATGGCGAGGAACAGCACCACAGTCGCCGTATACATGGGATGACGCACGATGCCGTAGAGCCCGGTGGACACAACCTTCTGGTTTTTCTGAACTTCCACGGTACGGGACAGATAGGCGTTCTCCCGCATCACTTCCGCATACATGGCGTAGGACAGGAGCAGAAGTACCGCAGCTGTCACAGCAAGCCACAGGGGCACAGCGGTCCAGCCGAACCGGTGATCCAGACCGGAGAGAATGAAAGATGCCAGAAACGCAAGAGCCGAGATACCGACCACACCCTTCTGGATATTCTCTTTTTCACGGTGACTGAGCCGTTTGGCAAGCAGATCCGGTGCCTTTGTCAGCAGAACGGAGCCAAGAATCAGCATGGGAATGAACAGAAGTCCCAAAAACAGCCATGCGCCCGGATAACGGAACGTGCCCGCCGGCAGAAACAGCAGCAGTCCGGTGAGAATCACGCCGCAGAGGTATTTGATCAGAGCCTGAAGAAGTAATTTCATCGGTGCCTCCTGAAAAAGTCAAAGCAGTCCGATCCTGTTGAGATGCGGACTGCTTTTGTTGGTTTATGCCTGATATTCGTAGCCCAGTCTGAGCGCCTTTTCGTTCTTTTCGATGAGAGCGGTCTTGGTCGCGGGAATGCCTGCGATCAGATAGTCGCGGAATTCGGCGTAGTCGAAAATACCGGTCACCTTGAGAATATAGCCGATGAGGATGACGTTTGCGAAGCCCTTCAGGTCGTTTTCGTCAGCCAGACCGGATGCGGGAACGTATTCCGCTTTGATGTCGGTACGTTCGGTCTTCTTGTCGATAAGGGTGGAGTCGCAGAACAGAGTGCCGCCTGCCGCAACTTTGGGTTCGAACTTGTCGAAGGAAGGCAGATTCATAACAACCGCGATATCGGGGGAAGATACGCTGGGGGAACCGATTTCTTCGTCGGAGATGACAACGGTACAGTTGGAGGTACCGCCGCGCATTTCGGGACCGTAGGAGGGAAGGAAGGTTACGTTCTTGTCAACGTGCATACCCATCTTCGCCATCTGCTTGCCGGAGAACTGGATACCCTGGCCGCCGCTTCCTGCAAAAATGATTCTTGTAGTCATCTTATTCACCATCCTTCACAGCTTCGGTGTCCTTGTAGGTACCGAGGGGATAATAGGGCATCATGTTGTCACGGAGCCACTGAAGAGCGTCCACGGGAGAGAGACCCCAGTTGGTGGGACAGGTGGAGAGAACTTCCACGATGGAAAAGCCCTTGCCGTCCAGCTGATTCTGGAATGCCTTCCTGATCATCTTCTTTGCATTGATGATGTTCTTGGGGCAGTCAACGGAAACACGGGATGCCAGTGCAACGCCGTCCAGGGTGGAGAGCATTTCGCATACACGGATGGGGCTTCCCTGGATACTTCTCTTGCGTCCGTAGGGAGAGGTGGTGGTAACCTGACCGGGCAGGGTGGTGGGAGCCATCTGACCGCCGGTCATGCCGTAGATACAGTTGTTGATGAAGATAACGGTGATGTTTTCGCCGCGTGTTGCGGAGTGAACGGTTTCGGCGGTACCGATTGCGGCAAGGTCGCCGTCACCCTGATAGGTGAATACAACGGTATCGGGATGGGTTCTCTTGACACCGGTCGCAACGGCGGGAGCGCGTCCGTGAGCCGCTTCGATCATGTCGCAGTTGAAGTAATTATAGGCAAAGACCGAGCAGCCGACGGGAGCGATACCCACAGTATTGCCTTCGATGCCCAGCTCGTCAATGACTTCGGCAACCAGACGGTGTACGATACCGTGGGTGCAGCCGGGGCAGTAGTGCAGCGGAATATCGGTCAGTGCATGGGGTCTGTCAAATACAGTTTTCATGT
>JAFQWY010000268.1 GCA_017407225.1 Clostridia bacterium | reverse complement strand
TGCGTTCGGCTGTGTGCTGCTGGCGCTTGCACTGGTCACCATGCTGCTGGGCGCGGTTCTGGGCGTATTCTCCGTGAATCTCAAGCGCACGCTTGCCTGTTCCTCCATGTCGCAGATCGGTTATATCCTTGTGGGCGTTGCCTGCGGCGTGCTTCTCGGCGTACTGGTGACTGCGTCCATCCGGTACGGCAGCCGGCGGATTGAACGGATCACGGCAAAGCTGATGCCCCCGCTGACTGCCGGCTACATGGCGATCGCCGCTGTGATTCTCTGCACCAACCGATCTCTTCTGCTGGATATTTTCGGGGAAATCGTGCAGTCCGCATGGACTCCGCGTGCGGCAGCCGGCGGTGCGGTCGGATTCACGGTGCGGGAAAGCCTCCGGTTCGGCGTAATGCGCGGGATTTTCTCCAATGAAATCTATATAATAGGGCTAGGACATAACCTGTCGAAACGGGAAGTGTTTTGGCCTTATTTTTATGGATGTGGAGGAATTCAAAATGACAACCGATACGATTGCATATCTCCCTCTGGATTTGCTGCACCCCTGCCCTGCTCACCCCGTCAAACTGCGTGACGACAATGCCATGCGGGAACTTATCGAAAGTGTCCGTACCCGAGGAATCATCCATCCCATCATCGTCCGCCCCGCAGAGTACGGCTATGAAATCATCGACGGAAGACGCAGAGTGAAAGCCTGTACAGTTGCCGGAATGGAGACTGTCCCTGCCATCGTCCGTGAACTGGACGACGATCAGGCAATCATCGACCTCATTGATTCCTGCATACAGCGGGAAGAAATCCTCCCCAGCGAACGTGCAGCCGCCTATCGGCTGAAACTGGAAGCTATAAAACGTCAGGGCGCACGACATGATTTAACTTCCCGACAAGTTGTCGGAAAGTCGGAAGCTGCCGATATCGTCGGTGCGGAAACGGGTGAAAGCGGCAGACAGGTTCAGCGGATCATCCGTCTGACTGAGCTTGTCCCGGACTTACAGCAGATGGTGGACGACGGCAGAATTGCCATGACCCCTGCAGTAGAACTCTCTTACCTGAAGCCGGAGGAACAATCCATGCTGGTGGAAACCATCGACTGCGAACAGGCAACACCGTCGCTCTCACAGGCACAGCGGATGAAAAAGCTGAGTCAGGACGGAATTCTCTCCGATGATATTATACTGGAAATCCTATGCGAAGTCAAGAAACCGGCATGGGACAGAATTACGCTGAAAGGCAATAAGCTGCGGCAGTATTTTCCGGCGAACTATACTCCCCTGCAGATTGAAACAACGATTTATCGGATTCTTGAAGCATGGCAGAAACAGAAAAAGAACGCGAAAAAAGATGCGTGACAATATATGTCTGAGCGGTCACGGAATTTTCTGTGTCCGCTTTTTCGATTTCAAAAAACGAAAGGAGCTACATGAAGATCAGAAAATCCAGAGCCACACCGGAAGATGTGGTTTGTAAATACTGTACCGAATATGTACCAAAGGTCGGATGTACAGCGTTTGGCTGTATTATCCTGCCTGAGAGAATCGAAGCCGGTGTGGTCGGATACAGGGAGATTATTGCCGATACCTTCGGGTATAACCGTCTCCTGATGAAACGGCTGAATACACTCGTCTCCGACTTTCCCCAAACCATGTGGGCGGATGAAACCCATCGGCAGCGATTCTGCTACAGCACTTCACAATGCGACGAACAGCTTGCATCTCCTGCCTATTACGCCGCCGTATATCTCATCACAAGCAATACCGACATCTATAACCGCGCTTTCCGCTGTTTTCTCAAAAGCGGACTGTACTTTCCAAACTTCCGCATAAAGGGCATCTCGCCGGACAATTACACATTGTTTGCATATGCCAGAAGGCTGTACGGCGGCCATACAGACCTGCCGACGGACGAACTGTCGGACAGCTACACGGTAGTATCGGATGAAGCCTTCCGGTTCGCCGTGAACGCTGTGGTGATCGCAAGGCACGGTCCGGAGGTACTCCGAATAAAAAACAAAGACAACCAAGACAAACTGGAGGAACAACAAAATGGCAGTATTCCGAATTGAAAAAATCCGTGACTTCACGGTGGTTTCCAATAATATTTTCAAAGATAGAACCCTGTCTGCAAAAGCAAAGGGGATTCTTGTAGAAATGCTCTCTCTGCCCGAAGACTGGGATTACACACTGGATGGATTGTCCCGTCTGTTCTCCGACGGTATCGACTCCATCCGCAAGGGAATTCATGAACTGGAAGAACACGGTTACATCGTCCGAAGACGTGTCCGGGATGAAAACGGACAGTTCAGCCATAACGAATATATAATCTACGAAACTCCGCAGACCACCGGAAAACCTGTGAAGGAACCGGAAGAAAAGCCGCAGCCCAGCCGCAAAAAATCCGTCCAAAAGGTCGAAGAAACACCCGATTCCGATGTACCTCTTTTTGCTTCACCTGCATCGGATTCTCCATCATTGGAAAAACCAACGATGGATTCTCCTGCGTTGGAAAAGCCAACGACTAATAAAGAACGTAAGCCAT
>JAFQWY010000267.1 GCA_017407225.1 Clostridia bacterium | reverse complement strand
GTCGGCGGCGTTGCTACCCGACTGGTGGAACGGAACTCTACGCTGCCCATCCACTATTCACAGGTGTTCTCCACGGCGGCACCGTACCAGTCCAGCGTGGATATTCATGTCCTGCAGGGCGAACGTCCCATGGCAAAGGACAACAAAACCATCGGTAAATTCAAGCTGAGCGGCATCAAGAAAGCACCTGCAGGCGTTCCGCAGATCGAAGTTACCTTTGATATTGACGCAAACGGTATTCTGAAGGTATCCGCAAAAGACCTGGATACCGGCAAGGAGCAGTCGATCACCATTACCGCCAACGATAAAATGTCCGACGCAGAAATCGAACAGGCGATCCGGGATGCCGAACAGTATGCGTCCCAGGATGAAACCAGACGGCAGATCATGAATGTACAGAACGATGCCGCAAAGCTGATTCATAAGGCAGAAAACGCCCTGACCCATGCCGGCAAGAAGATCGACAAAGCGGAAAAGAAGCAGGTCAAGGCAGACATTACCGCACTGCAGAAGCTGCTGATGAAAAAGCCGGATAAAATAAACGACGGAGATCTCGATGAAATCCGCCGTGCCATGGGACAGCTGCAATCCTCGTCTGCGAATGTATGCCGGATTGCCGAAGAGAATCCGGAAGGAGAAAAGTAAATGGAAGACAGAAAAGACAAAAATGAAAACCCCGATGTTCACATCACAGAAGGGTTGGATACCGATCAGATTGACCGATGGATTCAGGGAAACATAGACGGAACCAATCCCACGGCCATGATCCCTCTTTCCGGCAATACGGTTACATTTCTGCACAACCATGCGCTGAAGATTGCGGAAACACTGGTAGCCTATAAAGAAATGATGATGATGTATGCCTGTGCCATGAAGGAAATCCGGACCAAATTTGAAGTATTGGATATGGAATTCAAGGTACGGTACAGAAGAAATCCCATCAACTCCATCAATACAAGGCTGAAAAAAACAGCCAGCATCATTGAGAAGCTGGCTCGGTATGGAAATGATTTATCTTTGGATGCACTGGAACTGCACATCAGCGATATTGCCGGTGTTCGTGTGGTATGCTCCTACATCGACGATATCTACAGGCTTGCCGATGCTCTGCTGAAGCAGGATGATATAACCCTGATTGCGAAAAAGGACTATATTGCCAATCCCAAAGAAAACGGATACCGCAGTCTGCATCTGATCGTCACCGTTCCTGTATTCTTTGCCGATCAGAAGCGGGAGATGAAGGTAGAGGTTCAGATTCGCACCATTGCTATGGATTTCTGGGCGAGTCTGGAACATCAGCTGAAGTACAAGCAGGCTGTTCCGAATGAAACGGCAATTATCGCAGATTTGAAAGCCTGTGCGGATGTAATCAGCGCAACGGATGAAAAAATGCTGGGGATCCGGCAGGAAATCGAAGCAATCGGAGATAAGCCGACAGAGGAAGACATTCTGCTGGAAAAACTCAGTCGGATTGACGAACAGTTTCAATAATCGGAGGTGGGGGCATTGCAGACAGAAGGCTCATTTGCTGACGAAATGAATTTCTATAAACTGTTCTGGATTTTTGTCATCGGCTGCTTTCTCGGTGTTGTCATCGAAACGCTGTGGTGTCTGATCCGGTACAGAAAGCTGGAAAGCCGCAAGGGACTTGTATGGGGACCGTTCAATCTGGTGTACGGCTTCGGGGCGCTTGTCATGACGCGGGGACTTTATCCTCTGCGGAACAACCGTGACCTGTTCATCTTTGCAGCAGGTGCCCTTCTCGGCGGTGTCTTTGAATATATCTGTTCTGTTGTACAGGAAAAGGTTACGGGAACAATTTCATGGGATTACCGTAATTTTCCCTTGAATCTGCACGGACGGATCAATCTGCTGTACTGCTTCTTCTGAGGAATTCTCGCCTTGCTTTGGGTAAAGGATTCCTATCCCCGTCTGGAATGGCTGATCGAACAGATTCCGGATGATATCGGGATTCCGCTGACATGGTTCGGCGTACTGTTCTTTATCATCGACAGTATCCACTCCGCACTTGTGGTATTCAGAATGAACAAGCGGCAGAGCGGAGTAACCGATGTGAATCGCTTCTGGTGCTTCTTCGACCGGCATTATCCCGATGAAAAGGTGCGGAGGATTTATCCCAACATGATATTCGGGTCAGACACACCATCCGAACCAAAAAAACTACTTATACAGAAACAATAGAAAAATGAAAATGAATCCCCCTGTAATTGATTACCGCAAATTCCGATTTCGCAAACTGAATACACCGGAGTTTTCCCATTTGAAATGGCTGATTTTCTGGCCGATTTACGCAGTCATGTTCCTGTATGTGGAGCGCATCTACCCGGTGGATACCTATACGGAAATGTGGTGTCCGCTGGATGATCGGATTCCGTTCTGCGAGTTTTTTGTCATCCCGTATATGTTCTGGTTTGTCTATATGGTCGGTATGTACCTGTATACGTTATTTTATGATGTGCAGTCTTTCCGGAAACTGATGAAATTCACGGTCATTACAATCTCGGTCACTATCATCGTTTACCTGATTTTCCCAACCTGCCAGAATCTGCGTCCGGTAGAATTCGAACGGGATAACCTCCTTACCCGCTTCATGGCGGAATTCTATCGGTTTGATACCAATACCAATGTCTGCCCGTCCATTCATGTGATCGGTTCCATAGGTATCTGGGCTGCCGGATAGAATGCACCGAAACTGCAGAAAATACGGTGGAAAGCAGGATTTACTGGAGTCACGATT
>JAFQWY010000041.1 GCA_017407225.1 Clostridia bacterium | reverse complement strand
GCGGTGATTTTGTTGAATTCTGCTTCTGTGATGAGTCCTTTTACAAGCAGGGATTTTGTAATCTGCTGTGCGAGGACATAGTTGTACTCGTTCTGCGAATTCAGCGGAGTTTCGGTTTTCTGATCGGTGATTTTTTCTTCATCCATATTTTTGCCTCTTTCTGAGAGCCTGCCTCTCAAGATACAGCCATGGCAAACAGGAATTTCGGGGGTACGAAGGCAAAAAAATAAAGCCTACCGAAAAAATTTCCGATAGGCTCACTGCTATTCTATTTCACGTCCAGAAACCGTTTCAGCATCACGCAGAGCTGCTCACGTGTCACCGGACTGTGCAGCATGAGGTCACCTTTTTCATCCCCCTTGAGCAATCCTTTCTTGATCGCCCAGTTCACGGAATCCTTCGACCAGTCAGCCGCTTCGTTATCGAGAATCACCTTTTCGGCTTTCTCCAGTTCCGTTTTCACATCCGCACGGAAGGTGTCCATGTTCTTGCCGAATTTCGGAAACCAGTGCATGACATCTGCATGGTTAGAAGCAATACCTCGTGCATGACCTTCACTGTGGCAGATGATGTCCTTCTCGGACAGATCGAACTGCTGGCAGAGGTAAACGCAAAGTTCTACGGCTTCACGGTACACCTTCTCAAAGTATGCTCGATCTGTCAAATCGTCCTCGCATATTTCAAATCCGATGTAACCCATGAAGTTGGCATTCCCGTTCGCACCTTCGCCGCTGTGCCAGCCAACCATGTCCCAAGGAAGGGTCTGGTACGTCCCGACTTCATCACCGAACAGTTTACCGATGAACGCATGAACACAAACCTGCCTGCCGCCCGGACGAAGCTGATTCCAGTAGTTCAGATATGTAGCCACGTTCGGGTTATTACATCCGGTTGAGTGAACCATGATACCCTTAACGGTATGTTTGCGACCAACAATATAGCATTCGTTAGCTGTGAGCATAAACTTATTCAGTGTCATTCTTTTCTCCCTTCTCAGCACGGTTGTGAAGCTGCGCCAGAACGTCCTTCAGCTTTGTCGGGATGGGCATACCAAGGTGGGATGCATTCTCCATCAGAGAGACACCCTCGTTGGAAATGTAGAAGAAGATGATCGCCGTCCGCAGAACCGAACCGGTCCCGATCACATACAGATCGAGGATGTGCGCGATACCCACGAAAGCGAAAATCAGCACCTTCTTGCAGATGCCCTTGAATCCGACCGAACTGGACAGGTTCTTATCGTAAATGGCGCACATGATGCCTGTAATGTAGTCGATCACGGCGAATGCGATCAGCGCATACAGTAGACCATCACTGCCACCGAGAAACCAGCCGAGCCAACCGCCCACAGCGGTAAAGGCAAGCTGGGTCATATTCCAGAATTCTTTCATACCGTTATACCTCCTCCGTAAAGTTGATGAATGCTTCGACCATTCCCATATCGTTGACGGAAATCTTCAAATCCTCTGTGATGGGAATGTCGATAGGATCAATCACCGGTTCGACTTCCAGATCAAGAAGTTCATCCAGTTCCGCGATGGCTTTCTGTTCGTTATCCCCTTCAAAGGTGTAGTTGCCGGATTCGTCCGCTTTCCCGTATTTCTCCAGAATCTTGATCCGCTGTTCGCCGAAGAAGTCTGCTTCCCGCTGAAGTTCGGCGATGTTTTTCTTTAAGCGATACGCCAGTTTGAGACTGATGTCCTCCGCAGCCAGTTTCGACAGCGCGGGAATGGCGAGAACGATGGTTTTTAGTGTTACTTTCATGTTTCCTCCGTTTCAGGCGATGAGGCCGTATTTGTTTTTGAGAATGCCCACCAGATTGTTCAGCACATAGAGGTAGTTCGATGATGTCGCACTGCTGTAGCTCATGTTGTTGGACGAGGTGGAAAGGGTCTGCTTGATGATGGGAGTCGTGCCGAAAAAGCCGAGTTTCGAGGACTTGGTGCTTCCGATGGACACGGTATTCGCTCCGAGATAGGCGTAGTGCCAGTAATAGGATGCCGTACCGAGATAGCACGGGTATGTGGTCGAAGTGCTGTACGG
>JAFQWY010000266.1 GCA_017407225.1 Clostridia bacterium | reverse complement strand
AGAAAAGCTCACACTCGCTGAAATGTCCGCGCAGACCAAGACGCTCGCAGGCAAGGCACGCGAAGGCAAGCTCACTCCCGACGAAATGTCCGGCGGCAGCTTCACTGTCTCCAACCTCGGTTCCATGGGCGTAGAGAGCTTCACTCCCGTTATCAACCCGCCGCAGACCGCAATCCTCGGCGTATGCTGCACAACCAACCGCCTCAAGGCTGATGGTAAGGTTTACCCCGCAATGGGTCTGTCCCTCACCTTCGACCACAGAGCCGTTGACGGTGCTCCCGCTGCCAAGTTCCTCAAGGAACTCTGCACAGCACTTGAAAACTTCGATCTTCTTCTCGCAAAATAATCGGAGGTATCTATCATGGCTGAAACAAAATTCGATCTGATCGTCCTCGGCGGCGGTCCCGCAGGCTACAATGCGGCTGAACGCGCTGCTCACGGCGGTCTGAAAACCCTCGTCTGCGAAGAAAGAGCACTCGGCGGCGTCTGCCTCAACGAAGGCTGCATCCCCACCAAGACCCTGCTCTACTCCGCAAAGATTCTCGATTATGCTCACCACGGCGAAGCATACGGCGTAACCGTAACAGGTGCGTCCATCGACCATGCAAAGGTTGTTGACCGCAAGGATAAGGTTGTCAAGACCCTCGTTTCCGGTGTCGGCGCTAAGATGCGCGGCGCAGGCGTTACTGTAGTAAATGCTACCGCCAAGATCACCGGCAAGACCGCAGCAGGCTTTACTGTAGAATGCGGCGGCACCACATACGAAGCTGCAAAGATCCTCGTCTGCACAGGTTCCGAAGCGGTTGTTCCTCCGATTCCCGGTCTGAAGGAATCGTACGAAGGCGGACTGGCTGTCACCAACCGTGAAATTCTCGATATCCGCACCCTTCCGAAGCGCGTTGTCGTTGTCGGCGGCGGTGTTATCGGTCTGGAAATGGCTTCCTACTTCAACTCTGTCGGCAGCGAAGTCACTGTAATCGAAATGCTCGACAAGATTGCAGGCCCCACCGAAAAGGAAATCTCCTCCATTCTTGAAAAGAACTACACAAAGAAGGGCGTCAAGTTCATCCTCGGCGCAAAAGTTGCTGCAGTCAACGGCAAGCCGAACGACGGTGTTGTTGCATATGAAAAGGACGGTAAGACCGAACAGATCGCGTGCGACCTCGTTCTCGTTTCCACCGGCCGCCGCGCAAGAACCAAGGGCATCGGTCTCGAAGAAGTTGGCGTTCAGCTCAACCGCGGCGCTATTGTAACCGATGATACCTGCCGTACCTCCGTTCCCGGTATCTGGGCAGCGGGCGACGTCAACGGCAAGATCATGCTCGCGCATACTGCTTACCGCGAAGGCGAAGCTGCAGTCAACGATATGCTCGGCAAAAAGGACAAGGTTGACTACCGCGCAATTCCCTCCGTTATCTACACCAATCCCGAAGTCGGCACCGTTGGTGAAACCGTTGAATCCGCAAAGAAGGCGGGTATTGAAGCTGAAGAAATCACCATGTCCCTCCGTTACAGCGGCCGTTATATCGCTGAAAATGAAGGCGGCGACGGTATCGTAAAGATCGTATACGGCAAGGAACATCACGAAATCCTCGGCGTACACATGATCGGTTCCTACGCTTCCGAAATCATCTACGGCGCAGCTGCTATGGTAGCCAAGTGCCAGAGAGTCGCAGACATCCAGAAGATCGTCTTCCCGCATCCCACCGTCTGCGAAGTTATCCGTGAAGCAATGTTCTCCATTCAGTAAGAGGTACTGTCCATGATCCGCATTCTTTTTCAGGGTGATTCCATTACCGACGGTAATCGCCTGAAGCCCGTTGAATCCCGCTGGGATCTGAACCACCAGATCGGACATTCGTAAGTATATCCAATCGTCGGAAAACTGGGATTTCTGTATCCCGGCAAGTACGCATTCATCAACCGGGGCATTTCCGGTGATACGGTTGACCGGGCAGCCGCACGCTGGCAGAAAGATACACTGGATGAGAATCCTGATATTCTGAGCATCCTTCTCGGTATCAACGGCTGCGGACGGCGTGACGGCGTATTTGAAGAAGGTGCGGAAGAAAATTTCCGTAACTTCAACGAGGTATACCGTTCCCTGCTCACCAAAGCCCGCGATCACAATCCGCAGCTGAAGCTCATTCTCATCGAGCCTTTCCTGCTCCCCGTCACCGAACATCTGCGCGCGCATTATGATACTTTTCTTCCGCATTTCCGCCGCAGACAGGAGGCAGTACGCCGTATAGCCGATGACTTCGGTGCTGTCTTCGTGCCAATCCAGAAGGAACTGGAAGAACTCGCCGCGCGGACAGCTCCCACCCTCCTTGAAAACGGATGCACAACCGCTCCCTATGCCTACTGGCTCTGGGACGGCGTCCACCCGACAGAACCGCTTCACTGGTTTATCGCTGAAAAATGGCTTGAAGCCGCCCGCGATATTTTATAATCCGTAATCCATAAAACTATATAACTACATCATACAAAGGAGTACATTATCATGCCTAAGAGTCAATATGTAGATCCCGGTAAAGTTTTTGAACCCGGTTATATCGATTTTGACAGCATTCCTCTTTGCCGGTACAACAAGACCCTCGAAGAAGAAAAGAAAATCTATTCCAAGGCTGATTTCCTGCGCATCTATCACGACATGAGAACCATTCGTGAATTTGAAACCATGCTCAACGAAATCAAGGTTAAGTCCGAATACAACGGCGTTAAGTACAACAACCCCGGTCCGGCTCATCTTTCCATCGGTCAGGAAGCATCCGCTGTCGGTCAGGCATACTGCCTCGACATCAACGACTTCACCTTCGGTTCTCACAGATCCCACGGCGAAATCCTCGCTAAGGGTCTCTCCTCCATCAACAAGCTCGAAGATCAGGAAGTCTACGACATCATGAAGGAATTCCTTGACGGAACCATCCTCAGCGTTGTCGAAAAGAACAACAGCACCGGCAACATCAAGGACCTTGCCAAGGACTTCCTCCTCTACGGTGCTCTCGCTGAAATCTTTGCTCGCACCACCGGCTTCAACAAGGGTCTGGGCGGCTCCATGCACGCATTCTTCATTCCCTTCGGTATT
>JAFQWY010000265.1 GCA_017407225.1 Clostridia bacterium | reverse complement strand
CTTCGAAGGTGCCCAGAATCTTCAGTTCCGCTCTCTTGTCACGGCCGGAGAAGATGATCTTGGAGTCGAAGCTGTTGCCGGAGGTTGCGTAGTCGCCGGTAGAGATGGTGCCGATGGTGCCGTTCTTGAACTTCACAATGGTAACGGAGCAGTCGTCGGTGTTGTAGTTGTCCCATTCCTTGACGAAGCCGCGGGTAGCGTAGGAGCATACTTCTTCGGGTTCGCCGAATACGTAGCGGATGATGTCGAACTGGTGAATGGTCTGTTCCACAGCCTGACCGCCGGACAGATCCTTGTCACGCCACCAGAACACACCGGGAACGCCGCCGATTCTGGTGCAGTCGATGAAGACGATTTCATTGTTCCTGCAGAATTCCACGTTGGGTTCTACGAGGTTGGAGTAACGGCACTGGAAGCCGGAAGCGGTGATCAGACCCTTTGCTTCCGCAGCGTCGCGGATTTCGCGTGCCAGATTCAGATCCAGCGCAAGGGGCTTTTCCACGAAGAAGTGGATGCCTCTCTTGATGGTTTCGAATTCGATTTCGCCGTGGCAGTAGGGCGGAACGCAGATGAACACCATATCGGGCTGGATTTCATCGTACATTTCCACGTAGTTGGTGAATGCCTTGCCGCAGCCTGCCTTTTCCACGAAGGACTGTGCCCGTTCGGGGATCAGGTCGCAGAAGCCTGCCAGTTCAACGATGTCCTTGAAGCCAAGGAAGTGACCGAGGTGATAGGAGCCGATGCCGCCGCAGCCGATGATAGCGAGTTTTTTCATGGTGATTTCTCCTTGTATGTTGATGTTGTAAAAAAGTTCAGATCAGTAGGTGATGATTTCTCCGATTTCGGAGGCTACCTTCTTGTAGTAGTCCTCGAAGGACATATCGGGATCGGACTTGAAGACCTCGCCGGTCAGATAGCCGTCAAAGCCCGCCTTGCGGAGCGCGGGAATGATTGCCTTCCAGTTGCCGCTGCCGTGGGTGATGTCCTGCCAGGTACCGCCGGAGTTGAGACCGCCGTTTCTCTTGTAGTCCTTGACGTGAACGTAGCCGATCCACTTGCCCAGAACTTCCGTCCAGTATTCGGAAACGGAGAAGGCAAGCATATTGCCCGCATCAAAGTACGCGCCGATCTTGGGAGAATCGATTTCCTCAAACATGGACACCATGTCGAAGGGGGAGAGGAAGAAGCCGTTCCACACGTTTTCCAGACCCACGAAAATGCCCAGTTCTTCGATCTCAGGCTTCATCCACTTAAAGAATTCGATGGTGTTTCTGCGTGCCTGGAGCAGGGTGATGTCGCCGCCCATGCCGCCGGGAGCTGTGAGGATGCCGCCCGCACCCAGAGCTTTTGCCGCTTCAATCTGCTTGAGCAGAAGGGCACGGTACTGATCCCGCTTTTCCGGAATACCGCTCATGCCTGCGGTAAGGGACGTGGAAATGCTGACTACGGGAAGATTGTACTTCTCGGACAGCGCCTTGATCCCAGCCAGTTCCTCCGCAGTGGTTTCCATGGACAGACCGTGTGCGGCTCCGGGAGCGTCAACGTTCAATTCGATTCCGTCGAATCCGGCTGCGGACACGGCACGGAAGGTCTCCTCGAAATTCAGGGAGCCTTCCACGGACCATGCATTCAGTGACTTTTTCATGTTTGCCTCCGTTTTGAAAGATAATTTTATGACAATTTTACAATTATATCTTGATTTTTGCTGACTACAGTATATACTATAAGTACGGGTAAGTCAATGCGTAAATCAAGTATTTTTATGGACAAAACGACTGTTACAAAAGAAAAGCATCGAGGTCGGACACAATGGAAAACCAATCCTATTATCTTCACCGGATCCAAAGCGGCGACAATATCCGGGACTTGACGGTTCCCCTGCAGGTCAACTGCGCCGGGTATGTGAATCTGACAAGACCCTTCACAACCGGCGGCAACCGGCACGACTGGTACCTGCAGCTCATGGATACGGGCAGCATGAATACATCTGGAAAAGTGATGATCCCGCGGCAGTTTATCGTCCGTCCGCCTGAAAAAACATACCGGTACAGTTTTGACGGCAGCGGCGGAATCGGGTACTACTGGGTTCACTTCACCGGCAGCTTTGCGGAGACTCTTCTCGGATCCGCAGGTATTGTTCCGGATGAGATCTATGAGATTTCCGAGGACCGGATGCAGTCCCTGCGGCGGGATTTCGGCATTCTGTTCCGGGAATTCATGCTCCGCCGTCCGGGGTACATGGAGATGAATGCCTCCGTGCTGGCTGCGCTGCTGGTGAGACTGGGACGCGGGGCGGCATCGGACTCCGCGGAAGACGAGAGCGACGGGCTGAGAAAACGTCTGGAACAATCGGCGGCATACATCCACAGCCATTATACGGAAAATCTGTCGGTGACGGAGCTGGCGGAGATGGAGCACCTGTCGGAGAGCCGGTTCCGGGATATTTTCAGAGAAGCCTTCGGAACGCCGCCGGGGGAATACATCATCGGACTGCGGATTGCCCATGCCTGTGAGCTTCTGCTGACCACGGACCTGAACGTGTCGGAAACGGCGGCGATCTGCGGGTACGGGGACGTGATGTATTTCTGCAGGCTGTTCCGGCGGAAAATGGGCGTATCTCCGGCGGCATACCGGAAAAACGCCGTGCAGAATCAGACGGGAGAATAACGGGATTTTCCGAAGTAATTTGCGCTGCTCTGCAGCATAGGAGGTTACTGTGAAGTTTTTACATACATCGGATCTGCACATCGGACTGCGGCTGTGCGAGGTCTCCATGAACGGGGAAATCGTGCATCTGCTGAACGAAATCACGGAAATCGCACGGCGCGAGAACTGCGAAGCCGTGGTGATTGCCGGAGATATTTACGACCGCGCCAATCCGTCTGCGGAGGCTGCACGGGTCTTTGACGATTTTGTCACCGCTCTTGCCAATGCCGGGATCGCCGTTCTGGCGGTATCCGGGAACCATGACAGCCCGGAGAGGGTGGCTTATCTGGCGCGGCTGACGGAGGAGAGGGGCGTTTATTTTTCGCAGGTGTTTGACGGAGAGATGCAGAAGGTGATGATCGGCAATGTGAATTTTTATCTGCTTCCCTTTGTCCGGCCGGTCAACGTGCGCGCCTGCTGCGATGCATTTGAAGGAGTGACCTATCACGATGCCATGACCGCAGTGACCGGCGAAGCTGAGAGGGAGAACGGGCGGAAAAACGTGCTTGTCACACACCAGTTTGTGATCCCCGGCGGAGCTCCGGAGAAAACGCCGGAAGACGCGGAATCCCATGCCACTGCAGGCGGAATCGGAGCAGTGGGAGCGGATGTGTTCGCTCAGTTTGATTACACGGCGCTGGGACATCTGCACAGACCGCACTCCGTCGGTTCGGAGCGTGTGAACTATTCCGGATCTCCGGTAAAATGCTCGTTCAGTGAAGTGAATGACGAAAAATCAGTGACTGTTGTAACTGCGGAGGATGAGGTGACATGGGTACGGATCCCCCTGCATCCCCTGCGGGATCTGAGAGAAATGCGCGGAACATACGATGAAATTGTGTCTCCGGAATACCGTGCCCGGGGGAATTGCGAGGATTATCTGCGGATTATTCTCACCGACGAGGAGGATATCCCGGATGCCATGGCAAAGCTGCGGACGGTTTACCCCAATCTGATGCGGCTCAGCTATGACAATCTGCGGACACGGCAGACGTATTCCGGTGAAATTGCGGTACAGGACGGGGAAGCCGGCAGTCCCGTGGAGGTATTTGCCGGATTGTATGAAATGCAGAACAACGCGCCGCCGGCAGAGGATCTGCTGAAGCTGGCTGCGGAATTGTTTGAAGAAGCGGAAAAGGAGGCAGCACAGTGAAGCCGATCGGACTGATTATGCAGGCATTCGGACCGTATTCCGGAAGAACGGAGCTGGATCTGACCGGGATTACCGACAGCGGTCTGTATCTCATCTGCGGAGATACGGGTGCCGGGAAAACCATGCTGTTTGATGCAATTGCCTTTGCCCTGTACGGGGAAGCCAGCGGCAGTACCCGGGACAGTGCCATGCTCCGTTCCAAGTATGCACAGCTGGGTGTGATGACACTGGTGCAGCTGACTTTTGAACATCGGGGCGGCATTTGTGAAGTGTACCGGGAATGGGGACGGGAACGGCTGAAAAAAGGCGTACCGGTGACGGAAAAATCCACGGAGGCGTGGCTGAAGACCCCGGACGGCAGAATTGTTACCAAACAGAAGGATGTGACCGCCGCCGTGACGGATCTTCTGGGGCTGAACCGGGATCAGTTCCGGCGTACGGTGATGATCGCCCAGGGAGAATTCCGGGAGCTGCTGTTTGCGGATACGGAAAACCGCATGAAAGTCCTGCGCCGGATCTTCAAGACCGATCTTTACAACACTTTCTCAGAGAAGGCAAGAGTGGCCGCCGCAGAGGAAAAACGCCGCACCGAAACTCTCCGGGAACGGGCATCCGCCTCAGCCGCTCTGATCGGAACCTCCGATGAAATTCTGATGGAGTGGCTGGAGAAAGTCCCCTATGCGGATGCATCGGAGCTGGAAGACGCGCTGAATGCGGGCTGGGCAAGAGCGGAGGAAGAGATTACCGGGCTGGATGAGCGGCGGACTCTGCTGGCATCCGAGCTGACCGCGACGCGGAATCTGCTGGCCAAGGCTGAGAATGACCGGAAAAATCAGCTGACTCTGCAAAAAACGGAAGAGGCACTGGCATCTGCCGAACTGCAGCTGGAAAGTGCCGTTCAGGAAGAAGCACGGACTGCCGGTCTGCCGGAGCGGGCACGGGAACTCCGGGAAACTGCCGCCGCATACCGATCCCGGACGGACGATTACCGTGCACTGGATGAGCTGATCCGCTCACTGAATGGGGTGAGGGCGGAGAAAAAGACCGCAGAGGAGCGTGGAGAACTTCTGGACCGCCGTGTTCTGAAGGAAACCGATGCCGTTGCATCCCTGTCGGCGGAAATGGAAACGCTGGCGAAAACGGCGGCTCAGCTGGATTCCTGCAAACCGCGGCTGGAACTGTGCCGATCGGAGATGAAGAAGAACGCCGAAATGCTGGCGAAAGCGGGAGAATACGAGAAGCTGAACGGCAGGATCCGGGAGACGGAAACCGATTACATCCGTGCCGCCGCGAATCTGCAGAAACAGTCCCGGGAATACGATGAAATGCACGGCAGATACCTCAGCGGACTGGCGGGAACGCTGGCGGCTTCCCTCACCGACGGGGAACCATGCCCGGTATGCGGATCTGTGACCCATCCGGCTCCGGCTCATCACGAAGAAGGCGCGGTGACCCGTGAACTCCTCGACAGAACGAAGCTGAGAACGGAGAGCGCACGGGAAGCAGCCGAGAAGATTGCCATGCAGCTGGGGAATATGAAAACCACTGCCGCGCGGCTTCACGAGGAACTGCTGACCTGCGGGGACGGGGATGCGGATGCCGTTGTGAAAGCATTGAAACAGCGCGGTATTGAGCTGGCACAGGAGGAAATTGCCATCCGCAGAACCGCGGCACAGGCGGAAGAAGCGGCGGAACAGCTGAAAAACAGAGAAGAAAAACTGTCCCGGTACAAGGCACAGCTGGAAGCGGATCAGCAGGAGAAAAACGCACTGTCGGGACGTCTGGCACAGCTGGAGGCTCTGATCCCGGAAAGGGAAAATCAGGTGTCTGCGCTGAAGAACACTCTGGTTTTCGGCAGTGTGCAGGAACTTGAAAGAGAAATCGGACGGCTGACGGATGAGGCATCGGCCATGGAAAAAACGGCTGCCGATGCGGTCAGAAAACTTACTGAGACGGAAAAACAGGTGCAGTCCTGCCGTGCATCTGCGGAGGTTCTCAGGGAGCAGCTCCGTGACAGTGCGGCGGACCGATGGGATGAGCTGAAAAAGCTGGCGGATGACACCTCGGCCATTCTGGACGGGCTGACGGAACAGGTGATGCTTCGCCGCAATACCCTGGAGCGGAACCGTGTAACGGGAGAAAGTCTCTGCCGCACGCTTGCGGAATGCGGTGAATCCGAAAAGCGCCTGGTACAGCTGTCCCTGATCTCCGATACCGCCAACGGAACCCTCAGCGGAAAAGCGAAAATCCGTCTGGAAACCTTCTGGCAGATGCGGCTGTTTGAGCGGATTGTCCGCCGTGCCAATATCCGCCTGATGGGAATGAGCGACGGACGGTATGAACTGCAGCGCCGTGCCGCGGCCGACAATCAGCGGGACAAAACCGGGCTGGAGCTGGATATTGCGGATCACTGGAACGGTTCGGTACGGAGCGTGAAAACCCTGTCCGGCGGCGAATCCTTCATGGCATCCCTTGCCCTTGCACTGGCTCTGTCCGATGAAACCGAAGCGGAAGCCGGGGGCGTGCAGATCGATGCCATGTTCATCGACGAAGGCTTCGGATCCCTGGATGAAGAGTCCCTTGACACCGCCATGTCCGTTCTGGAAGCCACGGCAGGGGACAGAAGTGTGGGCATTATCTCCCATGTGGCGGAGCTGAGACAGCGGATTCCCAGAAAAATCGTGGTCACCAAGACCGTCAGCGGCAGCCGCGCGGATACGGTGATGCAGTAAACATTGATATAATGTAGCAAATATGCCCGTATACATTGACTTTCCGGGCAAAATCTGATAAAATACAGTAATAAAAATTCACAGAAAAAGAAGGTATTGATTCTGAAAACCACCGATTCCAGAGGTACGTTCCTGCAGGGGGCGTTCATCCTCACCATTTCCACCGCCTTTGTCAAGCTGGCGGGACTGCTCTTCACCATTCCCATCGCCAATATGCTGGGCGGGGAAGGCATGGGCTACTTCTATGCCGCATACGATATCTACAATATGCTGGCCGTGCTGGCATCCGCGGGACTTCCCGTTGCCGTATCCCGTATGGTCAGTGAAACTCTCGTTTCCGGAAATACCGATGAAGCGGAGCGGATCTACACCGTTTCCGCAAGGATCTTCACGATCATCGGTGCCGTCATTGCCGCTTTCATGTTCTTCGGAGCGGATCTGCTGGCAAACCTGATCGGCAATCCCAATTCCGCTCTGTCCATCCGTGTTCTGGCAGTCACCGCTTTCTGCGCCTTCGTCATGTCCGCGCTGAGAGGGTATTTCCAGGGACATTCCATCATGATCCACACTGCCGTATCGCAGGTCATCGAAGCGTTCGCCAAGCTGATTCTGGGATGTGCCATGGCGTGGGTTCTGCTCCGCACCGAGCTTGCCTATATCGGCGGTTCCGCGGGCGCCATTCTGGGCGTATCCATCGGTGCCGTGCTGGCGGTATTCTACCTGCTGTTCCATAAGAAGCGTGCGGCAAAATCCGTGGAACCCAGCGGCATGGCTGTCCGTTCCGACAAAACACTGGCGAAGGAGCTGTTCCGCATCGCCATTCCCGTATCGCTGGGCGCATCCGTCATGAGCCTTGTGAATCTGGTGGACACCGCCGTGATCATGAACATCCTGCAGGATACCCTCGGCTACTCCTACGAGGATGCCAACTGGCTCTACGGGGTATTCGGCAATGCCAAGAAGATTTTTAATTTCCCCTCCGCGTTCATTGTGCCCTTCTCCGTCAGCATCCTGCCCGTCCTGACTGCGGCATATACCGCAAAGGACAGTGAAGGCGTGGCGAAGAACATGACCACCTGCTTCAAGTATGCTCTCATGCTGGCGCTTCCCGCAGGTGTGGGCATCACCGTTCTGGCAAGCCCCATCATGAACATCATTTACTTCAACATTCCCGAGGAAGCCGATGCGGGCACGCCTCTTCTGGCAATCTACGGCATCGCGGTGATTCTGTACGCGGTGGTTTCCATCAGCGGCGCCATCCTGCAGGCCTTCGGTCAGGTGAACAAGCCCCTCATCAGCCTGTGCGTGGGCGGCGTCATCAAGTGCGTGCTGAACGCGGTTCTGGTTGCCGTTCCCGCTGTGAACATCATGGGCGCACCCATCGCAACCTGTGCCTGCTACGTGGTGATGATCGGCATGAACCTGTTCTTCCTGAGAAAATACCTCACCGGCTGCGGCGCGATTATCCTCAATACCATCAGGACTCTAGCGGCATCCCTCATCATGGGTGCGGGTGCCTATGTGATCTATCATCCTCTCGCAAACCTCATCGGCGTGAGAAAGGGCGGTCTGCTTGCCATCATGATCGCCGTTGTGATCTACGCGGCGCTTGTGATTCTCTTTAAGATCGTTACCGTGAAGGAGCTGAAATCCATGGTCCGCCGGGGACGGTAAGAGAATTTTTCCGAAATGACAAAATTCTGCGGGAGGAAAACATGAAACGATATCTGAAATACATTCTGATTTTCAGCGTGATACTCATTCTTGCAGATCATGGTTCCAAAATGCTGATCGAACAGTTTTTTGTTCCGGACGGTAATCTCTCGCAGATCCGTGACTGTTTTCATCTGCATCCTCGCGTGAATACGGAGGATCTGGAATTGTTCACGCAGAAAGCTGCAGAAGGCGTTTTCACAGTTCCTGCACAGTTTCTGGTTGAAATTCTGAAGAAAATCATTCTGGCGGCGATATGCTGCACGGCAATGTACTGGATCAGCCGCGGTCTTGCCGCTGTCGGTCATCCGATGTACGGACTTGCCGCCGCATTCATCACGCTGATGGTTTCCGCGACAGCCTGCCTCGGTCTGGATTATATCCTGCGGCAGGGAAGTCTTGACTGGCTCTGCATCAGCCGGACACTGGCAGACGGTGAAAAGATCATGCATATGACACTGGATTTCAAGGATCTGTATCTGTTCCTGTTTCTGGCGGTCGATGTGATCATCGTCGCACGGTTCCTGCGGTTGATTATAACGGATAAATCCTTCGTCGCTGATGTGGAAAACGGACTGAAAGGCTGTATGGTGAGCCTGAAAAAACGGTTCCGAAGAAACGGAAAGCTATAAACGACTTCAAAACAAAACACATAAAATACCAACGAAAGAGGTACATCATCATGAAATTCGACATCAGAGAAACCGCATCCGAACGGGTTATCCTCTGCGCGCACCGCGGTCTGTGGGGCGGCAACATTCCCTGCAACAACATCATCGCCTACGAATTCGCACTGACCGAAGGCGCGGACATGATCGAGATCGACGTGACCAAGTCCGCGGACGACGAGCTGTTCATCTTTCATCCCGGCATGGAAAAGCGCCAGTTCAACAAGGATATCAACATTCGCCACATGAACGCCGCTGACATCCGTGAGCTGAGACTGTGCAACTTCGACGGCGACGCAACCCAGATCGGGCTGAACACCCTGGACGAAGTTCTGGAACACTTCAAGGGACGCTGCTACATCAACATCGACAAGTTCGGCGACAACCCGGCCAAGATCATCGAAGTGGTAAAGCGCCACGACATGAAGGACCAGATCATCCTCAAGTGCTCTCCCAGGAAGGAACAGCTTGATATCGTGGAAGCATACGCTCCCGACATCCAGTTCCTGCCCATCATCAGCGCGGACAACGGCTGCCACGAAATGCTCAAGGCGAGAAACATCAACTACATCGGCACCGAGCTGCTCTTCAAGACCGAACAGGACGAAACCGCAAGCGAAGCATACCGCGATCTTCTCCGCAAGGACGGCAAGCTGTGCTGGGTCAACTCCATTGTGTACAACTACAAGGCAGTGCTGGCGGCAGGTCACTCCGATGACGCGGCAGTAGGCGGCGACCCCGAATTCGGCTGGGGCTGGAATGCGGACAGATTCGATATCATCCAGACCGACTGGGTGGGACAGTGTGCGAGATATCTCGAAAAGACCGGCCGTCGTTTCCGCTGATCCCGCACCGGAGTTTTCATGGATGAAAACTCCCAAAGCTTGTCTTCAAAAGACCGGCCGTCGTTTCCGCTGATCCCGCACCGGAGTTTTCATGGATGAAAACTCCCAGAGTTTGTCTTCAAAAGACAGGCCGTCGCTTCCGCTGATCCCGCACCGGAGTTTCTGTGTACGTGCGGCATGAAGGTGAACTGTACCGACAGGGATATACCGGGACGATGAGTAACATTGATCCCGGAAACTCCCGACGTTCAGCCTCCCGAAACGTACGCGGGGACAAGTGCAGATTGAAACAAATACAGTCCGGAAAAAACGGAATTATCCCCACGAAAGGATCTGTAATCTATGAAAAACAGAAACGAAATTCCCGCTGAATACAAGTGGGACTTTACCCATATTTTCCCCTCCGATGAAGCGTGGGAAGCGGCTCTGGCGGAATGCGAAGCCATGATTCCCACCCTCGCGGCTCTGAAGGGAACCCTCGGCACATCCCCCGAAGCCCTGTTCAATGCCTACGAAACCATGGATGCCTTCGAGCAGAAAATGTCCCTGGTCGGCAGCTATGCGTTCCTGCAGAAGACCGTTGACGGCGGCGACACCCATGCCCAGGAAATGACCGGACGGGTCAGCATGCTGGGCGTCAAGGTCGGCAGTGCTGTGGCATTCTTTGAACCCGAACTGATGGAAATTCCCGCGGAAACGCTGGCATCCTTCCTGGAATACGAACCTCTGAAGAAGTACGCCCACATCATTGAGGACTCCACCCGTCTCCGTGACCACGTTCTGGATGAAAAGAGCGAAGGAATTCTGGCAAAGGTTTCCAAGATTTCCGGCACCGCATCCCAGACCTACAATATGTTTACCAACGTGGAAATGGAACTGCCCATGGTAAAGGGCGAGAACGGCACCGAAGTACAGCTGACCTCCGGCAACTTCCGTCCTCTCCGTGAATCCGGCGACAAGGAAGTCCGCGACTCTGCCTTCAAAGGTATGTTCGGCACCTACGGCAAGTACATCAACACCTTCGTCTGCCTCTACGGAGGAAGCGTGAAGAAGGACAATATGTACGCTGATTTGAGAGGATATTCCTCCGCACGCGCCGCATCCCTGGCAGGATCCAACGTACCGGAATCCGTGTACGATGCTCTGCTGGAAGCGCTCCATGCTGCGGTTCCCACCATGACCAAGTACCTGAACCTGCGGAAGAAGTCCATGGGTCTGGACAAGCTGGATGTATACGACCTGTACACTCCCATGGTGTCCGATGTGGACTACCCCATGACCTACGAAAACGCCTGCGAACTGGTTCTGAACGCCGTTGCTCCCCTGGGTGAGGCATATCAGGATGTCATCCGCCGGGCATACAGAGAAAACTGGATCGACGTATACGAAAATCCCGGCAAGGAATCCGGCGCGTTCTCCTCCGGTGTATACGGTGTTCATCCCTATGTCAAGCTGAACTTCGCTCACACCCTTGACGATGCGTTCACGCTGGCGCATGAGCTGGGTCACGCAATGCACTCCTATCTGTCCTCCGAAAAGCAGGATCACGCCAACCACGGCTATCATCTGCTGGTTGCCGAAGTGGCTTCCACCTGCAATGAGGTTTTCCTGACCAAGTATCTGCTGAAGACCGAAACCGATCCCAGGAGACGGGCGTACATTCTCAACCACTTCCTGGAAGGCTTCCGCACTACGATGTTCCGTCAGACCCTGTTCGCAGAATTCGAACACAAGGCTCACGAAATGGAAGCATCCGGTATTCCGATTACCTCCGAGGCGCTCAACAGCCTGTACGCGGATCTGGTGAAGCTGTATTATCCCGCAGCGGACTTCCGTGACGAGCTGAAGTACGAATGGGCGTTCATTCCCCACTTCTATCGTGCATACTACGTTTACCAGTATGCAACCGGATTTGCATCCGCCGTTGCCATCGCATCCCATATTCTGGAAACCGGCGATGCTTCCGCGTATCTGGAGTTCCTGTCCGCCGGCGGCTCCGACTATCCCATCAACGAGCTGAAGATTGCCGGCGTGGACCTGACCTCTCCCAAGGTGGTTGCGGATGCCATGAAGGTATTCGGAGACACCATTGACGAAATGGCTGAACTGATCGGCTGAGAAATCAGACTGTACCAAATTCATCATAACAGAAAGGAATCCGAACATGAGACTGAGTTTTATCGGAACAAGCCACGGCGTACCGGAACCCTTCCGGAGATGTTCCTGCACCATGATCGAAGCGCAGGGACAGTACTACTTCATCGACATGGGCACACAGGCCATTGAAGATGTGATCAGGCGGGGCATCGACGTCAACGATGTCAAGGGGATTTTCATCACCCATCCCCACAGTGACCACTGCGACGGTCTGGTATCCTATGTGGGTCTGATCAACTGGTACTTCACCAAAGCGGATCCCACCATTGTCGTTCCTCAGATCAGCATCGCGGACGGCATCCGCGGATGGCAGAAGGGTCTGGGCGGATCGCTGAGGGACACCATCCGCTTTGAAGAGACAAAGCCCGGCGTGACCTACGATGACGGCGTGCTTAAGGTTACCGCATATCCCACACAGCACTGTCCCAATTCCTTCGCCTATCTGGCGGAAGCGGACGGGAAGAAGGTTCTGTTCACCGGCGACCTGAGACATCCCACCGTGGACTTCCCCCAGGTTGTGTATGAAGAGGAAATCGATCTCGTGATCGTGGAATCCGCACATTTCTCCCCCGAGCACACCGAAAAAGTTCTGGAAAACGCAAAGGTCAAGCGCGTTCTTCACAATCATGTCTATTCCGCATGGAATGAAGAGCTGGGAAGAATGGCAAAGCATCAGCATCATTATCAGTACGGATTGTCCTATGACGGCATGGAAGTCGTACTGTAACGAAATTAAAGGAGATCATTATGGAAAACAGCGTACTGAAGTTTGATCCCGCCGTATTTGCGGTAGGACACGATTATCAGATCATTTTCATCACCGAAACCATGGGTCTGGGCTGGATCGAAATCGACGGCGAACGCTACACCGACGAAGAAGGCGGTCTTCTGATCTACGATACCGTACATAAGATTCCCGTTCCCGGCGGCAAGCTGAACGCAGCAGGGAAGTACACCGTTGTGTTCGTGGAGTATCTGGACAAAAAGCCCTACTTCCCGAAGGGTGAGGAAAAGGTGCGGAAGGAATACAAATTCTATCCCGTAACCGGCGACGATTTCCGTCTGTTCCAGTATGCGGACACCCACGCAAGAACCCAGACTCCCGTGGAAACCTACAAGACCGTGGGCGACTGCGATCTGGTGGTTCTCAACGGGGACATCAACGAACACAGCTACGAAATCAAAAATTTCTATACCTCCTTTGAGCTGGTGGGCAATTCCGTGCACGGCGAAAGACCCGTCATCTACTCCCGCGGCAACCACGACACCAGAGGTCTTGCGGCTCAGCTTCTCCCGGGCTACATTCCCACCGCATTCCGGAACGGCAGACGGGAAACCTTCTACTCCTTCCGTCAGGGCGGTCTGTGGGGTCTGGTTCTGGACTGCGGTGAAGACAAGTATGACCACAACGTGGAATACGGCGGAACCATCCTGTTCGAAACCTTCCGCAAGCGTGAAACCGAGTATCTGGAATGGCTCATCGCCAACAAGGAAACCGAATACGAAGCACCCGGCGTCAAGCATAAGATCGCGTTCTGCCATGTACCTTTCGTGGAACACTTCTCCCATCCCTTCGATGTGGCGGACGATGTCTACGAATACTGGACCGAGCTGCTGGGCAAGATGGGCATCGACCTGCTCCTCTGCGGCCATATGCACCGTGCCTACTTCATTCCCGCACACACCGAAAAGTGCAGAAACGCCGAATTCCCCACCGCGGTATGCTCCATTCCCGAGGTCAAGCGGGAAGACGGCTCCAAGTACTATGTGGGCGGCATGATCGAATGCAGGGGCGGCAGCCGCAAGGTAAAGATCGTTCCCGACGGAGATGAAATGACCTTCTGATTGATTCAGACAATATCCGATCCCATACCGGAAAACCCTCCTGACTGCGAAACTGCGGCCGGGAGGGCTTTCGGGGTTTTTCGGGCAGTGCGTGCCGGAGAATTCATGATGAAAACTCCCGGATTCCATATTCATTGTGCATGATGAATTCTCCGTTCCGCATTGATTTTTGTGCAGGAATACGAAATTCAGGTAATTCAGCAATTTACTTGACTAAAGCGTTAAAGCGTGGTATAATGATACCCGTCAGATTTTAACGCTGACGGTATTACCGGAAATTATTATTTACTATATATTAAGGAAGAGATATGACCCAGAACATCCTGAGAAAAGAAGAAAAAGCCATCTTCGACCTGCGGGCGCTCTACGAATCCTACGGGTACAAACGGTACAAAATGTCGAAATTCGAGGAATACGACCTCTACGCCGAAAACCGCAGCTTCATTGCGGGCGGCAATATCATCACCTTCAACGACACCCACGGTAAGCTGCTGGCGCTGAAGCCCGACGTGACTCTGTCCATCGTGAAGAACGCTGCCGTCGGCGAGAGACTGAAGGAATACTACAACGAAAACGTATACCGTGCCGTGGACGGAGAATACCGGGAAATCATGCAGGTGGGCATCGAATCCATCGGCGAGATCGACCTGTATGCCATCTGCGAAGTCATTATGCTGGCAAAGAAGAGCCTTGCACGGATCTCCGACCGGTATCTGCTGGACCTCTCCACGGCGGCATTCGTGGGCGGTCTGTTTGAGGAAGCGGCGATTCCCTATGAAGCAAAGCTGGGGCTTCTGGACTGCGTATCCGGGAAGAATACCCATGACATGGACAGAATCGCACGGGAATTCTCCATTGATGCAGGTTTTATCGAAACACTGAAGAAGATCGCATCCCTGTACGGCAGCTTCGACACCGTACTACCCGCAGCGGAGGAACTGGCGGTCAACGAAACCATGAAAAACGCCCTCGGCGAGCTGAAGGAGATCTACAATTTCCTCAGTGCCGTGGGGGAAGGGGATAATCTGAGACTGGATTTCTCCCTCATCAACGACATGAGCTATTACGACGGCATCATTTTCCGGGGCTTCATCGACGGCGTTCCCATGGGGATTCTCTCCGGCGGACGGTACGACAAGCTGATGGAAAAGATGGGCAAGCAGACCGGGGCTGTGGGCTTTGCCATCTATATGAACCTGCTGGATCTGTACTTCGACGATGCGCGGCAGTACGATGCGGATATTCTCGTCACCTATGAGGAGGGCGCGGATCTGATTGCCATGACGAAGATGATCGAGATGCTCTCCGGCGGCGGAAGAAGCGTCAGAGTGCAGGCGGAAACCCGGGAAAGCGGCGTGAAGTGCCGTGAACACTACAGATACACGAAGGGGGGGCTTGAAATTGCAGAGACTTAATATAGCATTGCCCAAGGGAAGACTGGGCGAGAAGGTATACGCCCTTCTGGAAAACCTCGGTTACGGCTGTCCCGGCATGACCGACGGTACAAGAAAGCTGATTTTTGAAGACGAGGGCGGCGTTGTCCGGTATTTTTGGGTAAAGCCCTCCGACGTTGATATTTACGTGGAACGGGGCGCGGCGGATATCGGCATCGTGGGCCGGGATATCCTGCTGGAACACAATCCCGACGTGTACGAGCTGGTGGATCTGGGATTCGGCAAGTGCCGGATGTGCGTGGCAGGCGTGGTGGGTGAAACTCCCAATCCCAACCGTGCGCTGAGAGTGGCAACCAAATTTGCCGGCATCGCAAAGGAGCACTACGCCGCAAAGAGCCGGGAGATCGACATCATCAAGCTCAGCGGATCCATTGAACTGGCGCCCATTCTGGGTATGTCCGATGTAATCGTGGATATCGTGGAAACCGGCTCCACACTGAAGGAAAACAATCTGGAAGTGAAGGAAACCATCTGCGACATCAGTGCAAGACTGATTGCCAACAAGGCGGCATACCGCTTCAAGAACGAAGAAGTGGCGGCTCTGGCGGAAAAGATCCGGAAAGCCGTAGCGGAAAACAAATAACGGAAGGCTATACGACATGATTAAAACATACAATCTGAAAGATATCTCCATCGGCGACATTCTCGCCAGAGAGGAAGAAAAAATCAACGTGGCGGACATTGTCTCCGCTGTCATCGAAAACGTCCGTGCAAACGGCGACAAGGCTCTGGCAGAATACACCGAAAAGTTCGACAAGGTGAAGCTGGACTCCATTATCGTAACTGACGAAGAACTGGACGAAGCCATGGCGGCTGTGGATCCGGAATTTCTCGGAATCATGAACGAAGCGGCTGAAAACATCCGCAAGTATCACAGATGTCAGGTGCGTCAGGGCTATGCGCTCACCGACAAGCAGGGCGTCATCATCGGTCAGCGCGTCACTCCCATCGAAAAGGTGGGTGTGTACGTACCCGGCGGATCCGCGCCTCTGCCGTCCTCCGTGCTCATGAACGTGATTCCCGCGAAGATCGCATCCGTGCCCTTTATCGCCATGGCAACTCCTCCGCAGAAGGACGGCAAGGTAAATCCCGCCATTCTGGCTGCGGCAAAGATTGCCGGTGTTGACGTGATCTACAAGATGGGCGGTTCCCAGGCAATCGCGGCATTTGCGTACGGCACCGAAACCGTGACCGCTGTTGACAAAGTGGTAGGCCCCGGCAATGCCTTCGTAGCGGAAGCAAAGCGTCAGGTGTTCGGCAAGATCGGCATCGACATGATTGCCGGTCCCAGTGAAGTCCTGGTCATCGCCGACGGATCCTGCAACCCCAAGGTAGTGGCGGCGGATATGCTGTCCCAGGCGGAACATGACAAGATGGCATCCGCGATTCTGGTGACCGATTCCGCAGGACTGGCTGCCGCTGTGGCATACGAGCTGGAAGTGCAGATTCCTCTGCTGGAGAGAGCCGAGATCGCACGCGCTTCCATTGACACCTACGGCAAGATCATCCTCACCGACAACCTGCACGCATCCGTGGAGATTGCCAACGAAATCGCACCCGAGCATCTGGAGCTGATGGTGGAGGAACCTTTTGCATATCTGCCCGAGATCAAGAATGCAGGCTCCATTTTCATGGGCAAGAACTGTCCCGAACCTCTGGGCGACTACTATGCGGGAACCAACCACGTTCTGCCCACCTCCGGTACCGCCAAGTTCTCCAGCCCCCTGTCCGTTGACGATTTCGTGAAGAAGTCTTCCTATATTTATTATACCCGCGACGCTCTGGAAATGGAAGCGGAACGTGTGAACCGTTTCGCCAGAGAAGAAAGCCTGACCGCTCACGCAAGAAGCGCAACCGTGCGGTTTGAAAAGTAAGGGGATACCATGGACAGCAGATTTTTCGACTCCGGATTCGCATCCCTTGAGGCATATGTGCCCGGGGAACAGCCGAAAGACCGGAAATACATCAAACTCAATACCAACGAATCCCCGTTCCCGCCGTCTCCCGCCGTGGTGGAAGCCATCAACGGTGACGCGGCATCCCTGCTGAGACTGTACTCCGACCCCACCTCCTCCGATGTGAAGCAGGCAATCGCGGATTTCTACGGCATCGACACCGCAAAGGTATTCGTGACCAACGGCTCCGACGAAGGACTCAGCTTCCTGTTCATGGCGTTCTCGGAAAAAGGCACGGCATTCGCGGACATCACCTACGGATTCTATTCCGTTTTCGCCGATCTGTACCATAAGGACACGACGATTGTGCCTCTCCGCGGGGATTTCTCCATCAATATCGATGACTACGACGGCATTGACAAGACCGTCTTCATCGCCAATCCCAACGCCCCCACCGGGATGATTCTGGGGCTGGACATGATCGAGGATCTCATCACCCGCAATCCCGACCGCCTGATTGTAGTGGACGAAGCGTACGTGGACTTCGGCGGCGAATCTGCGGTGGCTCTGACCGAGAAGTACGACAATGTGGCAGTGGTGCAGACCTTCTCCAAATCCCGCTCCTTGGCCGGCGCCAGACTGGGCTTTGTCATTGCAAATCCCGCCATCATCGCGGGGCTGGAGAAGATCAAGTATTCCACCAATCCCTACAACGTGAACCGGCTTACCGCGCTGGCAGGAAAACTGTCCATGGGTGACCGGGAATACTTTGACAAAACAAGAAACACCATTATCGAAAACCGTACCTGGACTATGAATGAGCTGAGAGCACGGGGCTTTGAGATGACGGATTCGAAAACCAACTTCATTTTCGTGCGGCATCCCGAGCTGTCCGGGGAAGCGTATTTCCTGGCACTGAGACAGCGTGGCATTCTGGTGCGTCACTTCACCGGCAAGCGGATCTGCGAATACAACCGCATCACCGTGGGATCCCGGGAAGAGATGGAAGCGCTGATTGCCGCAACCGACGAAATTCTCAGAGAGGCTGGTGTAAACCATGGCTGAACGTAAGATTACTCTGGAACGGAATACCGCGGAGACGAAAATCTGCCTGGCTCTGGATCTGGACGGCACCGGAAAGAGCAACGTAAAGACCGGGTGCGGCTTTTTCGATCACATGATGACCCTGTTTGCCAAGCACGGACGGTTCGATCTGACCCTCACCTGCGATGGCGACACTTATGTGGATTACCACCACACCGTGGAGGACTGCGGCATCGTGCTGGGACAGGCGTTCAAAGCGGCTCTGGGCGACAAGCGGGGCATCAACCGTTATGCTGACATCGTTCTTCCCATGGATGAAGCGCTCATCATGGCTGCGGTGGACATCTCCGGACGGGGGTACCTGAGCCATGACATTCCCATGCCCGCGGAAAAGACCGGGGATTTCGACACCGCACTGTGCAAGGAGTTCTGGCTGGCATTTATCCGGGCATCGGAAATGACCCTGCACATCCGGATGCTCGCCGGAGAAAACGCACACCACATCATCGAGGGAATCTTCAAGGCTGCGGGTCGGGTGCTGTCCCGCGCTGCTGCCATTGATGCGAGATTCGCCGATGAAATTCCGTCAACGAAGGGTGTACTGTAATGATCGCAATCATCGACTACGGAGTGGGCAATATTTTCTCCCTGTCCTGCTCCTTCAAATATATCGGCGCCGATGCCGTTCTCACCTCCGACAGGGAGACCATCGCGAATGCGGACCGGATCATCCTGCCGGGCGTGGGTGCCTTCGGAGATGCGGCGCAGAAGCTGAAAAATACCGGGCTGTGGGATGTGGTGAAGGAAGAAGTTTCCCGCAAGCCCATTCTGGGGATCTGTCTGGGAATGCAGCTCCTTCTGGAAAAGAGCTACGAATTCGGCGAACATGAGGGCCTGGGTCTGATCTCCGGCTCCGTGGATCCCATCGCGGACGTGATTCCCGCAGACTACAAAATTCCCCACATCGGCTGGAACCCCATCCATTTCCCCAAGGACAAGCCGGTGTCCCCCCTCTTCAAAAACATCCGCGAGAACGACTGCGTGTACTTCGTCCATTCGTTCTATGCATCCCACTGCGCGCCTCAGACCATTGCCACCACCGAATACGGTGCAGAGCTGACTGCGGCTGTCAGCGACGGAAAGTTCGTCCACGGCGTTCAGTTCCATCCCGAAAAGAGCGGCGACGTGGGTCTGGCAATTCTCCGCGGATTCTGCGAGCTGTAAGGAGGTACGGTCAATGCTTATTTTACCTGCAATCGATCTCTCCGGCGGGGAAGTGGTACGCCTCCTCCACGGGGACTACAATCAGAAAACCATCTTCAAGATCAAGCCCACCGAAGCGGCACGTTCCTTCCGGGAAGCCGGGGCAAAGGTGATGCACGTGGTGGATCTGGACGGAGCAAAATCCGGGAAAGCCGAAAATGCTGACGTAATCGAAGAAATCGTCCGTGAAAGCGGTCTGTTTGTGGAAGTGGGCGGCGGCATCCGGAATCCGGAAACCGTGAAGCGCTACCTTGATGCAGGCGTGGGACGGGTAATCCTCGGTACCGCGGCACTCCGGGATCCGGAGTTTCTGGAAGATATGGTCCATACCTACGGCGAGAAAATCGCGGTGGGCGTGGATATCAAAAACGGCATGGTGGCGGTCAGCGGATGGCTGGAAGACGACGGCGTGAGATACGAGGACTTCCTCGACCGTCTGGAAAAGCTGGGCGTGAAGAATGTCATTGTCACCGATATCTCCAAGGACGGCGCCATGCAGGGTACCAACCGAACCTTGTATGAGGAAATTTCCGCAAAATACTCCTTCGATGTGACCGCATCCGGCGGCGTGAGCACCCTTGACGATGTCCGCGCACTGGCAAAAATGAACATCTACGGCGCCATCGTGGGACGTGCGATCTACAACGGCAGTATTGATCTCAGCGAAGCTGTGAAAGTGACGGAGGTAAAATGATTACCAAGAGAATTATCCCGTGTCTGGACGTGAAGAACGGACGCGTGGTCAAGGGCGTGAACTTCGAGGGCGTGACCGATGTGTCCTCCCCGGTGTCACTCGCCGAATATTACTCAAAATCCGGTGCGGATGAGCTGGTGTTCTATGACATCACGGCATCTGTCGAAGGGCGGAGCGTGTTCTGCGATATCCTCCGCGAAACCGCATCCAAAGTGTATATCCCCTTGACCGTGGGCGGCGGCATCAATACCCTCGACGACTTTGATAGGGTGCTGAAGTGCGGTGCCGATAAGGTCAGCGTCAACTCCGGTGCCATCCGGAATCCCGACCTGATCGGGGAAGCCGCAGAACGGTACGGAAGCCAGTGCGTGGTGCTGTCCTGCGATATCAAGCGCGTGGACGGATCGTTCCACCTGTTTGCCAAGGGCGGACGGATCGATACCGGCATCGATGCCATCGAATGGATCCGTCAGGGAATCGGGAGAGGCGCCGGTGAGATCGTGGTCAACAGCATCGATACCGACGGCGTGAAGAAGGGATTCGATATCGAAATGCTGAAAGCTGTTATCGAAGTGTCCCCCGTTCCCGTGATCGCATCGGGCGGTGCAGGATCCGCAGAGGACTTCGTTACCCTGTTCAAGGAAATCCCCACCATGGACGCAGGCCTTGCCGCCAGCATCTTCCACTTCGGTGAGGTGGCAATCCCCGACCTGAAACAGCTGATGCACAGCAACGGAATCAACGTTCGTTTGAGATAAACCAAACTCCCCGGCGCGCGTGAGCCCGTCAACGCACTGCACCTAGTCAGCCGCAAGTTTTTTGCAGCTTTGTTTACAAAGCTCGCTTTTATTTCAAAAAAGCCGCGTTCCCCTTACTCAACTGAAAGGACAAACTCAACATGATAAACATCACAGATCTGAAATTCGACGCACAGGGTCTGATCCCCGCCATCGTGGTGGACTTCTATACCCGGGAAGTGCTGACTCTCGCATATATGAACCGGGAAAGCCTGGAGATTTCCATGAAGGAAGGCCGGACGTGCTTCTGGTCCAGATCCAGACAGGAGCTCTGGAGAAAGGGTGAGAGCAGCGGAAACGTGCAGCATATCGTTGCCATTACCGCCGACTGCGACCGGGATGCCCTCACCGTTGTGGTGAAGAAGGATGGCCCCGCCTGCCATACAGGTGCGGAATCCTGCTTCAATGACGAGCTGTACATCGCGGAAGGTCAGAATGACTTCACCGTGAAGGCTCTCATGCAGCTCATCGAAGGCCGTAAACTGAGTCCCACCGAAGGCTCCTATACCACCTACCTGTTCCAGAAGGGTCTGGATAAGATTTTGAAGAAGGTGGGCGAAGAATGCACCGAAGTTATCATCGCAGGCAAAGCAGAGGACAAGGAAGAAACCGTATACGAAATCTGCGACCTGATCTACCACGTTCTGGTTCTCATGTGCGAAGCAGGCATCTCCTTCGAGGACGTCATGAAGGAGCTCAGCTCCCGCCATGTGGTCGACCATAAGGTGAAGCAGGAACGGATGCAGTAATGGAGAATCCTGTACAGTGTAAGAACTCCATGGTCGGGAGAATGCCTGACGATACAGCTTCGGGAACATCGTGTCCGGCTGCCCGGCCTTCCGGGATGGAATACCGGTTTGCAGAACCCGCCGACTGCGGCATCATTCTCAGCTTTATCCGGGAGCTTGCCGCGTATGAGCATATGGAGAATGAAGTGGTGGCAACGGAAGAGCTGCTCTGTGAGTGGATCTTCGAGAAAAAGAAAGCGGAGGTTATCTTTGCTCTGGAAAACGGAGAACCTGTCGGATTTGCTCTGTTTTTCCACAATTTCTCTACGTTCCTCGGACGCGCCGGGATCTATCTGGAAGATTTGTATGTGAAGCCGGCTCATCGCGGAAAAGGCTTCGGCAAGGGACTTCTGAAACAGCTTGCAAGAATCGCCGTGGAGAGAGGATGCGGACGTCTGGACTGGCAGTGCCTCGACTGGAATCAGCCCAGTATCGACTTCTACCGTTCTCTTGGTGCTGTGTCCATGGACGACTGGACAACCTACCGCCTGACCGGGGATACCCTCAGAAAAATGGCGGAATAACACAATCAAAGCCCGTGTGTCATGCGCGGGTTTTTGTTTTACAGGAGGAATTATGAAACGTGAACTCGGAATCGCACGATGCGGACTTGCCTGCTGCCTGTGCTCGGAAAACACAACCTGCGGCGCGTGCGAATCCGGAAGCTGTCCCGACCGTGATACCTGCGTGAACAGACAATGCTCCCGGGAAAAGGGGCTGAGCCATTGTTATGTATGCGGAGAAAAATGCAGAAAAGGTCTGCTGGGAAAAATCAAGCCGTACGGATTCACCCTGTTTGCCGGAAGATATGGAAAGGAAAAACTTCTGGACTGCCTTGAAAGGAACGAGAAAAACGGTGTGGTGTACCATCGGGAAGGCGTGATGGGAGACTACGACGAGTTTGAAGATGCGGAGATGCTGATCCGATTCATTCTGACCGGGGAGAAGTGAAGATCCAACGCTCCGTTGTTTTCGGTGTGAGAACGGGTCGCTTCACAAATCCCCTGTCGTCAGGAGGCACTTGTACATCATTTAGTGGAAACGGCATTGCAGACGGCACAGATGGAACGGTACGGGGAGTATTCCCGTGAATAAATCCCCTTCATAAGTCTGTGATTCTGCACAGGGTCACAGGCTTTTTCTTCGCGCTGTCTTGTAAAATCGCCGCTTTTGGTGTATAATATTCCAAAAAGGAGGTGCGCCATGGAAATCACACGGCTGACACGGTCAACTTACCCCCGATGGGAGCATTTCCGGCATTTTTACGACGAGTGCGCCTGCTCAATTTCTCTCTCGGACGACATCGACGTGACCGATCTGCGGCGCGCCTGCCATGAAACCGGAGTCTCCTTCTATATCGCCATACTGTGGTGCGTGACGAAAACGGTCAATGCCCACGCCGAATTCCGTATGACGGTGACCGAGACCGGGGAGGATCCCTTTCCCGTTCCCGCGGTGTTCGACGAAATCAGCCCTGCACACAACGTGTTCCATGAGGACAGCGAAACCTACACCACGCTGTTCACACCGTGGAATCCCGATTTTGCTGTGTTCGCGGAAAACTGCGCGGCGGATCTGGAACGTGCCAAACGCCTGAACGTCATGAGCATCCCCTGCCCGGAGAATACTTTTGAGGCGTCCTGTGTCCCGTGGCGGCATTTTACTTCCGTGGGTGTGAACAGCGAAGCGTATCCTCTCACTCCCATCGTTGCGTGGGGCGGATTTACGGAACATGACGGCAGAACAAAAATGCCTCTCTCCGTGCAGATTCATCACGCGGCGGCGGACGGATTCCATCTTGCCCGGTTCCTCAATGAAACGGAGACGGAAACGGCACGTCTGGCAATTGAAATTATATCTGATAAGGATTGAACGATATGAAACATGGATTTGTGAAACTGGCGGCGGCGGTTCCGGAGATTCTGGTTGCCGCTCCCACGAAGAATACGGACGCGGTCTGTGCGCTCATCGACAAGGCGTACGGGGACGGCGTTCATGTGCTGGTGTTTCCCGAGCTTTCCCTGACGGGTGCCACCTGCGGAGACCTGTTCCTGACCGATTCCCTGATGAAAAACACCCTCGCTGCGCTGGAGACGGTAAAACAGCACACGGCAGGGAAGAAGATACTTGTGTTCATCGGCGCACCCATTAAGGAACACGGGAAACTTTACAACTGTGCTGTGGCAATCAGCGACGGCGCGGTACTGGGCGTTGTTCCGAAGACGAATCTGACCTCTGACGAGATGCGGTATTTCCGCCCGTGGAGCCGCGAAGAATACATGATGATGCAGTTCGGCGAGGATCAGGTGTTCCTCAAAGCGGATCACGTTTTTGCCTGTGAGGATATGCCTGAGCTGAGAGTGGGATGCCAGATCGGCGATGATCTGTTTGCTCCCCAGTCCCCGGCGGATACCCTTGCGAAGATGGGCGCGGATGTGATCGTAACCCTTGCGGCGACTCCCGAGATCATTGGACGGGAAGACTACAGACGGAACATCGTCACCGCATCCTCCGGCAGACTGTACGCGGCTTATGTGTATGCGGACGCCGGCATGACCGAATCCACCACCGACAACGTGTTCTCCGGTCACTGCATGATTGCGGCAAACGGGGTGCTGCTGGCGGAGAATCCCCCCTTCGGCGGACAGGATCTGATCATGGCAGTGGTGGATCTGCAGCATCTGGAACATGAGCGGGCGAGAGTGAACAATTTTGACATTACCGGCGACGGTTTTTACCACTGCTTCAGCCTTGATCTGCGGGAGACCGACCTGACCGGCGCGATTTCCGCCCATCCGTTCATGCCCGACGGGGACGAAAAACGGAAACAGCACTGCGCGCGGATTCTGGAAATTCAGGCGCACGGTCTGGCAAAGCGGATCAAAGCGGCATACGCCAAAGGCTGTGTGCTTGCGGTGTCCGGCGGTCTTGACTCTACGCTGGCTCTGATCGTCACTGCAAAAGCCATGGATATTCTGGGCAGACCCAGAAGCGAGATCACCACGGTCACCATGCCCTGCTTCGGCACCACGGTGAGAACCCGCTCCAATGCGGAAGCCATGGCGGTTGAGTTCGGCACGGCATTCCGGTGTGTGGACATCAAGGAAGCGGTGGACATTCACTTCCGGGATATCGGTCACGATCCGGAAAATCTGTCCGTGGTCTACGAAAACGCTCAGGCGCGCGAGAGAACCCAGATCATCATGGATATCGCCAATGCGGACAACTCCCTCGTCATCGGCACCGGCGACCTGTCCGAGCTGGCACTGGGCTGGGCGACCTACAACGGCGACCATATGTCAAACTACGGCGTCAACGGCGGCGTTCCCAAGACTCTTGTGCGCCACGTGGTGGGATACTACGCGGATCTGTGCGAATCGGAAGGAAAAACGGCACTGGCAAAGGTGCTGAGAGATGTGCTGGATACCCCTGTCAGTCCGGAACTGCTCCCCGCGAAGGACGGCGAGATTGCCCAGAAGACCGAGGATATCGTGGGTCCCTACGATCTGCACGACTTCTTCCTGTATCACTTCGTCCGCTGGGGCGAGACTCCCGACAAGATTTACAGGGAAGCGCAGACGGCATTTGCAGGCAGATTCGACGATGAAACCATCGAAAAGTGGATCAACATCTTCTTCCGCCGGTTCTACAGCCAGCAGTTCAAGAGAAGCGCACTGCCCGACGGCCCCAGAGTGGGATCGGTGGCACTGTCCCCCAGAGGCGCGTGGATCATGCCCTCCGACGCCTGCGGCTGGGAAATGAAGACCGAAAAATAACGACTGATACAGAGGTAACAACATGAAACTTGGAATTATCGCCGCCATGACCATTGAGGCGGAAGCAATCATCGCGGCCATGACGGATACAAAGACCGAAGAATGGGGCAGCATTACCTACACTCTCGGTAAAATCGGCGGATGCGACGTGATCTGCGCGGTCTGCGGCATCGGCAAGGTATTCGCCGCCATGTGCGCACAGACTATGATTGTGAAATACGCGCCCGATTATGTGGTCAACACCGGTGTGGGCGGCACTCTCACCCGTGAGCTGTCCATCGGCGACATGGCGGTGTCCCTGGACTGCGTACAGCACGACATGGATACCTCAGCTCTTGGCGATCCCGTGGGGCTGATTTCCGGCATCAACATTGTGAAAATCCCCGCATCCGCTGAGCTGGCGGAAAAGATCTGTGAAATCGCGGCAGGACTGGGCATCAGAACATACAGGGGCACCATTGCCTCCGGGGACAGGTTCGTGGCGGATTCCGCCGTGAAGAAGTACATTACCGAAACCTTCGGCGGCATTGCCTGTGAAATGGAAGGCGCGGCGGTGGGACAGGTGTGCTATGTGAACAGGACCCCCTTTGCGGTGATCCGTGCGATTTCAGACGATGCGGACGGCGGTGCCTGTGAGGATTACCCCTCCTTTGCAAAGGCATCCGCCCAGAAATCCGCAAAAACCGTCATCGCCCTGGCGGGAAAACTGGCGTAAATATCATTATTATATAAAATTCCGAAAGGAGACGTTTTCATGAACAAACTGAAATTCTACACTCCCGCGGAACTGAAGGCGTCCGGCTGGCTCAGGCGTCAGCTGGAAATTCAGGCGGAAAGCCTCTCCGGCAACCTCGACAAAATCTGGCCGGATATCCGCGACAGCCGCTGGGTGGGCGGTAACTGCGAGGGCTGGGAAAGAGTTCCCTACTGGCTGGACGGGTTCATCCCGCTGGCTTACCTCCTCGATGATGAAGACAAGATCGCACGCGCAAAGCGGTTCATCGACGCCATCGTTGCCGGTCAGAAGGAAGACGGCTGGCTCTGTCCCTGCACCGATGAGGAACGGGGCGGCTACGATATGTGGGCACTGTACCTGATCGACAAGGTGCTGATGCTCTACTACGACTGCTCCGGTGACGAACGGATTCCCGAAGTGGTCTACAAGTCCCTCAAGAACCTCAAGGCTCACATCGAGCAGTACCCCATTTTCGCATGGGCGCACTCCAGATGGTTTGAATGCCTGATCCCGATCTTCGCAATCTACGAAATGTATCCCGAAGAATGGCTGCTGGATCTTGCCCGCCTTCTGAAGAAGCAGGGCATGGACTACGAAGGTCTCTATGCCGACTGGCCTTACGAACAGCCCGAAAACGTATGGCGTCAGGAATCCCATGTTGTAAACCAGGGTATGGCCATCAAGGCGGGCGGTCTTTCCTCCATTCTGGAAAACGGCGAGATCGACGACTCCTTCTCCGAATTCATGCTCGACAAGCTGTTTACATACCACGGCACCGCGGTCGGTCACTTCACCGGCGACGAATGTCTCTCCGGCTTCTCTCCCATTCAGGGCACCGAGCTCTGCGGCGTAGCGGAAGCCATGTACTCCTACGAAGTGCTGTACGCCTTCACGAAGAACCCCATCTGGGCGGATCGTCTGGAAAAGCTGGCGTACAATGCATTCCCCGCAACCATCACCCCCGATATGTGGGGACATCAGTACGACCAGATGACCAACCAGATCGCCTGCGTACGTCTCGACAAGCCCATCTTCCGCACCAACAGCGGCGAATCCCACCTGTACGGTCTGGAACCCAACTTCGGCTGCTGCACCGCGAACTTCAACCAGGGCTGGCCCAAGTTCGCTATGTCCACCTTCATGAAGTCCGACGACGGCGTGACCGTATGTGCGCTTGCTCCCGCGGTTCTGAACACCGAAATCGGCGGCAAGGCTGTGAAGATCGAAGCGGATACCCTTTACCCCTTCGGCAATGTGGTCAACTACATCGTGACTGCGGCGGAAGACGTGGATTTCACCCTGACTCTCCGCATTCCCGCATGTGCGGCATCCGCTGAAATCGACGGCGAAGCGGCGGAACCCGGCACCATGGTTTCCCTCAAGCGCACCTGGAGCGGCACTTCCGTTGTGACCCTCAAGCTGGGCTACGAAATCAGGCTCGCCGACCGTCCCACCGGCTTCAAAACCATCGAACGCGGTCCTTTGGTTTACGCTCTCGCAATCGGCGAAGACTGGACCAGGCTGGAATACGTCCGCAACAATGTGGAAAGAAAGTTCCCCTACTGCGACTGGGAAGTTCGTCCCACTACCGAATGGCAGTACGCGCTGGCTGATTCCTGCACCTGCGGCATTGACGTCAGCGATACCGGCGTGATTGGGGATCTCCCGTTCGCACCCGACACCGCGCCGATTTCTCTGGAAGTTCCCGTGCGCCGCATCAACTGGGGTTTTGAACCCGGCTACAAGCTGATTGCACGCCGTGAACCCATGTCCGCGATGCCCATCGGCCCCGTGGAAAAGGTGAAGTTCATCCCCTACGGATGCACCAACATCAGAATTACCGAGCTGCCCGTTGCGGAAGTAATGGAATAAAGCAAACGAAAACGGATGATTCTGCGGAGTCATCCGTTTTTAATAAAAATTTTTACGGAACCACCCAATAATTCCCCATATCCGTGCACTTTATAGGCGAAAGGCAGGTGAAACTGATGCAGGCTGAGATTTTCGAGCAATATGTTGACCGCGTGTACGCATTTGCGGTGAACCGCACGTCCTCACAGGAGGAAGCGGAGGAGCTGTCCCAGGAGATTCTCTTCACGGCTGTCCGCTGTCTTCCGAAACTGCGGGATGAAAGCAGATTCGAGCCGTGGCTGTGGGGACTGGCGGAAAACGTGACCCGAACCTTCCGGCGGATGATGGGAAAACAGCGCGCGATGTATTCCTATGATGTTCCGGCGGAGGTGCTGGAGAACATCCCCGAAGAACCGGACGAGGACAACGAAGAACTGTACGCCAATCTCCGTGAGAAAATCGCCATGCTGTCCCGGATTTACCGGGATATCATTGTCCTGCATTATTACGATGGCCTTTCTGTGAAACAGATTTCCGAAGCTCTCGCCATTCCCGAAGGGACCGTCACATGGCGGCTGGCGGAGGCTCGGAGAAAACTGAAAAAGGAGTACATGAATATGGAAGAAACCGCACTCAGACCCATGAAAATCAATCCGGAAATCTACGGAAGCGGCGATTTTAACGATAAAGACACGCTGTTTCCCGGCTGGTTTATCCGCGATGCACTTTCGCAGAACATCCTGTTCCATTGCTATGAAAAAGCGCTTACCGTGGAGGAACTTGCAAAACTGACCGGAGTTCCGGCGTATTACATCGAGGATCGGACGGTATATCTGATCGGAAAAGAAGCTCTGATCGAACAGGGGAAGGGCAGATACCGCACGGATTTCGTGATTTTCTCGGACAAACACGGCATTTACTGCGAGGAAAACGCGGAAAAATGCATGGTGCCCGTCGTCGTCCCCGTGTTGGAGGCACTGGAAAAAGCCGCGGCTCAAATTCGTGAAATCCCGTTTTATCGGGCGGCAAAATCGGAGGATGAGCTGATATTCCTGTATGCTGCCATGGCATTCGATCTGCTGGCGAAGAAGTTCAATCCCATGACCTATCCCGAGATTCCCGAATCCTATGACGGATATCACTGGCGTTACTGCGGATCCACGGAAACCGGTGCGCATAAACGGATCGGCATGAGCCGGAATCACTGCTCGAACAACTGCGGCAACTATTCTCACACTGTCTATGGCGGATACGGGGGATTCGGGTACCGTGCGATGATGTACGATATCAACATTGACGCATGCGAAGATATCATCTGCCGCGGATTTACGGAACAGAAGGATGGTGCGGCAGGTGCGATTCGGGACGGATACATCGAAAAGCACGGTGCGGAGCTGTTTGTCACAGTTCCGGCGTTCACGAAGGAGCAGAAGGCGGCGTTTGATGAAATCATACTGAGGCACTTCACGCCTGTGATGGAGGAATACAACCGATGTGTGACTGTGTACGCGGATGGATACAGGAATCTGTTTCCGGCACACCTCGCGGACGATGCACAGCGTATGTGCAGCAATCTGTTTCAGGCATTGTCGAAGGTTATCATCAGCCGCGGACAGGAAACAGGCAGACTGACGCACGGCAATCCCGAACGATACTGCGATGTTATGGTGCAGTGGCGTTAAATGAACGAAAACGGATGATTCTGCGGAGTCGTCCGTTTTTCTGCATCATACCCCCGCCGCAGTGCATCTCACCGGATCCGCCTTGACTTCCCGTGAAAAATCCGGTACAATGTTGTCATCACAACACGGGAGGGATCCAATGAAAATCACCGTAATCCGTCAGCCGGACATACCGGAAACCGAGGTGACCATCACCTGCCGGGAGCTGACCGGGGATCTGAACGAAATCATCGCCGCCCTGTCCCTCATCGACAACACCGTAACCGGATCGGCAGGGGATGAGATTCACTTTGTGCCGCTCCGGGACGTGCTGTACTTCGAGACCGTGGACGGGAAAACCTTCTTCTACACCGTGGACGGAACCTTCGAGACAGCGGCGCGGCTGTATCAGCTGGAAGAAAAACTGGCGGGTACCTCCTTCGCACGGATCTCAAAATCCGTGATCGCCAATCTGAAGAAACTGCGGTGCATCAGAGCCGAGAAGTACAGCCGGCTGTGCGCTACGCTGGTGAACGGGGAAAAGCTGATGGTGTCGCGGCAGTACATGGATGAAATCAAGCACAAGCTGGGGGTGAAGTGATGAAAAAATCTGACTGGAAGAAGTTTCTCCGGGACTGCACGCAGGCGTATTTCATCAGTCTGGGGGCCTGTGCCCTGATCGCGGTGCTGAGCCGCTGGGTACTTGGATTCGATCTGCTGGAGCGGTACATGGAGGGCATCGTGATCCTGCTTGCGGTAACAATCCCCATGGGAATGGCGATATTCGGCTATTTCGGCGGGAATATCTGGGTACGTCGACTGGTTGTGTGGCTGTTCATGTGCCCGGTTGTCATGGGATTCGCGTTTTTCATCCGGGACGGACGGGCACTCAGCGTGCAGAATACGGTCATTCTGATTCTCGGATACACCGTCTGCCTCACCTGCACCTACCTGATCGCGGATGCAATCGAACGCCGGAAGCTCAGGAAAATCAACGAAAAGCTGGAAGAGAACCGATAATCCGCCGCCTGCAGACACAAACTCCCGCCCCATGGTCGTTTTGCGGAAAACGATTGCATACAGGCGGGATTTGTGGTATAATGGAGACGTAAGAGAGATCAATCAACGGAAACCGGAAGGATGAAACCATGAACTATGACGTAATCATCATCGGCGCGGGTCCCGGGGGCATTTTCTCCGCATTCGAGCTGATTCATAAAAGACCGGATCTGAAAATCGCCGTATTCGAAGCGGGTCACGCACTGAATAAGCGCCGCTGTCCCATTGACGGGGAAAAGGTGAAGAGCTGCATCAGCTGCAAGAGCTGTTCCATCATGAGCGGCTTCGGCGGTGCTGGCGCATTCTCCGACGGCAAGTACAACATCACCAACGATTTCGGCGGTACTCTGTACGAGTACATCGGCAAGAAGAAGGCGCTGGATCTGATGAAGTACGTGGACGAAATCAATATGCGCTACGGCGGAGAGGGCACCAGGCTCTATTCCACGGCCGGATCCCGGTTCAAGACCGAGTGCATCCGCCACGACCTGCACCTCCTCGACGCATCCGTACGTCACCTGGGCACGGACATCAACTACATCGTGCTGGAAAACCTGTACGCGGAGCTGGATAAAAAGGTGGAATTCTTCTTCGACACCCCTGTGCAGTCCATTGGAATTCTGGAAAACGGCTACGAGATCCGGTGCGCGGACGGGACATATTCCTGCGAAAAGTGCATCATTTCCGTGGGCAGAAGCGGCAGCAAGTGGATGGAACAGGTCTGTGCCGAGCTGAACATTCCCACAAGCTCCAACCGCGTGGACATCGGTGTGCGTGTGGAATTGCCTGCCGAAGTATTTGCACACCTGACCGATGAGCTGTATGAAAGCAAGATTGTCTACCGTACGGAAAAGTACGGCGACAAAGTCCGCACTTTCTGCATGAATCCCAAGGGCGCGGTGGTCAACGAAAACACCAACGGCATCATCACCGTAAACGGTCACAGCTACGAGGATCCGGCAAAGCAGACGGAAAACACCAATTTCGCACTGCTGGTTGCCAAGCATTTCTCCGAGCCCTTCAAGGATTCCAACGGCTACGGCGAATCCATCGCGCGGCTGAGCAATATGCTGGGCGGCGGCGTGATTGTGCAGCGCTTCGGCGACCTGATCCGCGGCCG
>JAFQWY010000040.1 GCA_017407225.1 Clostridia bacterium | reverse complement strand
GGGGTCTTTACGGGATGGATGCCTGCGTAACCCACGGAATCGTACCGCAGCTGGTCGCAGACGATGAACAGAACATTGGGTTTGGCCATGATATCCCTCCTGTGCTTTATGCGTGTTCGATGATGTAGCGTGCCGCCTGCATACCGGATTCGGAACCGATCTTGCCGTCTTCCATACCTTCAAATTCCACGGAAACGTATCCGTCGTAACCGGAATCGCGGATGATGCGGAGCGTGGACCATACGTCAAGGTCGCCCTGTGCCAGAATGGAACCGCGGAGCATATATTCGCCGGAGTTGGAGGAGAACCAGCATCCGGAATCACAGCGGAACAGACCGCCGTTGCCGGTGAGACGATCCGCACGTCTGATATAGAAGTCCTTCAGATGAACCATCTTTGCGTAAGGAGCGCACTTCTTCACTGCCACAACGGTATCTTCGTCCACGCAGATGAAGTTGCCGGTGTCAAGAAGCAGACCGAAATTGTCTCTGTCAACCGCTTCGATAAGACGGATCACACGGTCGGAGCCGTTTACGAAGAAGCCGTGGTTTTCCACCAGAGTGGTGATGCCGTACTGAGCCGCGTAGTCAGCCAGTTCCCGGCAGGTTTCCACAGCCATGGGGAATTCACGCTCGAACGCAATGGGAGTGTTGGATTCCAGAGGACGGCGGAAGGAGGAGATGTCGTGACGCATGGTTTTCAGACCCAGCTTTGCCGCAACGTCGATGTGTCTCTTGAGTCTCTCCACTTCTGCTGCGCGTGCGATGGGATCCACCTTCAGCAGATCGCCCAGAACCGCGTAGTTGGAGAGGGGAAGGTCGATTGCCGCAGATACCGCCTTGATTTCCGCGATCAGATCCTCGTTGAATTCTCCGGTCAGGTCGTCGTGCAGAGTGAAGCCGAAGGGAACCAGTTCAATGTGCTCCGCGCCCTTTTCCTTGGCGAATTTCATAACCTCCGTCACGGGCATACCCATGTCGCAGATGTAGTTGTTCATGCTGTAGCTTGTCAGACCGATTTTCATAGCTGTATTTCCTTTCAGATATGTTCAGAATATTGTTTTTTATGGAATTCAGTCCTCGTCCTTGACGGCGACTGCGCTGTAGATTTCGTTTTTGGATACCCCCCGTGCTTTGGCGGCGGCTTTGATGGCGTCCATCCGACCCATGCCGGACTCCATCAGCTGTGCCACATGTTCGGCGGGATCTTCCGGGTATTCGGCGGCGGATGCGGATTTTTCAGCCCCTGCCATGATGATGACATACTCTCCGCGGGGATCCTTTTCTTCATATATTTTGATGGCACCGTCCAGGGTGGTGCGGAGGACTTCCTCGTTCAGCTTGGTGATTTCCCGGCAGAGAGCAACGGGACGGTCACCGAAGTATTTCCGGAAATCCGCCAGAGTGGTACGGAGGCGGTGGGGAGCCTCGTAGAAGATCATGGTGCGGACTTCCGTTGACAGCTCGGTAAGACGGTCATGGCGCTCGCTTTTCGCCGTGCTGACAAATCCCTCGAAGCAAAACCGGGAGGTGTTCAGTCCGGACAGAGTCAGCGCGGTAATGGCGGCACAGCATCCGGGGATACTGGTGACGGGAATTCCGCGCTCGGCACACAGACGAACCAGATCCTCACCGGGATCGCTGATGGCAGGTGTACCGGCGTCGGTGATGAGGGCACAGGATTCGCCCCCTTCCAGACGTGCGGCAATGGCTTCACCGCGCTCCCGCTTGTTGTGTTCGAAATAGCTGATCATGGGCTTGGAAATCCCGAAATGCGCCAGCATGGAACCGGAATTCCGGGTGTCCTCTGCGGCGATGAAGTCAACTTCTTCGAGAACCTTCAGTGCCCGCTCGGAGATGTCGCTGAGATTTCCGATGGGGGTCGCCACCAGATACAGCATTCCGCCCACAACGGCGTTTTTATCTTCCTTTGACAGATTGCGTTTTTTCTGACAGCTCATGGCTGCTCCTTTCGGCAAATGCCAGTTTATTGATGCTCCGCCAGCCACAGGGACACCCGGGACTGAACCAGAGCGGCGCAATCCTCGGCGGTACGGGCACCGGCAAGGAATGCGGAAATTTCTTCATTGATAATATTGCTGACTTCCTCATCCACGGTGAGATACAGGGGGATCCCGGCTTTCTCCTCCAGCAGATGCAGAAGCAGTTCACTGTCTTCTTCGGTGAAGAACCAGCGCACAAAACCTTCTCTGGGCTCTCCCGGCGGATTTTCGGGATCATAATAACCGCCGCCTCCGCCGGTTTCACCATATTCCATAGTCCAATACGTGTTTTTCGAAACCGCCAGCTTTTCGTTCAGCAGGGAACGGAAGGCGGGGATTTCGTCGAACAAGCTTTTCTTCGTGATAATTCCCTCGATGAATTCCCATGCATCCGCAGGGTATTTACAGAAGGGCGTGATGACGTAGGGATACATGGAGACGGAGATTCCACTGTATCCGTCCGGGGCGGGATATCCGATGTAGTTCAGATCCCGGGTCATGAAAAGATTGTTCTGACCGAGAATCTGGTGAATATAGATGATTTCTGCGGTATCCAGCAGCGCAAGGTCGTTGATGAGATTCAGACCGTAGGGCGTTTCTTCCGAAGCATCGGAAGACAGTTCATCTTCACGGGGAAGGCTTTTGAGATACTGCAGATACCGCACAAACTCACCCGATGTAAAGTCGCAGGTGTCGGACGCCGGATCCATGAAGCAGGCATAACCGGTTGCTCCCAGGATTCTGTTCTCAAGGGCACGCTCACGGGTAAGATACGGGATCAGCTCACCGCCGTCGGGAACGGACTGTGCCAGATCCAGCAGATCGGAGAGGGTCAGGTTCTCTGCAGAACCGATATTTCCCGTTTTTCCCACAAGGGAGTGCAGGGTCAGATCATGCCCCACTGCCCACAGCTCACCCTTTTCCGTTTCAAAGGTACGGCGGACACTCCCCAGCAGATCATCGGGGGACAGCACATCGCTCTGCTCCAGAAGGGGATACAGATCGATATACAGCCCGTTCCGGTACAGATCGAGGAGGTATTTGTGTGAGTAGCCGGAATCGGTGATGATATCAGGCGTACAGACTCCGGTTTTCATGTCCATCATCAGCTTCTGCCACGCAGCATCCTTTCCCAGCTCCTCGCGATAATTTCCGTAATCGAGGGCGATGATCTGTACATCGGTATGACTTCGGTTGAAGTTGAAGATCTGCTGCTGCAGGTCAAATCTGGAAGATGTGAAGGCGATCTCGATGGTGCGGATTTCAGAGAGATCAATATCTTCACTCCGTTTGTACAGCTTCGGGTAGGAGATTCCGGTGCCGGGATCCTGTTCCAGCAGGAGAACACAGTCCGGGGACAATGCATACAGAAATTCAGCAATTCCCTGATACAACCCGGTATTCTGATAATCCAGCAGCAGGGTCACATCTTCGTCGCCGGTGTTGTATCCGTAGAATCCCTTGCTGTCGGTGAGGAAGATATCGTATCCGCTGCCGAAGCAGAGTCCGGTGGATGCAAAACCGAAGGGATAGTTCACCTTATGCCCGAATGAGCCGGCATCGGGATCCACGGACATTGCCCGGAAATGGCTCCCGCAGTCAAATACGGCGTACATGGTTCCGTCGGGTGCGGTTGAAAGATCGGAAACGGTATCACCGGCCGATGCAAACAGGGAAGCCTTCTTTTTCAGATTCCTGTCCAGGAGCAGAATTTCGTAATAAGTTCCCACGCAGATGTTTCCGGCGGGATCGGCAGCTACACAGACAACGCGGCTGTGCTCACCGTCCGGGTGACTGAACAGCGGCGCGATGTTGTCACCGTATGTGATGCTCATATCGCCGAAAGAACAGACTGCCGGGATATAGGTATAAGTTTTTGTTTCGCGGTTATAGTCGGAACAGAGGAAGAACAGAGAATCCTCCGTGACAGCTCCGGCTGTCGGTTCGTTGTCTTCCGTCAGCGGCAGTTCCGTCTGTCGGATTACCGATCCGTCGGAATCATAGGTCATCAGCAGATAGCCGAAGAAGTCAGCGCCCCAGTCGTGGCAGCAAAGAACCGACAGTTCACCGGTCTCAGGGCTGCAGTACGGTGTGAACGATTCCTCCATGCGGTATCCGTCCGGGATGGGGAGTGATGTTCCACGAAATACATTGGTCAGAATGCTGCTGGCTGCTGTGTCATCCGGGGCGGGTTCGCCTGTTCTGCAGGAGATCAGCAGAAACAGACAGAACAGGCTGAGTAATACAATAAACAGTTTCTTTTTCATGATACACCCTCATATACACAATATCGGTCAGAAAATGTCGTTCAGAATAAAAACTCCAGTGAAAACTCGTCATACACCCGGTTCATGTCGTCAGTGTACAGGCCGGATGCCTTGTCATAATAAATAACCAGCGGACGGGAGACCACCATGCCTGCGGATGCGCCTTTTTTGCCTTCCGCCAGAACCAGACAGGGCTTGTCGGAAACAGAAGGATACACCATCACCAGCCGTTTCGGTTCCAGCCGGTTCTCGCGCATGGCGTGGAGCAGCTCCGCAAGACGGTCGGGACGGTAAACTACGGTAAAGTATCCGCCGTGACGAAGAAGCCGCCGTGCCGCAGATGCAAAATCGAAAATGGTGCCGTTCTCTTCACGGCGTGCCGTGTTCATCTCGGGAGAGGCGTTGTCCTTCCCGGAACCCGGCTTCATGTAGGGAGGATTGGAGAACACCGCATGTGCTTCGCAGCCGAATGTTTCCGGTGTCAGATCCCGCACATCGGTGAGATGGGGGAGGACACGTTCAGTCAGGCAGTTCAGTTCGGCATTGCGGCGGATCAGATCGGCAAAGTAGGGCTGGATCTCCGCGCAGTGGATTTTCTCCAGCCGGTTCCGGGATGCCGCAAGAAGGGAAACCACCCCGGTTCCGCCGCCCAGTTCCACTCCGATTCCGGCTTTCTGAAATCTTGTGAAAGCGGCGAGAAGGTAGCTGTCCGTGCCGAAGGTCAAACCTTCCTTATATTGAATGAGCGACAGGTTTTCGTTGATGGCATCCAGCCGCTCGGTATCGGGATTGTAAATCATAATATCTCCGGTGTGAGTTGTCCGAACAATGGCAAAGGGGAGAACCGGTATGCCCGATGCCTCCCCTGTCATGTTCAGTTGTGTTTCGCTGAAACCGTTTCTTATTCTTCCGGCTTCGGAGCTTCAACAGGACATACGCCAGCGCATGCGCCGCAGTCGAGACATTCGTCAGCGTTGATAACCATCTTGCCATCCTTTTCAGTGATAGCGCTAACGGGACATTCGTCTACACAAGCACCGCAGCCGATGCAGTCGTCAGTAATCTTGTATGCCATAACTACACACCTCCGTGTTAAGATACTTAATTCTAACACATTTGCTGTGAAAAAGGAATAGGTTTTGCAAAAATTTTTTGAAAAATTTCAGGAAATTTGTGTTTTTTTATTCAGCAGAACCATTATCCCTGTGACCGCGCGAAAGAACAGTCACGGAATCCCGGTGGAACGGCTTGATGTTGTCGCCGATCTTTACTTTGATGTAGCCGGTGAGAACGCTGATCTCCGTGACAGTGCCCACACCTTCCGGGGTTTTAACGGTGGAATCTACGGGAGGAGTACGCTTGATTTCCTCTTCATAGGTTTCGTGTTCAAAGCGCAGACAGCACATCAGACGTCCGCAGGTGCCGGAAATCTTCAGGGAGTTGAGGGACAGATTCTGCTCTTTTGCCATCTTGATGGAGACCTGCACAAAATCTGACAGGAAGCTGGAGCAGCAGAAAGGACGTCCGCAGACCCCGAGACCGCCCAGCATTTTTGCGGCATCACGGATGGGAATCTGGCGCATTTCCACTCTGGTGCGGACGATGTGTCCCAGTTCCTTTACCAGTTCACGGAAGTCCACACGGGATTCCGCAAAATAGTAGACGTACAGTCTGGAGTTGTCAAAGGTGTATTCCACATTGATCAGCTTCATTTCCAGACCAAGCTCTGCGATTTTCTGCTTGCAGATGGGGAAGGCTTCCTCTTCCAGACGCTTGTTGGTTTCGTAGCGTTCCCGGTCAGCTTCATCGGCTACCCGGATAACGGGGCGGAAAGGAGGAATAATGCTTTCTGTGGGAACCATGCTGTTGGCAACGGCAACATAACCGTATTCCAGACCGCGCTGTGTTTCCACGATGACGCAGTCGTCCACCTTTACCTTGAATTCACCGGGATTGAAGTAATAAACCTTACCGGCATTCCGGTAGCGCACGCCGATGATCTCGGTCATCTCGGGCGCGTTTTCTGTATTGACAATCATTTCGTTTTCCATAGATACTCCGTTTATAGTTAATTTTCCGTAACGAGAGCGGTCAGCACCGTTGCGGCAGAACAATTTGCGTTGATTTTTTCCCAGGCTTCCGTCACACTTTCGTAAAGTGCGAGGATTTTCCGTACCGAAAGCTTCTTTGCGAATTTCGGCACACCTTCGGAAACACTGTAGAACAGAAGCTCGCCGCCGCGCTTGTCTGCGATCAGATCACGCAGGGCAAACCGCATCAGATTCAGGATTTCCTTCACGCCGGCACGGTCACGGAACACAGGGGAATTCAGATAGGCCAGTGTGTCGGATTTACGGCCGGTCAGAATGGATTCCGTAAGTTTTTCGGCTGTACGATATGCTTCCAGTTCAGCCGAACCGTTTTCGTACAGATCGCAGGCGCGTCCCAGAGCACCGCCGGCAAGATGAGCGGCAGTCACGATCCTGTCGCGCTGAGAGGAGCCGAATTTTGCGCCCAGATGTTCTTCGATGAAACCGGGGCTGAATTTTTCCATACGGATGACGGGCGCACGGCTGCGGATGGTTTCCAGCAGAGCGGATGCGTCTTCGGTCAGGAGGAAGAACATGACGTAGGAGGGTGGTTCTTCCAGGGACAGCAGAAGGGCATTCTGAGCCTGCACGGTCATGAGATGGGCGTTTTCGATGATATAGAATTTTTTGTCCCCGTCGTTGGGAGTAATGTACAGGGATTCCTTGATTTCCCGCACCGCGCTGACGCTGATGGATGCCTTGTCATCGTTGGAAATGTGAAGAACATCCACGGAGATCCCGCCGAGAATTTTCCGGCAGGAAGAACACTCGCCGCAGGGCAGTGAAACACGGTTATCTTCACGGGATTCACACAGAACGGAAGCACAGATCTGCATGGCAGCGGTATGTCGTCCGGATCCCGCAGGACCTTCAATGATGTAGGCGTGGGCACTTTTTCCCGCTGCAAAATCCGCTGACAGAGTGGATTTCAGCCGTTCGTTGCCAATGAGCGCCGGAAATACGGTTCGCTGCATACTCAATGCTCCTTTCCTGTATCTGAATACAAAAAATTCATCTTATATTATAGCATAAACACTGCGGATTTGTCAAATCTTAATATGCGGAAATCATGGATTCAGGAGTGTGAGGATGAAAAAATTTCTGGAAAAACATGCAGGCGGACTGATGATATCCTTCTGTTCGGCCGTTCTGATTATCATTGGACTGAGCGGATGGATCTGTCTTGATTTTGTGGGAGATGACCGGCGGGAGGAGCTGTACCGGACGGAAGCGGACAGTGCGGCATACAGACTGATGGATTCGCTGGATGAGGGTGACAACATTCTGGCCTATCACTACGCACAGCTGGTCAGGGACAATGCGGCGAAATCCGGTCAGCGGAATACAGCGGAGATTTTTGCGGGACTGTCGGAAACGATACGGATTACCGGTATTACAGATGCTGTGAAGCAGGCGGTGACGGATTATCTGGAGAACGGAGAAGATCCGCCTGAGGAGAAAACGGAAATTTCCGCACTGCCGGATGTTCCCGATGAGCCGGAAGATGTTGCTGTGCTCCGCAGAAACGATGCCATGGCGGCAGCAGAAGAGATCATGGGCACCTCGGGACTTCTGACAATGGCAGTCCGGTGCCGGGAAGGAGAATTTCTGTTTACCTGCCGCAATGCTTATGCGGTTATTGACGAGAAGACCTCGCTGCCCGTGGAGATCGGGATTTCTCTGCCGAAAACGGAAGAAAGCCGGGGACTGTCCCCGGAGGAATGCGAAGTGTGCGCCGATGAATTCCTGAGGAAATACTTTCCGTCAGCACAGGTGCAGTCATCCCGGGTATACCCCGGAGAAGACTGTGTGACGGTGGAATACCGCCTGGACGGGCGGATAGTGAGAGCATCGGTGAGACGGGACTCGGGACGGGTTGTCCGGTATACGGCAAGATAAAACTGCCGCACCGCGGAAATCCGCAGTACGGCAGTAGGGGATTCGGTTGTGGGAGTCAGCGGGGAATTACCACTGCTTCATCTTGCCGGAGTATTCCAGAAGCTTGATGAAGTGGCCGCCGACAACGGTTCTGTGCTGGAAGCCGCGCTGGTTGGAGGTAACGGTGAAGTACCAGTCGGTCATGGGAACGCGGGACAGAGTGCAGTTGTAGTTTTCCCAAAGGGGATCTACGTATTCCACGAAGTCGGAGCGTCTTTCCGCCAGAGTAGCGGTCCAGATGAGCCAGTCGGACTTGGTGTAGGTTTCACGGTTGTCAAGAGGCATACCGTAGTGGTTGATGTGATGCTTGTAGGAAGCGAATTCGGTAGCGATCACAGCCTTGTCCATTACGCCGGTGCCGAACAGCTTGTCCCATACGATGTTGTACTTCATGGACCAGGTGCCGGGACGGTCGAATGCAAGACGGTAGGAGCCGTCGCCGTTGGCAGCGCGAACAGCCCAGCCTGCAGCCATCTTCTTCGCCTTTTCCATCATGGTTTCGTAATCAGCTTCACGGCCCAGCATCTTGTAGATGATACCCAGACCTGCGATACCCATAACAGCCTTCAGGGACAGGTTGCAGTTGTGAGCAAGGTGACCTGCGAAGTCGTCGGTGCAGAGCTGGTTTTCCGGGTCGTCGCCGTGGAGTTCCAGATACTTGACCCATGCTTCGAGGAGGTCGAGGTTGTCTTCTGCGAACTTGGTTTCCTTGTCGGCGATGGCAACGGTAGCAGCCATAACCAGCATATTGCCGCATTCTTCAACGGGCATCTGACCGTCGATGTGGTTGTTTGCGTAAACCTGACCCTTTACGAGAGGATACTGACCGCAGTCGTGAGGAGCGAAGTCGAATACCCAGCCGTCGGTGCGGGAGTACTTGTAGATGGGACGCATCATGCCGCGAACCAGCTCGGGGTTGTACAGCAGGAACATGGGGATGGAGGGATAGCTTACGTCAACGGTAGCAGCGCAGCCGTTGGAGAAGCATTCCTTGGAGATCCACAGAACTTCGCCTTCGGTGTCAACAGCCAGCTTGTGAGCTGCGATTGCCTGACGGTAGGACAGTTCGAGGATTTCAGCGTACTTTTCGCCGCCCGCACGGGTAGCGTCCAGGAACAGTCTGTCACCGAATGCCTGGCACTTTGACATAACGCAGTCGTAGTCTGCATATGCCTCTGCGATTGCGGTTTCGATGGTCTTGCCGTCCTTGTTCCACCAGGACTTGAGGGGAACATCGAAGTACTTGATGGAGTAGATATCGTCGTAAGCAAAGGTGAAGAGGGCGCTGGTCCTGCAGCAGGTCTTCAGATCGGCTTCCGCGCATACGAAGGTCATTTCTTCCTTGAAGCCTTCGGGCTGCTGGTCATGTCTGTGTCTGGGAACGAAGGGAACGGCGGTCTTTTCGGAGTATACCTTGCCTTCGTTGACGGTCAGATAGAAGTAACCCCAGTCGATACGGATATCGTCGCCGGAGCAGTGGAGAACGTCCTGCTTCACGCCGCCGATCTTTACAGCCGCATAGGTGTCGGTGGTAAAGGTGTCAACGGTAACGTCCATGTCGCCGCGGTTGTTGATGCAGATTTCTTCGGAAACGGCCAGCTTGATCTTTACATCGTGGCATGCGCCGTCAGCGGACTTGACTTCGGTCTTGAGATAGGACACCGGACGGGTCATCAGATCGAAATCGTCCATGAGAAGAGGAGTGGAGAAGGTCAGGTCGAGAACGATGCCCGCGCCTTCAAAGGTGTACTTGGTGGAGAAAGTGTCGCAGTCCCGTGCGGTCTGGGTGAGAGCGGGAGTGTTGTCGTTGCGGTTGAGCTTGCCCATGAAACGGTAAGCGGTGCCGTCAACTTCAGCGGTACCAACGATGGTGTTGGGATGGCCGGTCCAGTGAACGGTAACGGAATCGGTGAGCTTGTCGGCGGGAGACCATACAGAGAAGTAAGGGTCAACCGTGATCAGAGGCACTGACGGAGGTCTGAGCTGCATAAGAATATCTCCTTTGCGGATTAAAAATTTTGTTTATTACAGGTTATCACAAAAAAGCAACAAAATCAAGTGCTTATTATATTATTTTTCCGCAAATTAGTCTGAAAAAGTAACATATGCGATTTTTAACGGGCTGAAATAAAAAGTTTTCGGAAAACAGGTGCACCGGATGCGGTTTTATGGTATAATGAAAGAAAAAGACTCGGAGGACAAAACTGTGAAACAACTGATGATGCTGCACCGTATGGATAAGATCCGCACCTGTCCCGTGGCTGATGGATGGCACATCCGTACTTTCCGTCCGGGGGAAGAGCAGATCTGGCTGGAAATCTGCCGGCACGGACTGGTGGATGAGAACTGCACCGATGCATTGGACTGGGCGATCATTGCGCGAGAGAATCTTGTGCCGGAGAAGGATCTGTTTTTCGCCTGCCGTGAAGATGATGTTCCCATGGCGACCACAATCGGCTATGTACGACCCAGCGGTGTTGGCGACATTCACATGGTGGCCTGCCGCACCGATGCACGGGGACATAAGCTGGGCGATGCTCTTCTCGGCCGCGCCATGGCAAAGCTGAAAGAGGAAATGCCCGGGGAAAACCGGATCACACGGCTGACCACCGACGACTGGAGACTGCCCGCCATCAAGGGATATATCCGCGCGGGATTCCTGCCCGTTCTGCACGATGATGATATGGAAGAACGGTGGAAGAAGGTTCTCGCCGAACTGGGATTTAACGGAATTCCCATGGTCACCGAAGACGGGGAGGACACCGGAATCATCCTCTGAACAATCACATAAAACCGTCCGCAGCATACTCTGAAAACAGGGATGCTGCGGATTTTTTATTGGATCCGCCTCCCGGAAACTGATGGAAACAGGTGCCGGATCATGCTGGAAAACGCAAACATGAAACAGGATACCGGAAATAATCCGCTGAAAATCGGAATTCTTGGCGGAGATCAGCGGCAGCTTGTGATGATTCACGGGTTGTCTCAGGACTATGAATGTGCGGTCTGGGGATTTGACGGTGTGTACGGAACCCCGGATGAGAAGTATCTGGCGGATGCGGTGCGGTGTGCCGACTGGAAATCCGCCGTGAAAGGATCGGCTGCGGTGATTCTGCCTCTGCCGTGTACAAGGGACGGGGCATTGCTGAATACACCGCTGACAAAATCCGGGGATGCTGTATCGCTGACGGATATTGCCGACCGGATGAGCCCCGGCGCCCTGCTGACCGGCGGAATGATGCCTCCGGTGTTCAGAAGATACGCAGGAGAGAGGGGCATTTTCACTGCCGACTATTACGATTCGGAGGAACTGCAGATCCGAAATGCCGTTCCCACAGCCGAGGGTGCCATTGCAGCCTGCATTGCGGAGCTTCCCGTGACAATCGCCGGAATGAAAGCGGCGGTATTCGGATACGGCAGGGTGGGGCGGACTCTGGCACAGCGGCTTCTCTCACTGGGAGCGGAAGTATATGCTGTAGCACGCAGTCCCCGTGACCGTGCGTGGGCAGAATGTGACGGATGCATCCCCGTTGTACTGGATGAATACCGGAAACATCCCGTTCCGGCGGATGCACTCTTCAATACCGTTCCCCACTGTGTTCTGGATGAGGATGTGTTGTCGGGCATCAGCAGGGAAAGTGTGATTTTTGAACTGGCATCGGGGGGAACGGATGTCGAAGCGGCAAAGGAGCTGGGGATCCGGGTGGTGCCTCTTCCGTCCCTGCCGGGAAAAACTTCCCCCGTGACTGCCGGCGGAATTATTCTCTCGGCAGTGAAGGAAATCATGAAAAACGGACTGCGGAAAGAATAAAGCATAGGACAGGAGAGTATCATGACAAAAAAGAGACTGGGATTTGCCATGTGCGGATCCTATTGCACTCACCGTCGGGCACTGGATGTGATGCGTACTCTGGCGGAGCAATACGACATTGTGCCGGTTCTGTCGGAGAATGTGACGAAAACAGATACCCGGTTCGGTACCGCCGCACTTCTGCAGGAACAGATCCGCGGAATCTGCGGCAGAGAACCGGTGATCTCCATTGTGCAGGCAGAGCGGTTCGGTCCGTCGGATCCCCTGGATCTTCTGCTGATCTGCCCCTGCACGGGAAATACGGCGGCGAAACTGGCAAACGGCATCACGGATACTACCGTAACCATGGCGGCGAAAGCACATCTCCGATCGGATCGTCCGCTGGTGATCGCTCTCGCCAGCAACGATGCCATGAGTGCGAATTTTTCAAACATCGGAACACTGCTGGGCAGAAAAAACGTCTATTTCGTTCCCATGAAGCAGGATGATCCGGTGAAAAAGCCCCATTCCCTGGTGGCGGATTTTGCAAAATGCCCGGAAGCCGTGGAAAAAGCGGAACAGAACCTGCAGCTCAGACCGCTGTTCCTTTGAATTTTCATATTTCCCTTGCAAAATGATCATATTTATGTTAAAATGATTAAAATATTTTCTCCGGGAATATAATCATTCAACATTTGTGTATGAAAAAATGCTTTGCGCGCTGAATATTCATTTCAGGATAACAGCGTTGGGAGAGGACAATATGAAAATCATGGAACGGATCGTGCTGGGAAGAACGATCTATCTGGTTGCCGCAGGTGCCGCGCTTCTGATTCTCGGCGTTCTGTACACCATATTCGGAACAGAAGCCAGTTTCAGTCCGTCACTGGAAACTGCGGAACCAAGCGCCACCCATCCGCCGGATGAAATTATTCTGCCGGTGGAAGAACCTGACAATTCTTATGAAATCAGCACCGTAACCTTCGGAGGAAGCTGTACGACGGGATCCATGCTGGGGATTTCCGCATACGGTACCTTCAACGGAGCGCTGGAAGAAAACGGCACCGGTTATTTTTTGGAAAATCTGAAGGAAATTTTTCTGACCGATGACTTTACGATAGCCGGTCTTGATGCAGTCCTTACCGACCGTCAGCTTGAGCCTGCCGAAAAAGACAGCAGGGAGTGGTTTTCGGCTCCCGCAGCCGCTGCCGGTATTTTTTCGGACAGCGGTGTGGAAGCTCTGTCCATTGAATTTCCGTGTACACGCGACTACGGCAGCGAAGGATACAGCGACACGGAGGCTGCACTGGAGGCGGCCGGGGTTTACTGGTGCGACAGCGGAAGGGCAGTGTACCGTGAATTGGACAGCGGCCTGATTGTTGGAATTTACTGCTGCAAGCTCCGGGAGGAAGATGCGGAAGGCGTGAAAGCATGGATTGCCGGAGCGAGGGAAAAGGCTGATTTTGTGGCACTGTATGTGTCCGATACCGATACCTCTTCCGTGCCGGGAGAAAGCAAAAAAGCCCTGCTGCGTTCTTATGCGGATGCAGGGGCGGATCTGATTGTGGGAACCAACGGTGCGGTACTGCAGCCTGCCGAGGAATACAACGGATCTTGTATTGTTTATTCTCTGGGCAGCCTGATTGACGGTGCGGTTCTCTATCGGGAGGAGCATACGGTGCTTCTGCAGGCGGAGCTTCAGTCGAGGGACGGAGAACTGACCGGTGTGGAATATCGGTTCATTCCCTGCAGAACCTCCGAAGACGAGAATCCGTGGAAGCCTGCGGCAATTACGGATGAAGCCCTGAAAAACGATGTGCTCGCCTTTATGCACGGCGAAAACAACAACCCCTGAATCAAACGGAGCCGATTTCCATGACAATTCCATGGGATCGGCTCTTTCTTATTCTTTTACAAACCGCAGAATCCGTCTCTCGTTCCGGTAGTTCACTTCTCCGGCGTAAACAAAACCGCAGGAACGTGCCGTGTTCTGTGACGGCAGATTTCCGGGATCGGTGCAGACCACGGGAACGGAAATTCCGTTTTTACGGCATAAATCCGCGGCAAAGGTCAGAAGCTGTTTTCCGTATCCCATCCGTCTGCAGGACGGGCGGACATGATAGCCGATATGCCCGGCGTAAGTTGACACAAAACTGTCATCGGTGATCCGGGCACTTACAATGCCGACCGGTCTGCCGCTGTCATAGGCCAGATACACGAATGTGCGGTAACAGCCGTATTTTTCGGCTTTGTCCGATGCCAGAAGACGGAGACGCTCCAGCCACATGGAATAGGAATCAAACTCGCCCAGCCCGGCACTTCCGTCAAACTCACCGTCAGCGGCACGGACCTCGGCGGCATATCGGAGAATATCGGAGCGGTGAATCTCCGAGGGAATCACAAATTCCGTCACGGCATAACCTCCTGATGAATCAAAATTTTGAAAAGAAGGGATGATTCGGGATGAATAAGAACGGGCACGCGTGGGTATCATGACATTGGAGTGAGTGAGCTTCGGGTGAGAATCCGGGGAAAGCGCTCACCCGAAATTCACAGCCGGAAGGTGACAAAAATGGAAGAAATGAAGAAACCCAATCACTGCATCGCCTGCACCGTAACCCAGTGCGCACACCACGCGGATACCACCAACTACTGCGTTCTGGACAAGATTGTAGTAGGTACCCACGAAAAGAACCCCACCAAGACCGAATGCGTTGACTGCGAATCCTTCGTTCTGTCCGCTGAAAAGGCGAAGGAAAACTGCACCGGCGGCAGCTGCGCCAAGTAAATAACCCCAAACAGGCGCGGCTGATGCTGCGTCTGTTTTTATTTCAGCCGCCGGAGAATTTCAGCGAAACCGGCCGTATCCGCGAAAAATCTCCAGTCCGGGGAGGTCAGAATCCGGTATAGGGTATCCGCGGCGCAGATTTTCTCCTCGGTTTCGGCGGACTCTCCCATGACGGCATAAAGATCATGAACCGCATCCGGTTTCCGGCTGTCGTATCGTTCGGCAGCGTTACAAGCGAGGTTCAGATGTGAGATCATCTCATCCGGCCGGTCACTCCACGCACAGGCACGGGCGAGTGCTTCATGGCACTGCATCAGCGGCAGATCGAAAAATCCCGTTTCGTTGAACTCGGACAGAACCCGCACCGCACGCCCGTACTCCCGGATTGCCAGCTCGTTATCGTTGTGCTCCCAGGCAAAAGGGGCTATCAGCCCGACCAGCAGGGAATATTCAAAAATGCACCCCATCACCGTTTCGTTAAGCAGGCGCACAGAGTCCAGATTTGCCTTTTCTTCCATGTCGATGGTCACAGCCATGGCACGGGGGTAGAGTCCCACACCGCCCAGCAGCTTTTGATTGTACTCCCGCGCTTTGGCGAAGTCCCGGCGTGAGAGGGCGATGACGGAGAGAAAATGGGTGGACCATGCGCGGCGGTTCCCGTCTTCCGTGTTCCTCATGACGGTCTCAAAGCCTTCCTCTGCCAGTTTCAGAAGAGTTTCCCGTTCCGTCCGCTTTTTATGCCTTGCATTGACAAAACGCCGTCGAGCCAGCTCAAAGATCAGCTGGTTGTCACCGGGATACCGTGTCAGTTTCCGTGCAAGCAGAGCCGCGGATTCGTCATGCTTTCCTTCTTTTGCAAGACAATTGGCTTCCGAGATCACTTCATCAATTGTCCGGCGCACATTCCGCTCACAGCCCAGCAGATAGTCCACAGACACATCGAAAATTTCCGACAGCCGCGGAAGAAGGGAAATATCCGGCATGGATGCGGCACATTCCCATTTGGAGACTGCCTGGGTGGATACCCCGAGCATTTCCGCAAGCTGTTCCTGGGTGTGACCCTTTTCCCGGCGGAGAGCGGCAATGGTTTTGTTCAGTTTCATTGGTTATTCCTCCCTCGGTGATTTACAGGAACAGTATACCTCGAAACCGCCGGAAATTCCATCATGTACCCATCGTGTCAGATGCGTTTTTTATCAACCGCCGGTGGAGTTTTCGGGCGTTTTTTCGCAAACTCCCACAGAACGCAGATCCCGATGGAAAATGCGTACACCAGCACAAACCGCACGCCAAGGCGCAGGGTGAGTGAGACAAGTCCTGCCCGGTTCATGAGGGAGTCCGCGATGAAAATGAACAGCGGATGAATCAGATACACGTTGTAGGAGGCGCCGTCGGTCAGCTTCATCCACGGCTTTTCGGAAAGATGCGCCAGCTTCAGACTCATGCACAGGGTGAACAGAACCGCGGCGGCGCAGTAAAGGGTGTGGAAATTCTCCGACCAGGAGGGATAGTATAATCCTCGGCGGATGACAATCAGATTGGCGCAGTCCACGATGCCGGTGAGGACGAACCAGACGGCAATTTCACCGGTGTGTTGTTTCAGCATCCGGACAAAAGCATCGTAATACCGTCCGGCGAAGATTCCGGCGACAAAATAGAACAGATAATACCAGAACATCCGGCTGTTCAGGGAAAACTCAATGCCGAACTGTGCCAGCACCTCAGGAACGGCGGTTTTCAACACGGTCATCAGGAGCAGGGAGGCAGGAATCCACAGAAAGGGACTGCGGCGCGATACCCATCTCCACAGGGGAATCAGCAGGTAGAACTGGCAGATCACGGCGACGAAGTAGAAATGCCCGGTCAGCCCGCCCGTGAACAGTTCGGTGAGAAAATGCGGGACGGACGGCGTGATCCGGTTGGTGAGGATGCTGTAGACGTAAATCAGCGTGAAAACGAACAGATAGGGAAGCCCCACCCGCTTCAGCCGTGAGAGATAGAATTTTCGGTAGGAGAAGGGCTTCTTCGACGGCAGGAACAGCTTCAGCCCCGACAGAAACAGGAATCCCTGTACCACAAAAGATGACAGCCGGTGCATGGACTGGAGAACCAGAAACTGAAGGCTGTCCACACGGTAGCCGCTGACTCCTTCCGCCGCCGCATGGATGAAGATGACGAGGAGCATGAAAATCACCGATGCAGCGGTAAGCTCACCCTTGCGCTGTTTTGACATGATGGATCCTCCGATGAATTCCTACATTATATAAAGATATAAAGGAATTATACCATACTTTTCCCGGATGTGCAACCGGTACCGGAAAATCAGCGGCTTTCCCGGAGTCTGTGTAAATAGAATTCCCGGAATTTTATGTTAATAAATTTCCGAGTGGTCCCTGAATCCGATTCTCTGCCAGGACAGCTTGTCCGCGCACAGGTAGGAAGCGCTGTACACCACGTGGTCTCCGTATCGCTTCCGCAGATCGTCGATGGTGTGCTCCAGCGACAGCAGTTCCTCCTGCTTGACAGTATCCGTGAACAGATCCAGCTGCTCGGGCGCCGTTTCATTGGTGATATAGATGGCCCGGACAGTGACACTCCGGATGTCGCATCTCCAGATATGTTTCTGGCGGAATACCCGCATGGCACCCCGGGAAATCTCTCGGGCAAGCTGTGTGGAGCGTGGGAACTTCATCTGATATTCCCGGACAGTCATGTCGTTTTCCCGGATGGACACCGCTACACCGCCGCAGGAGATGTGATTCTTCCGCAGCTTCATGCCGATCTCCTCCGACAGCTCGATGATGGTATCAAAAACTTCGCGTTCGGTGGTCAGATCCGCTGTGGTTGTGGTGCCGTGACCCACGGATTTGATGGGACAGCGGTCGTCCTGATCCATCACAGGGGAGTTTTCCAGACCGTTGGCGTATGCCCAGAGCACGTACCCCATCTTGCCGAAATAGGAATGGAGCAGTTCCGGCTGACAGCAGGCGATGTCCCCGATGGTGCGGATTCCACGGTACCACAGCTTCTTGTAGGTCTTCATGCCCACGCCCAGCATTTCATAGGCCGGCAGGGACCAGATCACCTCCCGGAAGCTGTCCGGCGGAATCACTGTTACCGCATCGGGCTTTTTCATGTCGGAGCCCAGCTTGGCAAAGATTTTATTGAAGGAAACGCCCACAGAAATGGTCAGTCCGGTTTCGGCTTTCACCGATTTCCGGATTTCGTCGGCGATCTTTGCACCGCTGCCGAACAGATACATACTGCCGGTCACGTCCAGAAAACATTCGTCAATCCCCATGGCTTCGATCTGGTCGGTGTACCGCTGATAGATCCCCCGGACGGCGCGGCTGTAGTCCAGATACTTGTCGTAGTGGGGATCCAGCGAAATCAGACCGGGACATTTGTTCATTGCCTGCCAGACCGCTTCCCCGGTCATGACGCCCTGGGCTTTGGCGATATAGTTCTTGGCCAGCACAATGCCGTGACGTTCGGCGGTGGATCCTCCCACGATCACCGGCTTGTCCCGCAGCTCCGGATGATCCAGAAGCTCCACGGAGGCGAAATAATTGTTCAGGTCGCAGTGGAGAATGGTCCGGTATGCCGGATTTCCGTTCCATGCGCAGTCATCCTGCCGGAACCGGAAAAACGATTGCTGTGTCATTTATATAAACCTCCCCGAAAATGTTTGCATAACCCCATTGACAAATGAACACTTCTGTGGCATAATAGAATCACAGAAAACAAGCGTTCGGTCACTCTGTCTGTATTATACACGAACAAATGTTCATTGTCAAGGCGGAGCGCGGATTTTCTGCGGAGAAATTTCAGGAAAAACAAGGAGGCGGTATCATGTGCGGCCGGTATCAGGCGTGGATTGAAGACGACGAGCTGATGTACATCATCGAACGGGAAAAGAAAGGGAATCTGATGAAATACTTCCGCCAGAACGAGGTGTTTCCGGGATCCACCATGCCTCTGTTGTACGGCTCCTACGCATCGGTGCGGGCCCATCTGTCCAGGTGGGGATTTGAAATGAAATCCGGACAGAAATCCCAGCTTCTCATCAATGCGCGGGCAGAAACTGTGGAAGAGAAACCCATGTTCAGGATTCCTTTTGAGAGCGAACGCGCTGTACTGACCGTGTCGGCGTATTATGAGTGGTCAGGAGGCGTGAAATACCGGATTTTCTCCGACGACGGCGATGTGCTTCTGCTCGGATGCGTGGAGAAGAACGATCCGGCAGGGATCCGGCGTCACGTGATTCTTACCTCACAGGCCGAGGGAATTCCGGCGCGTATCCATGACAGAATGCCCCTGTTCATCCCCCGGAGTCATCTGGAGGACTGGCTGTATGACAGGGAGTATGCGCGCTGCCGGATCCGTGAGCCTCTGCAGCTGCCCATCCGTGCGGAGGCGGTATAGAAAATAACGTCATATTTCGTAAAAATTACGGAATATGGTTTACAACCTCCCGTTTTATGTGATATAATGTACAAAATTCGATGGGAGGCTGGGTATGCGGCTGTTCGATGCATTGCTGAATCTGCTGTTTCCTATGAAATGTGCGGTCTGCGGAAAACCGGCAGATGAAAGCGGGCTTTGCGGAGACTGCCGGGAAAAATATCTGAGAGAACTGTTTGAAAAATGTCCGGTGTGCGGAAACTCACCGTCGGACTGCATCTGCGGAGCGGGATTTCTGGATCATACCGGAACTTCCCTGGGCGGAACCGGATATTGCGCACTGTGCTGGTACCGGACCGACGGAGATGAGGACCGGGTTACGGAGCGGATGATCTATCAGCTGAAAAACAGAGGGCTGCTGGCAGATTTCTTTGCCGCGGAGCTGAGCCGGTGTCTGAAGATTCTGATGGAGAAGGAAGGGGAAAATCCGGAAAACTGGATTGTGACCTACACGCCCCGTTCCTATGAGAAATACATGGAAACCGGTGTGGACCAAAGTGAGGAAATCGGCCGCCGTCTGGCCAAACGTCTGGGATGCGGATTCCGGCGTCTGTTTGACCGGACGGAAGGAGAGGAGCAGAAGCATCTGAATGCCGCGGAACGGCTGGAAAACGCGGAAAACTCCCTTGAGATCCGTGCGAAGAAAATCATACCCGGCGGAAAATACCTGCTTCTTGACGATATCATCACCTCCGGTGCAACCATGGAAACGGCGGCAAAGCTGCTGTATTTTTACGGTGCCGGTGCGGTGTATCCCGTGGCGGTTGCGCGGACAATGCCCAGAGGACGGGGACGGCATCGGGACTGATAACATGATTCTGTAAAATATATCAATAAAAGGAGATCCTGCTATGATTCAGAAACTGCTTGATGAACGGAAACTTCCTGCGCTGATGAAGATGAACGACGGCACGCCCGTAACAAAGGAAAACTGGGAAGCCAGACGCCGCGAGCTGATCGATGTGCTGGAAACCATGGAGTACGGCAGATTCCCGAAAAAATGCGGTGAAACCACATGGAAAGTGGTATCCGCAGGGGAATCCTCCGCCGGCAAAGCGACCAAGAGCCGGGTGGAAATCACCGTTCCCATGCCCGACGGCGAAAGCTTTACCTTTCCGGTGACTGTTTCCATCCCCAATACGGCAACAGCGGATGCACCCAAGCCTGCATTTGTGTACATTTCCTTCGCCTTCCTCTGGTACTACCCGGAAGAAGAACTGGTTGACAACGATGTGACCGTGGCGGAAATGTGGATGAACGACGTGGCATGGGATACCGACGAGCATCTGGAAAAGATGGCGGCTCATTTCTCCAAGGATGGTCAGCGCGCTCCCGATACCACCGGTAAGATCGGTCTGTGGGCGTTTGCTGCTTCCTGTGTGCTGGATTATCTGCTGTCCCTGGACTGTGTTGACAGGAACCGTGTGGGCGTCATTGGTCACTCCCGCCTGGGCAAGACTGCGCTGTGGGCAGGTGCCAACGACGAACGGTTCACACACGTTTTCTCCAACGATTCGGGATGCTCCGGTGCAGCAATCACCAGACAGAAGGTGGGCGAAGACTTCCCGGCAATCTGCAGAAGATTCCCCTACTGGTTCTGCGAAAACATGAAGGAAATCTCCGGAACGGTGGAAGACTCCGAAAACGCGCCCTTCGACCAGCATTATCTCCTTGCGGCTGTGGCTCCCCGGAAGCTGTACGTTGCCTCTGCGGAAAAGGACCAGTGGGCGGATCCCGTATCCGAATACCTTTGCTGTGCCGCCGCATCCGAAGCGTGGGAAGCAAACGGCGTGACCGGATTTGTCCATCCCGACCGTCTCCCGGAAGGCTGGGACAGATTCGCCGACGGAAATGTGGCATACCATATCAGACCCGGAACTCACTACCTCTCCCGCCATGACTGGGTGAGATACTGCGACTTCATCAGCGGGTAAGCACCCGCGGGCAGGCACGGCGTTTTTGCAGCTGAAATCACAGCATTTCCCACGACCGTCCGCTGCGCTGAGTCGGGAAGCCCCGACAGGCAGGCACGGCGTTTTTGTAGCTGGAGGCTATGCATTTCCCATGACCGTCCGCTGCGCTGAGTCGG
>JAFQWY010000264.1 GCA_017407225.1 Clostridia bacterium | reverse complement strand
GTAGCGATGAGAGCGGAAGTGACGGCCAGAATCAGGGTATTCTGGAGAGCGGTGATGGTATTGGAGGAGGAGAACAGCTCACGGTACCATTTGAGGGAGAAGCCCTGGAACACGGAGGTGCTTTTCGCCGAGTTGAAGGAGAAGAACACCATCACGAGAAGGGGTGCGTACAGGAGGATGTAGATCAGTGCAATGAACACGTTGCCGGTGACTTTTTTCATGATATCTCCTCCTTACACGTAGAGATTGCTTCCTTCGTCTCCGGCGAACTTCTTCATGACCGCCATGGAGATGAGGATGAGCACCATGAGCACCAGAGAAAGTGCGGCGCCCATGTTGTAGTTGTACAGGGACTGGATCTGCTTTTCGATGGCGTCGCCCACCAGCATGATCTTGCCGCCCAGCTTCTGGCTGATGTAGAAGGTGCTGACGGAGGGAACGAATACCATGGTGAATCCGGATACCACGCCCGGCATGGACATGGGCAGAATCACGCGGCGCAGCTTGGACCAGCCGTTGGAGCCCAGGTCTTCGGCAGCTTCCAGAAGGCTGGGTTCAATCTTGGACATGACCGAGTAAATGGGCAGGATCATGTAGGGGATGTAGTTGTAGATCATACCGAAGATGACCGCACCGGGGGTACCGATCATTTTCAGAGGTTCGATGCCGAAGTTTGCGAGGAGATTGTTGATGATGCCGTTTTTCTCAAGGATGTTCATCCAGGAGTAGGTACGGATCAGCAGGTTCATCCACATGGGAAGCATCACCAGCATCATCATGATCCGCTGGGCGTTTTCCTTCTGGCGGCTCATGAGGTATGCGAAGGGATAGGAAATGAGCAGGGTAATGACGGTGGCGATGAAGGAGTATTCGATGGAGATCCAGAAGACTTCCTTATAGTCCGCCAGAGCTTTGATGTTGTTTAAGGTCCAGTTTCCGTCCGCGTCGGTGAAGGAGTAGTACACCACGATGAGCAGGGGAACGATGATGAAGATGGCTGCCCACACAATGTACGGCGCACCGAGGAGGCGCTGACCGAGAGTTCGTTTTTTCACGGCTATCCACGCACCTTTCCGCTTACTCTTCTTCGTCGTCTTCGGGCAGCTCGCTCATCTGATCCATTTCGTCGGAGTAGCTGCTGTAGTCGCCGTAGAGACCGCTGTACTTGGATTTCTTCATGACATGGATGGCGTCGGGTTCGATGAACAGCCCAACTTCGTCGCCTTCTGCAGCGTAATCGGTGGTCTGGATCATCCACTTGAAGCCGCCGATGTCCACGATGATTTCATAGTGTACGCCGAGGAAGGTGACGGAGGTGACGATACCCTTTACCATGCCGTCTTCGGGCTTGACGATGTCAACGTCTTCGGGACGGACAACGATATCCACCGGCTCGTTGGGAGCAAATCCGGAGTCGAGACAGCGGAATTCCTTGCCGGAGAAGAACGCACGGTAGTCCGCACGCATCACGCCGTCAAGGATATTGGATTCACCGATGAAGTCGGCGACAAAGGCGTTTTCCGGTTCGTTGTAGATGTCGATGGGGGAGCCGATCTGCTGGATCTTGCCCTCGTTCATGACGACAACGGTATCGGACATGGACAGCGCTTCTTCCTGGTCGTGGGTGACGAAGATGAAGGTGATGCCCAGTGCCTTCTGGATATTTTTCAGTTCGTTCTGCATATCCTTGCGGAGCTTCAGGTCCAGTGCGGCCAGAGGTTCGTCAAGGAGCAGTACCTTGGGCTTGAGAACCAGTGCCCGTGCGATGGCAACTCTCTGCTGCTGACCGCCGGACAGCTTTGCGATATTCCGCTTCTCGAAGCCTTCCAGATTCACGAGCGTGAGCATTTCGGATACTCTCTGTTTGATTTCGGCTTCCGGAACATGGCGGACTCTCAGCCCGTATGCGATGTTTTCAAAGACATTGTAGTTCGGGAAAAGGGCATAACGCTGAAAAATGGTGTTTACCTCACGCTTGTACGCGGGAACACCATTCATGTTTTTCGAGTCAAAAAACACTTCTCCCGCATCAGGTTCCAGAAAGCCCGCAATGATTCTCAGCGTAGTGGTTTTGCCGCAGCCGGACGAACCCAGCAGTGTGACAAATTCCCCGTCACGGATGGAAAGACTCATATTGTCGAGGATGGTATCCCCGTCAAAAGTCACGGTAATGTTCTTTAATTCGATAATATTCTTATTGGAATTCATTTTTTGCATCCCCCTTTGCGGCAAAAGACCACGTATAGCCGTATTACAGCTCTGCGCGAACCCACACACGGACTAATCACGGCCCCCGCAAAGAGTGTGTTGCAGACCGGAATCCTCCGCGGATCTCCGATTGCAGCCGGGATTTCTCAGACAACAGTCCGGGTTCTACCAGGCTTTGTCTTCCGACAAACCTGAAAACTGTCGTGTGTGAACATCAGATATTCGGTTGAATGGCTGCACTTTATGCTTTACCGGCCGGCTGCTGACCAGTCCGGGAGGTATATTTTAGGGTGCAGTTATTGATGTTTTTGGAATTCCGGAATCCTTTGCGAGACCGGAAACGTCAGCACAGATGCAAAAATCGTGCAATAATAATTATACTATGTTTCTGTGGTATTGTAAAGGGCTTTTACACAATTTATGTAATATTTATGTCGGAATTTAATAATTTTGCGGGATATGGCCCGGGATTCCGTTCTCCGGGACGGACGGCGGGGAAATCCGGATGATTCCGGTCTTTTTTCGCTGAGGAGCAGGCTTTTTCTTGCTTGACGGCGGACGGGGAGTATAGTATAATAAATAAAATACAAACCGATGCATTTTAGAAATAACCTCACAGGAGGCATTCATGTTTCACAATATCGGCATTCTGGCCCATGTTGACTCGGGGAAGACCACACTGACGGAACAGATTCTCTACCACGCGGGCGTCATCCGTGCGGCGGGCAGCGTGGATTCGGGCACCACGGCTACGGACAACCTCTCCATTGAGCGGCAGAGGGGCATCTCCGTCCGCACATCCACGGCATCCGCTGACTGGGGCGGCGTTACCTTCAATATCATCGACACCCCCGGACACGTGGATTTTGCCGGTGAGGTGGAGCGGTCTCTCTGCGCCCTGGACTACGCCGTGGTGGTTGTCTCCGCCGTGGAGGGTGTACGGGCTCACACGGAAAATATCCTGAAAGCCCTCGGGGACGCCAATCTTCCCTGTGCGGTATTCATCAATAAAATCGACCGGGCCGGTGCGGATCCGGAGCGCATTCTCGCCGAGCTGGCGCAGGTATGCTCCCGCACTCCCGTTCTGCTGTCGGAGTACGGCGGATGCGAAACCGACACCCCCACAGCAAAGACCCTCACCGGGGATGCTTTCTGCCGTGCCGTCACCGAAGCGCTCTGCGACGTGAACGAGGAAGCCGGGGAAGCCTATCTCATGGACGAGATTCTCTCCCCGGAACGCACCGATGCCATCCTTGACAGTGAGATTTCCGCCTGCCGGGTGATTCCGGTGCTGTGCGGTTCCGCCAAGCTGTCCGTGGGCGTGAAGGATCTGATGGATTTCCTCGCGTGTCATATGCCGTCTGCGGAGAGAAGAAGCACCGATGAGCTGTGCGGCGTGATCTTCAAAATCGAGCACGACAAGGTCATGGGCAAGGTGTCCCATGTCCGTCTGTTCGGAGGCAGGATTGTGAACCGTGACGAAGTGGAGCTGATCCCCCCTGTCGATGCTGCGAAAACCAATCCGGCCGGGGAAGAAAACGACGCCGTGGAGCTGGAAGAAAAGCCCAATCCCCGGGAAAAGGTGGCTCAGATCCGGAAATTCACCGGCGGAAAATACACCGATGCCGGCGAGATCGGATCCGGGGATATTGCGGCGCTCTGCGGACTTCCGTCGGCGAAAACCGGGCATTTTGTAGGCTCCCTCGCGCTTGGGAATTCCTATCGTCTGGCTCAGCCCTTCCTGCGGGTTCAGGTCACTCCCGCCGACAACGATCCCGAGAAAATCCCGCGCCTTGCGGAAGCCCTCTCCCAGCTGTCCGATGAAGAACCCTACCTGGACACCAAATGGGAGAACGGTCAGCGGGAGATTATCATCAACACCACCGGCAAGATCCAGCTGGAGGTGGTGGACAGCCTGCTGAGAGAGCGGTACAACCTGATCGCCTCCTTCTCGCCGCCCACGGTCATCTACAAGGAGACTCCCGCGAAAGCCGGATTTGCCTACGCGGACTACACCATGCCCAAACCCTGCTGGGCGGTGGTGCAGTTCAAGTTCGAGCCCATGCCGAGAGGGTACGGCGTGTCCTATCACGGCAAGCTGCCCTCCAACCAGTGCTTCTACCGGTATCAGACCCACATCCGCACTTCCTTCTACAACTGCCTTGAGCAGGGACTGTACGGATGGGAGGTCACGGACTTCAGGTGCACCCTTGTGGGCGGTCAGCATCACACCATTCACACCCATCCTCTGGACTTCTTCGTCTGCACCCCCATGGCGTTCATGAACGGTCTGCAGAGTCTGGGATCCACCATTCTGGAACCCCTCCTGAACATGAGAATCTCCGCACCGACGAACCTGTCGGGCAAGATCATCAATGAAATCACCCGCATGGGCGGCGAATACGATTCCCCCGTCATCATGGGTGACACCACTACCCTGGAAGCCATCGTGCCGGCTGCACAGTCCATGGAATTTCCAGTGAAGCTGGCATCCATGTCCTCCGGAAAAGCCGTCGTCAATACCACCTTCCACGGCTACCGGGAATGCCGGGACGGGAAGGAGCACATCAGTCCCCGGAGAGGCGTGAATCCTCTGGACAGAAGCAAATGGATTCTGTGGGCACGGGGCGCATACCAGCTCTCCATCGGAGATATGTGAGCAGAATCCGCGGGGAATGGGAAAATCGGCGGGGAAGGACAGCTTTTCTGCCGCAAATCCTCCGAAAACTCTTGCATTATCCGCTGTATCTGTGATATAATACTATATTATTAAAAAACTACCGCAATCAATTTGCGATTATAAAAAAAAGGAAACAATTATGGAACTTACCAGCATCCGTCAGCTTTACCGCGACCGCGGCGCAGTTGACCACGACCACGTCACCGTCGGCGGCTGGGTACGCAGTATCCGCGCATCCAAGGCGTTCGGCTTCATCATGCTCGCAGACGGCACCTTCTTTGAACCCATCCAGATCGTTTACGACGAAAAGCTCCCCAACTTCGCGGAAATCTCCAAGTACAACGTAGGCTCCGCTCTCGTCGTGGAAGGCCGCATCATCGAAACTCCCGATGCAAAGCAGCCCTTTGAAATCCACGCGGACAGCGTAACACTTGAGGGCGCATCCACTCCCGATTATCCCCTCCAGAAGAAGCGCCACACCATCGAGTACCTCCGCACCATTTCCCACCTCAGACCCAGAACCAACCTGTTCCAGGCAGTGTTCCGCGTCCGTTCCCTGGCGGCTTATGCCATCCACAAGTTCTTCCAGGACAGAAACTTCGTGTACGTAAACACTCCTCTCATCACCGGTTCCGACTGTGAAGGTGCGGGCGAAATGTTCCGCGTAACCACTCTGGATCTGGATAATCTTCCCAGAACCGAGGACGGTGCCGTTGACTTCGGTGAAGACTTCTTCGGCAAGAGCGCAAACCTCACCGTTTCCGGTCAGCTCAACGGCGAAACCTACGCAATGGCGTTCAAGAATATCTACACCTTCGGTCCCACCTTCCGTGCGGAAAACTCCAATACCCAGCGTCATGCTGCGGAATTCTGGATGATCGAGCCCGAAATCGCATTCGCAGATCTGGCCGACGACATGAAGCTGGCGGAAGATATGCTGAAGTTCATCATCTCCTACGTCATGGAAAACGCTCCCGAAGAAATGGCGTTCTTCAACCAGTTCGT
>JAFQWY010000263.1 GCA_017407225.1 Clostridia bacterium | reverse complement strand
CGGCAGGGATTTTGAGGTGTACAACGACTTCAACGCCAACCTTACGAACCTGTACCGCTGTGTGCGCGATTCCCCGGAGCAGCTGATCGATGAGCTGACATACACACTGAATTCACGTCTGGATTTCGATTATGTCCGCAAGATCATGCACACCCAGGCATCGGAACTGCCGGATGTAAAGCGGGCGGCGTATTTCTATCAGATCATACGGCAGAGCTACGCATCCGGACTGGATTCCTTTGGCGCACAGCCCCACCGGATGTGGAACAACTTCCCGCTGATCCGCCAGGCCTGCGCCAGACTGCAGAGCGTGGTGATCGAGAACCGTGACTTCGAGAAGCTGATTCGCCAGTATGACCGGCCGGAATCGTTTTTCTACTGCGATCCGCCGTACTATGCGACGGAGGACTATTACGAAGATGTCGGATTCACCCCCAAGGATCACGAACGGCTGGCGGATGCACTGTGCGGGATTGAGGGAAAGTTTCTGCTGTCCTACAACGACTGCCCCGAAATCCGTAAGCTGTACTCCCGTGAAGGGATCATCATCGAAGGGACAACACGGCTTTCCAACATTGCACAGCGATATGAAGCCGGTAAGCAGTACGCCGAACTTCTCATCTCAAACTACAACACAGCGGAACGGTACGAAATGGAACGGCAGTTTACGCTGTTCGATATGATGCACAACGAAAAAATACTGGAAGAAAGGATTCCTATATGGCAGTAACCATGATTTTAATATTCCCGAAAACCTTGCACGGGACGCAAATCTGAACGAGGATACCGTCCTCACAGCACACATTGAAGACGGAAAACTTGTGGTGGTAGTACAGGAAGATGTTGAGATGCTCTCTCTGCTCGACTTCATCGAGGAACTGACTACCACCGAGCAGTACACTGTCCTCGGCTATCTCAGCAGCAAGCTGATCGGCGCACACGTCGGACATCAGGAAGAAAGCGAGGATTTCTATGGAGAATAAGGTTGAAAAATACGTTCACGATGAATTCGGTGAACTGGAAGTGATGCAGGTAGGAGATAAGTTCTGGTTTCCTGCTACAAAATGTGCTGAAATATTAGGATATTCAAACCCTCATGCAGCTGTTATCAGACACTGTGTGGGAGACGGGCTCACGAAACGTGAGGTGGTCTCATTGACAACAAATCAACATGGGACAACAACAGAACAGAAAGTAGCTGTTAATTATATCGATGAAGGTAACCTGTATCGCTTAATTATTCGTTCCAAACTGCCGGATGCACAGGCATTTGAACATTGGGTTTTCGATACTGTACTTCCTACCATTCGTAAACATGGTGCATATATCATCCCCGAACTGCTCGATGAATTGCAGAGAAACACGATAAAAAATGCGGAACTTCTTAAAGACCTTGCCAATGAACAACGGGAACGCATTGCAGTCGAAGAACGGTATCGCAATCTTGAATATGAAAACAAGCAGCTTGCCACTGCATCAAAACTTCTGGAAGAAACCCTTGAAGAAGTTAAGCCGAAAATCTCCTACTATGATACCATCCTTCAGAATCCCGCCGCTGTCCCTGTTACACTCATCGCCAAAGATTATGGAATGCCTGCCATCCGGTTCAACCGGCTCCTTCACGGATTTCACATACAGTTTCCTGTCGGCTGAACGTGGGAATTGTATCAGGAATACGCCGATCAGGGCTACACCCACGGGAACACCT
>JAFQWY010000262.1 GCA_017407225.1 Clostridia bacterium | reverse complement strand
TACACATTCCTCCTTCCACCGGGGCCTATTCCCCCGAAAACTTTTGCGAATTTGTACACGCGACCCCACGCCCGTTGCACTTCATGAAAGTTGTAGAGATTTTGATCCCCCTATCGGGTACGCGAGTGTATATATTTTTCATGAAATCCTGCTATTTATGATTGTGCCAACGGTCACCGCACTCGGCATGGAGTCTTGCGTGACAGGCTTTGCACAGTGCGATAAGATTCTCTTCATTGTGCGTACCGCCTTCCGACAGTGGAATTTTGTGGTGTATCTCCTCAGTCGGGATCAGCTGACCTTTCTTCTGGCACAACTCACATAGTGGATGTGCCGCAGCGTACCGGTCGCGGATGCGTTTCCATGCACGTCCGTAACATCTGCGGACAGCGGGATCACGGTCGTATTTTTCGTAGCGCTTTGCTTCTTCCTTGGCATGTTCTTCACAGAACCGTCCGGCGGTCAGCTTTGGACAGCCTGGATGGGAGCAGGGACGCTTGGGTTTTATGGGCATCGTTTCTCCTTTGGGAATGACAAAAGCCACCGCAGGATTTTCTCCCGTGATGGCTTTCGTTTCAGTTTTTCATGATACTATTATACCACAGATCGTACTCTCATACAATCACATTTACTCTCATCTTTCAGACGGAAGTACGATTTCTTTGATTGATTTATCGTGCAGACGAAAGATGTGCTGGATACTGTATTCCATTTCAACAGCAATCTGTTCCCAAGACTTGAAACAGAGATACCGCAGTTCCAGAAGTGTCTGAAGTTCGGGATCAGTAACTGCTTTGATCACCGACACCATCTCCCGTTTCAGATCCACGAGGTTGTCGATGTCACGGTTGATCTCATTTTCCAGATCGACGATCTTCACGATGATATCTTCCATCCGATGTACGTTCCGGGTGCCGCTCGGTGCGACATCGGAGAGGGTGGACGTTGCCTTAGTCGCAAGGTCACGCAGAGACATAACCTGTTCCAGTTTGGAGTTGATCCGCTGATCGAGCCGGTACGCCTGACCGAGATATTCTTTTGCTGTCATTCTGTCACCTCCAGATTCGCTTTGACCGCATCTATGAGTGCGGATTGTGTTTTGTCTTTCATACGGAGAGCGTTCATGATACGCTCATCGATGGTGTTTTCTGCGATGATGTGGTGGATGACCACGGTTTCGGATTTCTGCCCCTGCCGCCACAGTCGGGCGTTGGTCTGCTGATACAGTTCAAGACTCCATGTCAGACCGAACCAGATGAGGGTCGATCCTCCTGATTGCAGGTTCAGTCCGTGTCCTGCCGATGCCGGATGGATGACTGCCACAGGGATTTTGCCGCTGTTCCAGTCGGCAATATCACGGGAGGTTTTAATCTCACGGACTTTGAACCGTTTCTGTATCCGTTCAAGGTCATGCTTGAACCAGTACGCTACCAGAACAGGTTTTCCATTTGCCGCTTCGATGAGGTCTTCGAGGGCATCCAGCTTCCTGTCATGGATCGGGAATACCCGCTTGTCCTCGCCATAGACTGCGCCGTTTGCCATCTGCGACAGCTTGTTCGCCAGAGCCGCCGCGTTTCCGGCGTCGATTTCCGCATCACCGAAGGAGACCACAAGATCGGCTTTCATGGTATCGTAGGTCTTACGCTCTTTTTCGGAGAGGGTGACCCTGACTTCGTTCATCACACATTCCGGCATTTTGAGATGATCTACAGCTTTCATGGAAATCGTGATGTCAGAGATCGCGGCGTAGATCTCTTCCTCTGCGCCCTCTCTCGGCGTATAGGAGAAGACTACCTGTCCGTTCCGCTTATCGGGGATAAAGTAGGTGTTGCGGTAGTGGGTGATGAACCGTCCGAGCCGTTTTCCGAGATCAAGGATTCGGAACTCTGCCCATAAATCCATCAGACCATTACTGCTCGGTGTACCTGTGAGACCTACGATTCGCTTGACTGAAGGACGTACTTTAAGTAGACTTCGGAACCGTTTTGCCTGGTAGGACTTAAATGAGGACAGTTCGTCGATGACCACCATGTCGTAGTCGAACGAGAGTCCGCTTTCCTCGATCAGCCATTGGATGTTTTCTCGGTTTATGATGTACACGGATGTCTTCTGCATCAGTGCCGCTT
>JAFQWY010000039.1 GCA_017407225.1 Clostridia bacterium | reverse complement strand
GTCCGCGCTACCGACAACATTCCTGAGGACAAGTTGTCGCTGTGTGTATCCTCCTACGGGGAGCTGGGACTACTGCAGATTTGAACTCAATAGCTATAAAAGGCACTTGATTTCTCAGGTGCCTTTTCTTGTGCTGTTAACAGAAAAACCGGAGTCTTTCACGTCTCCGGTTTAATCTTTTTCGATGATGACGTTCTTCACGCCGTATTCCAGAAAGATATTGATGATCTCGTTTCTCGAACGATTGGTTTCAAACGCGATTTTATCGAGTTTCTCCATTGTCTCAATCGGTATTCTGATGCTGATTACTCTGTGTCCATCCTCGCCTCGCTTCTTAATTCTCAGCGGTTCTTTGTTCATTTTTACCCTCAGTTTTATGTTACAATATATATTATATAAGTATTATATATTGACACAGGCTCGCATTATATGTTATAATTTATAACATTATTTTGAATACAATTTGAGGGAAATATGATTACAAGAATCAGTATCACCATAAAACACCTTGAAAACTACTGTCTGCTTCTGAAAGAGCATCAGCGCTTGCTTAATATCCTCGAGCAAAATCCGGATGATGAAAACACATTCGATCTTTTGTATGATATCTACATCGCCATAGAGAATAACGGAATCTACTACACCCTGCCGGAAGATCTGGATAACGCAGAATCGATCTGCGATCTGATCGATATTCTGCAGAACGAAGAAGCCAACTGCCTTACCGATGCCATTCAACTTTGCCGGGTAAAAAAACTGCTTAGATTATCATAAACCTAAGCAGTTTTCTCTTATTCTATAACTGTATCCTCTTCGGAAAGCTTCAGTCGGAACCAGAAACAGCTTCCCTTTCCAACCTGACTCTGCACCCCGAAATTGGCCTCATGGAGCAGGAGAATGTTCTTCACTATGGAAAGTCCCAGTCCCGTTCCCATGTTTGCCTGTTTATGGAAATCGTTCACTTTATAATACCGCTCCCATACCAGGGGCAGATCTTCCTCGGAAATACCGATACCGGTGTCAATCACCTCAAGCAGCACCGTATCTGCGCGGTTATCCGCAACTTCAACGGTCTGACGGATCACTACAGTCTTGTCTTCTCCCGTGTAATTGACCGCGTTGTTGATCAGATTATAGATCACCTGCAGAATCCGACCTTCATCCGCTTCCACCCACACATCCCGGTCGCTCTCGAACAGAATCACATACCCATCCTGTTCTCTCAGCTTCGCGTACCGTTCCAGCGTGGTCCGGATCACTTCCGTGAAATTGAACCGCGACAGCTTCAGTACCTGTGTGCCGCCCTGATAACGGCTGACCTCCAGCATATCGTTGATGAGCGATGTCAGGCGGTTGGTCTCATCGATGACAATCTGGAAATTTTCCGGCGTCGCTTCCCCCGGCAGATCCCGCATAATCTCGGTATAACCGGCGATCAGGGTCAGCGGAGTACGAAGGTCGTGTGAAACATTGGCAATCAGATCCTTCTGCATTTTATCCAGCTTCGCAAGTTCGTAGGCCGCGCGGTTCAGCGTTGCCGAAAGGTTCACGGTTTCCGCGCAGTTGCCCCCGTCGAAATTCACGTTGTAATTTCCAAGTGCGAGCTTGGAAGCCTCTTCACTCATCTCAGCAATAGGTTTTGAAATTCTTCCCGACAGCACAAATGCAAGAATGCCTGCTGCCAGAAGAAGGATCACACTGATCCAGATCAGCTGAACACGGAGCGTGGACACCGTTGCATCCAGGGGCTGAAGCTCGTTGTTGAACAGAATCATCAGCTCCGCGCCGCCCTTTTCCACCAGCCGGACAAAAATCACATTTTCACCGGCGTCATCCGCCCGTTTTCCGAACACATCGGACAGATTCACCTGCTCCTGCCATTCACCGTTATTGTTCTTCGCTTCCCGGTACATCCGTGAAAAAATCCCATCCGTGCGGATATTATGGATAAAGCAGAAAGAATTCACATGCTTGTCCATGACGCAGGTGCCGGTCTTTCCGCGCTCGTTCTCCTGAATATCATATATGGAGAAGCAGACCGCGTATTTTTTCGCCAGCTCCCCGGCAGCTTCGTCAAAACTGTCGTAACTGGGTGCTTCCATAAGAGTCTCAGACAGCTGATCTGCGCATTTCTCCAGTTCGTGCAGTTTCAATGAACGATAGATATCATCCAGCAGTACAATCTGAAACAGCCAGAGCGCCGCCAGCACAATCACACTGAACAGTGCGAATGAAAAGAACATCTTGGTCCGCAGGCCGGTATAGTGTTTTTCGGCGTTATCTTTCCGCATCAAAACGATAGCCAACTCCTCTCAGTGTCACGATGTAGTCAGCGTATTTCCCGAGACTCTTCCGCAGGAGCTTGATATGGGTATCCAAAGTCCGGTCATCGCCGAAATAATCGTAGCCCCACACTTCGCTGATCAGTTTTTCTCTGGTCAGTGCAATATTCTTGTTCCGGATCATATAGAAGAACAGATCGTATTCCTTGGGCGTCATATCCACACGCTTGCCGTCCACATACACAATCCGTGCCGACAGATCCGCCTTCAGTCCGCCGTCTGCCAGTTCCACCACTTCATTCCGGGATTGTACCGGTTCCTGCGCAGTCATTCTGCCGGAAGCGCGCCGCATCAGGGCATCGATCCGCAGCATCAGTTCTTTCGGTGAAAAGGGTTTGACCACATAATCGTCGATTCCCAGCTCAAAGCCGTTGATTTTATCGTAAACTTCCCCTCTTGCGGAAAGCATAATGATCGGAATGGCAGAGAACTTCCGGATTTCGCGGCAGGCGGAAAAACCGTCCAGCTCCGGCATCATAATATCAATAATCATGATATCATAGCTGCCGCTTCTGCACAATTCAATGGCCTGCATCCCGTCCCCTGCTTCGGTAACGGTATGACCTTCGTAAACCGCGGATTTGGCAATCATCCTGCGGATCATTTCATCATCGTCAACAACTAAAATTCTGTACATGGTTTTCCTCTTTATGTCAGGTAGTATTCATCATTGTCCGTCACCGGAACTGTCCGGGGCTGATATATCAAAAACCAAACGAAGGGGACATCAAGCTGTCTCCTCCGTGGTTTTGATTATAAATCAGTGTCCGCCGCCGAAGAAATCACCGAAAATGTCCGGGAACGGGCTTGCCTCGTACGGGAACTGCTGGCTCCAGGTCTGTTCGGTTTCCTGGGTTTCATCATCAAAGGTGATGTCGTCGTTCTGGTTCACGGTCTGGGGAACCTGTTCATAACAGGTTACTTCGACTTCCATCAGTCTGCCGTCCCGTTCCACCTGGAACTTGATCTTGTCACCCACTTCGCATTCGGTTACAACCGCCTTCACATCTGCCGAAGCGGATACCGTCTTACCGTTTACCGCTACCACACGGTCTCCCACTTCGAGGACATCATCGTTATAGCCCTTGCTCAGCGCAGTCACATACAGACCGGGCTCGATGTTATAATAGAAGAAATAATTGGAGCCGGAAACCTGTTCGAATGTCACGCCGATCATGACTTTTCCGCGGACATAACCGAATTCCAGAAGCTGTTTGGAAACATTGATCGCATCGTTGATCGGAATCGCAAATCCCAGACCTTCGATATCGGAGCCGGAAGACTTGGCGTTAACAATACCGACCAGCTGTCCCTGCATATTGAACATACCGCCGCCGGAGTTGCCGGGATTAACGGCTGCATTGGTCTGAATCAGGCTCATGGTCACGCTGTTGACCTGAATTTCACGCTCAGTGGCACTGACGATGCCGTTGGTAACGGTACCGCCCAGTTCACCGAGAGGATTGCCCACAATCACCAGTTCTTCACCGACAGTCAGTTTGTCACTGTCGCCGCACTGAGCCGCAGTAAGGCCGGTTGCTTCGATCTTGATAATGGAAATATCGGAATCGGCATCGTAACCGATGGTCTTTGCGGGATATTCTTTGCCGTCAGCCAGACGAACTGTAATCTGTTCGGAAGGAAGACCTGTGCTTTCATCGGTGATTACGTGGGTATTGGTGATGATATACCCGTCTTCGGAGATAATAACACCGGAGCCTGCACCCTGGGTCACATACTGGTACCAGCCGCTCTGAACATTGAATTCTGTAACGATTTCCACAACGGAATTCTTCACGATGGCAGCAACCTGACTGTAGGTGAGGTTTTCTCCGTTTGTACTGCTTGTGGTTTCAACTTCATCCACATTCCGGTAAATGACAACGGGACCGTCCGCGCCGCCCGTCTGGGTTACAGCATTATCTGCCTCAGAACCGGCTGCAGTATTCACGGTATTCTTTTCGGCCAGACGGTTTGCGAGCATGGTTCCGCCGAAACCGGAAAGGCCGGACAGTACCACAGCAGCCGCGCAGATGATGGCAATCACTCCAGTGGAAGAGGATTTCTTCTGCTTCTTTTTCTTTTCCTGAGTCGGTGCATAGGAAATCTGTCCCTGACCATACTGCTGGGAACGGTGCTGCTGATTCTGGGGTGTGTAAGCATTGTAGCCGGAATAGGGATTCTGCTGATGCATATTCTGCTGTCCCCATTGATTCTGGCCGTTCTGCTGATTCATTGTCTGATGATTGTTCAGGGGCTGATACGGGTATTCCCGCTGATGCTGCTGAGCCCGATAATCGGGCTGAGGCGGCTGCTGGGAAGCGTATCCCTGGAAATAGGGATTATGCTGATTGGAATTGGGGACAGGATTGTTCTGCACGGTTTCCGGCTGTGCACCGGTGTTCTCGTCCGCCGCGGATTCCTGCGCTTCGTTATTCTTTATTTCTTCAGTTGTCTGATTGTCCGGTGTGTTGTTCTGATTCATGTTGTCAAATTCATTATGATTCGTACCAAATTCTCTCATACAATAACCTTTCCGAGCAAATGTGCTCTCTTTTCTGTACGCACATATTATAACGCCCGAATGTGATGGTTTTTTGACAACGTGAAAAATGTTAGTTGAACATAGTTGAATGATAAAAGTAAATTATGGAGCGATTCTGCCGGTACTGTGAAAACTCATTCATCCAGCGTTACGGTAACGATATATCCGTCCACGTTGTTGCCGGAAACTTCATACTCCGCATCGCGGGGAATACGGATTTCCGTGGTATCACCTTCCGCTGCAGGGACAAAATAAACGAGCCAGCCGTCTTCGGACGGAAGTTCAGCTGATGTTGTGTCAATCTCTTCCACAGTGCGGTCATTTTTCACATGGAGCATGGTACCGTCAGCGGTATAGGCTCTCATAGAATCGATGTATTCTTCCAGGCACTGGCCGTTGGCGGTCATGGCGTATGCATGGGGAATTCCAACATACCGGAAGTGCCATTTTTCATAAGCGATGCCGGTGATATTCACCTTGTCTTCGGGATAGCGGAGCACAAATCCACGGCGCATACAGTTTGCGGACAGCCACCAGCCGTATTCGTAATCCGCAACGGAAATGGTGGCGCCGTCGTCCGTATAGAACCCGAGGTCGCAGGCAAGTCCTGTGTGGTGCTCACTGTATCCCGGAACCGCAACGTAGGATCGGGTATACTCTTCCCCGTACTGATTCATGTAGCTGTCCCACACGGACTGCTGGGATGCCGTCCCTCTGTGACCGCTGTTGATAAGAAGATTCTCATCTCCGGTATCCGTTCTCAGATCCACAGCCAGCTGTTCCAGGGCAGCAAACGCTTCTGCCGTCATGGAAGTATCGCTCCGGGATACTCTCAGCAGCTTGCGGCTGTTGGCAGTATTCGCGACGGTTCGGTCATTGTAAATATTGGACAGTGCAACCGTATCCGCATCCGCATAGGCATACTGATAGTTTACCAGAATCAGATCTCCTTCGTCCAGCGCGGTGTTCTGCACGGTCACGGTGTCATACAGATTCAGATTCACCGGATCTTCGCTTTCCGCAGCAGTATCTTCGGTTTCCGTGCCGAATGTTCCGTCGGGATTGATATCCTCAAAGGAATTTTCCGTTTCATCCGAACCTTCCTGCAGCGTGTAATCGGGCGCTTCAGGGGTACCGACATCGGAATTCTGAGTGATCTGGTACGCGGATACCCCGATCACACCGGAAATCAGCAGGAGGAACAGAATCAGGCCGACATTGATATGAACCTTATTCTTCCGTTTTTTCTGCTGCTGACGCTTGGGCTGGGGAATATTCTGGTTCACCAGTGCCTGCCGGTGCATCTGCGCAACATTGGACTGGGCTGCACTCAGCTCCGCCTGTTCCATCCGGCGTCTGCGCGCTTCATCCTCCAGATTCACCCGGGTGCCTGCCTGCCGTGCCGCTTCCAGACGCCGGCGTTCTTCATCGGTGAGAGGTCTCCGGGGACGCTGGGGATTCACCTGACGGCTCACATCGTTCCGGGGATTGGCGGGATTTGCCGGACGGGGTGCGGGCTGACGTTCAGGATTTGCGGTTCTCTGAGGATTCTGCGCTCCGGACGGTCTGGGACGGGCACCGTTTGCCTGTGTCTGCCGGCGGGAGGGCTGGGGAGTGTTCTGACGCGGCGCCTGATTTGCCGGACGCTGTGCACGGAACTGGGTATTGTTGAAATCGTTGTTGTTATTCAAGGCTGCACCAAACTTTCATCTTTATTATATACAATATTATAAAATATATTGGGAATGAAATCAAGTGGATTGCTGAAAAAGTCGAAAAATGTTCGTGAACCGGAAAGTTCCACCATCGGTAGACATCACTGTCTTGCAAAGAGCCGATCTTTATGGTATCATAAAGCTACCACGTGGCGGAGGTACTTATGAACTCTGATTCTTTCGGATTATACTTATACGAGCTGAGACGGCGGCGCGGCCTGTCGCAGAAACGGCTCGGCGAACTTCTGGGGCTGTCGGGCAAGGCGGTTTCCAAATGGGAATGCGGTCTGTCCATGCCTCAGAGCGGGATTCTTCCCCGTCTGGCGGATGTGCTGAACGTGTCCCTGGATGAGCTGCTGTCCTGCGGCTGGGAAGAGAATTGGAAAGGAAACAATCGAATGAAAAATGAATTCTGGAACCGGGTGGACTCTGCCGTGCGGGAAAAATACGGTGAGAATCCCCCGCTGACCGTGGTGAACCGTCTGGAAACGGAACGGAACGAACTGCAGAATCCGTCGTACTATTTTGCCATGCATATTCTCGGCGAACTGAAGGAGCTTGCCGATTCCACCGGGCACCGGTTCACCGTTTACGGATACCGGACAACCGCTTTTGCACCGTATCTGCTGGGGCTGAATCCGGTCAATCCCCTGCCCGCACACTATTACTGTCCGAAGTGCCGGACAATGGAATTTGTCGCGGACTGCACAGATGGCTATGATCTGCCGCCGAAAACCTGCCCCTGCGGCACACCAATGCATCGGGACGGTCACAGCATTCCGCCGGATGTAACGGTACAGGATCCCGAATACTACGGAATCCTGACTGACTGTCAGTTCAGTGAGTCAGCCACGGAGTTTTTCCGCAATTATCCGGGAGCCTCGGAAACACCGCTGAAGAATAACGCCAATAAATTCCACTTTGCTTTCCGTAATCCCGTGGTCTACCTCCACGCATTATCCCAGCCGATCCGTGAAGCCATGTTTCTTCTGGAGCGCGGGACAAACACATCCGCAGACCGGATTGATTATCTCGCCCACGACATACTTGAGGATCTGCTGAATGCGGACTGTGAAGGGCTTCCCGACATGGGACTGCGCTTCTCCCGTCAGTTGATCGAACGCTGCAAACCCCGGAATTTCGCGCAGCTGGCAAAAATCACGGGCTTGACCCACTCCCTCGGGTTATGGCTGGACAACGGCAAAGATCTGCTGGACTCCGGAATTCCGCTGGATCAGCTTGTCTCATGCCGCGAGGATGTCTATTGTCCAATCCGTGACGCCATGATCCGCCGCGGCTGTACCGATTACGGTTTTGCGGTCACGGTGATGGAAAACGCACGGCGCGGCAGATACCTGAAAAACGGGATGAGCGAATCCGACCGTGCTCTGCTTCTGGATCTGGAGCTTCCGGAATGGTTCATCGATTCCCTGTGCAAATGCAAGTATCTTTTCCTCAAATCGGACAGCGTCCGCTATACCCGGGATTCCATGATCTTCCTGTGGTACAAGCTCCGCTATCCGGAAGTCTTTTGGGAAGTGATGAAAACCTACTACGACGAAATGTGCAGTCGGTACTGAATACAGAAAAGCTCTGACTCAAACGAATCAGAGCTTTTTGTTATATCAACTTTCGCCGGAAGAAATATTCTTCATCCATCGCATCGCGACAGACGCGGCAGATTCTGCTGTTACTCGCCGATTTCCTGCCAATCTTCAGCAAAGCGGTCCATCATTCTTTGATAGACGTTCTTTCCTCTTGCCCACAAATTGGTGTAACCGGCATCGTACACAGCACCCAAATTATAGAATTGCTCACCGAATCCGCCAATATCGAAAATCAGACCGATGTCATACAGACGGTTATTGAAAATGATGTCGAGCATTTCCTTGCTTTCTTCGTCACGCGTAATCTTTCCCTGAAGAACTACATCATAGTATGCGGGAATCAGCTGCTTTTTGGATTCACAGCTGATGGCTTCCAGAAAATAACCGGTCATTTCCGGATCTGCGCAGGAAACGGGAATGACGGTCGCAACTCCCATATACTGGTTTACCGTACTGTGATACTGTTCCTGCGCCTCATCCCATTTCGGAACCGGAACAATCCCGAAGTCAAGATCCATTGTACGCAGATGCTCTACGTCAGCAAATCTGATCCACATGAACATCGCCTGATTTTCGCTGAACATATTGGTCATACCGGTAGTAAAATTAGTTTCCGTTCCATCAAACCAGTTCATAACATTGAAGCAGCTGTTCTGCTGGTACAGGAAATCAAACATCGCATCGAGTTTGTTTGCGTTTGATTCGGTGACAAGAGAATAAACCGGAACTCCATCCTCATTCGCTTCCGCCATCCGCATATTGTAGGAATTGACAAAGCTCGGAATAGAGTCACGCTGGTAAAGAAGACCGTAGAAGTCTTCATTTGTCATTTTTCCGTCCCCATTAACATCTTCGGAAAGGGAAAGAACCATTTTACTGAAAAGATCATGAGTCCATTTGTCTTCGCGTACAAGATCATAGAGATTTCCGTAGGTGGAATTGTACTGATAGTTTTCGTAAATCTGTTTATTAAAGACCATTCCGGATGTAGCAATTAAGTCCCCAATGGTCATATCGGAAACTACAAAATAGAGCTTGTCGAAAATCGTGAATGCATCAACCGCCTGCTGGTCATACCAGGGATTGGAAAGGGTCATCGAAGAAAGTCCGCTCAGTTCCACGAAATTACCGTCCAGCGTCATATCCGCCAACTGACCTGCCCAGAAATACGGTGTTGCCGCATCCACCGAATCGTCGTTTGCTTTGACCAGTACCGGAAGCTGAGATTGAAAATCGAAGATCTGAAGGCGGTATTCGTCTATTTTACAGTCGTAATCGCTTTCAACCTTTGCGTTCCGATTGAATACGGCATCATTGACCGATGTGCCGCGGATTTCTTCCGCATAAATATCAAGCTGCGACCAGCCGGGTTCGAGAGGATAATCGTTGCACATGATGGTAAAGGTTTTGCCATCAAAGGAATACCCTTCCGGAAGGCCGGGTTTGAGTTCCTCCTCCGTTTCAGATTCGCTGCGTTCAGTGTCAGCGTTTGCCGCCTGTTCCTCGCTTGTCGATTCACGAGAACTCTCGTCAGATTCGTTGACGGTTGCCTGTGAACAGGATGAAAGCATCATGATCATTGCAAGACAAATACAAGAGAGTCGCTTCATATAATATCCTCCTGTGATTACATTGTGTAATACTGATTTGATTATAACACAAATCAAAAGACCTGACAATACCGAAACATGGATTACCAGGTCTTATTTATTCTTTATGAATTATTCTTCGTCCAGTGCATCGCGGCGGGACAGGTTGAATCTGCCCTTTTCGTCAGTGCCCAGGAACTTAACCTTGATCTTGTCGCCTACGTTGCACACGTCTTCAACCTTTTCGGTACGCTTCTTGTCCAGCTTGGAGATGTGTACCATGCCTTCCTTCTTGGGAGCGAACTCAACGAACGCACCGATCGGGATGATTCTGGTAACAACGCCTTCGTAGATTGCGCCTACTTCGGGCTCGAAGATGATGCCTTCGATGATAGCCTTTGCAGCTTCGATGCCGGCCTTTTCGATACCGGAGATGAGGATGGAACCGTCGTCTTCGATGTTGATGTTGGTGCCGGTTTCTTCAGTGATGGACTGGATTACCTTACCCTGCTTACCGATAACGTCGCCGATCTTTTCCGGAGGAATCTTCATGGAGATCATCTTGGGAGCGAATTCGGAAACTTCTTCTCTGGGAGCGGGAATAGCCTTGAGGATTACTTCGTCAATGATGTAATCGCGGCCCTTGTGGGTAACTGCCAGAGCTTCCTTGATGATTTCGGGAGTCAGACCGTCGATCTTCAGGTCCATCTGGATGGAGGTGATAC
>JAFQWY010000261.1 GCA_017407225.1 Clostridia bacterium | reverse complement strand
GGAATCAGATCATCGAAGGGATGATACATGACATGGCAGTCTTCTACAGGTCGGAACAGTTCAAATGTCCAAAACAGAATTCCGAAGACGGGCCAGAACAACAGGTATTTCAGATGCGAAAACTCCGGCGCATTCAGCTTATGGAAGCGGAACTGCCAGTAATCAACAACAGGTTTCAGATTCATTTTCATATTATGTATTTCAGATAGGAAGATGAAGTTTCATATAACTTTTTTTCGGTATTTCTTCGGAGCGGGAAGCAAGCGTACACTGGAATTTCATATTCGGATAGATTTTTCGTACTTTTTCATCGGGATAAAACCGATCGTAAAACTGCCAGAAACGATGATACGAACAACCGGCACCCTGACGTTCATTCATACGGTATACCACGAATGCGGAATGAATCGAATCCACAATGAAGAAGATCACCCCGAACCATGTGAGCGGTATGCCGATGGAAGCCGGAATCCATTCGATCATCCTGCTCATGCCGGGGTACAGCTCTTTTCCCCAGAATACAGCAAGAATTCCCCAGAAAAAACAATAAATCAGATTGATCCGTCCATGCAGATTCAGCGGATAATCCCGATAATCCCAGGAAACCGTACCGACAACTTTTTCCTGAATCACGGAACAGACATATTCGTATACGCCGCCAAGAATGGAGCCAATCAGAAACAGCAATGCGGGACGGCGGTCCATTACGGACCATAAGCCAAGAGTCATTACCACTGCACCGAAGCCGTACACCAGATTAAACGGTCCCCAGACAAGTCCTTTCCGGCTTTCGATTTTGTGGTACCGAAGCATACACCAGAGCGTTTCGATCACCACGCCGAGAAAACAGCCGATCACAAAAATCCAGAACAGCTTATAGAAATTCAAACCTTCAGCAAAGATCGTTTCCACATTCATTCCCTCCTGACAACGGATTATAACCTCAGTTCTGACCGATCATCATACAGTTTCCAGAAATTGCGGATGGCATTCTCATAAGCGGATTTGTCCACAACATAACTCATGGCGTGTTCCGCTCCCGGGACGATCAGCAGATGCTTTTCTGATGCACAAGCTTTATAATTTTCGTATGTCATTTCGACAGGAACAAAATGATCGTCCGAACCGTGAATGAACAGAACCGGAATATCGGTATTTATCAGTGCTTCCGTCGTGGAGTAAGAATCTGCTGCTGTTTGGATTTTTTGTCTGCACATATCGTTTGCCGCCGCACTGCGGATACCGTCGTAGGAAAGATGGAAATTGTTTTTTACAACGTGCTTCCAGATGGCATACGGGGAGGTAAATCCGCAGTCCGCCACAATTCCGGCGACATTGTCCGGCAGATCCAGTCCCGAGGCCATCAGAATCGTTGCCGCCCCCATGGAAACTCCGCCGAGATATACCGGCAGAAGCAGATCCGTCTTTTCGTTCACCCAGTTTACCCAGTCCCGGCAGTCGAAACGCTCTGTCAGACCGAATCCCATGTAGTCCCCACCGCTGTTTCCCTGACCGCG
>JAFQWY010000260.1 GCA_017407225.1 Clostridia bacterium | reverse complement strand
TCCGTACACATACGATGTACAGGTACCCTATTCCCACACGATCTGCACCGTCACGCTGACCTGCACACCGATGGAGGATCTTGCGGAAGACCTGCTGACGGAGGAGCAGATGGAACTGTACGAAACCTATATGGAAACCAGTGGCAATTACCCCGATCTGTTTTCCGAATAACGAAAGGAGAACCATGAACCCGAAAATCAACAAACTCAAGGCGGAGAAAGCAAAAAATCTCCGCCGCATCGCGGAAATGACCGCCCGCAACGAGGAAATCGACGCACAGGTGACCGAGCTTGAAAACCTCGACATCATCGGCATGGTGCGCGAAAATGCGATTACTCCGGAACTGCTTGCCGAACTCATCCGCGCGGCGAAGAAGAATCCTCTGCCCGATGTCACCACGGAGGTATCCGATGAAACCGAATAACCGCAAAATCCTGTCCGTCCTGCTTGCCGCTGTGTTCTGCATGGCGGCTTTTGCTTTATCTGTGTCGGCAGATGGATACTACAGCTCCGATGAATCCGGCAGTACCACGCCGCCCGACTACATCGGCAGCATCACAATTGACACCGAAGGCATCGGCATTGAAACCGACAGCGCCGTGACGGATATTGAAGAAGACAAAGTTGACCTCGATTCCTTTTTCGACGATCTGTTCAACGTCTTCGGCGGCACGGACGCGCTGACTCCGGTGGGCAATATGACCCTGATCGACGACATCATGCAGGATGAATCCAATACCACCGTCCAGAGCATGGAAAACGAGCAGAAAAGCAAGCAGTTCATCACCGTGCAGACGAAGAACGGCAATTACTTCTATATCATCATCGACCGCTCCGGTGACACCGAGAACGTGTATTTCCTGAATCTTGTGGACGAAACCGACCTGTTTGCCCTGCTGGAAGACGGCGATCCTGTCCCTGAGGAGACCGAGCCCGCGCCCGTCTGTACCTGTGAGGAAAAATGTATCACCGGGGATGTGAACACCGACTGCGAAATCTGCGCGGTGAAGATGAAAAACTGCACCGGCAAGGAAGTCGTGCAGACAGTACCCGATCCCGAACCCCAGCCGCAGAAAAACAACAGTGGCGCTCTGCTGATCGTTCTGCTTCTGGCGCTCGGCGGCGGTGCGGCGGTGTATTTTCTGAAATTCCGCAAGGATAAGCCCCAGACCGCAGGAGCCACCGATCTTGACGACTACGAATTTGACGACGATGAGGTGGAATACGAAAATGCGGAAGACGAGGACGAACCCAATGCACGGACTTGAACTGAAAACTGAAGCAATCCGTAAACTGCGCCGCCGGATGGGAGCGGAACAGGCGGCATACCGGGAGAATCTGCTGTGCTGTCCGGAAACTCTGTCGCTCCCGTTCCGGCAGTACCTGATCCGTGATCGGATTCTCTCGGGAACCGTCCCGGCATTGCTGACCTTACCGAACGGCACCTTTCTGTACAACGATCAGCTTGCCGCTCTGCTGAAATGCCCCCGATCGCTTGCCGCAGTTTACAGAGAATATGCTTACGGTGAGATTTTTGAACCCTTTGATACCATTCCCCTGCTCACATCCGTGGGCGAGGCACTGGAACACACCGGAAACAACCTTCTCAGACGGGAATTTCTCGCCCGGACGGCTGCCGGCGACTACACACGACCTGATTACACAAAAGAACTGGAGGATTTGCTTGCATAAACTAGTGATTGCAGAAAAGCCCAGCGTCGGAATGGCACTGGCAAACGTGATCGGCGCGAAAAAGCGTCATGACGGATATATGGAGGGCGGCGGGTACATCGTTTCGTGGTGCTTCGGACATCTTGCCGAGCTTGCTTCCGCCGATACATACGATGAACGTTACGCGAAATGGAGATACGATGATCTGCCGATTGTCCCGCAGAAATGGGAGTATCTCATCAAAGCGGACAAATCCGGTCAGTTTGAACTGCTTCGGGAGCTGATGCACCGGAACGACGTGACCGAAATCATCAATGCCTGTGATGCGGGACGTGAGGGTGAGCTGATCTTCCGCACGGTTTACTACCTTGCAGGATGCACCAAAACCATGAAGCGGCTGTGGATTTCGTCCATGGAGGATGAAGCGATCCGCCGCGGATTTGCCGATCTTCGTCCCGGAAGTGAGTACGATGGTTTGTATCAGTCCGCGCTGTGCCGTTCCAAAGCCGACTGGCTGGTGGGAATCAACGCAACGCGGCTGTTCTCTATTCTGTACCACCGCAAGCTGAACGTCGGTCGCGTGGTTTCACCTACACTTTCCCTGATCGTACAGCGTGAGTGTGAGATTGACGCCTTCAAGCCGGAACCGTTCTATACGGTGCATCTGGATTGTGTGGGATTTGAAGCTGTTTCCGAACGAATCATCGGTAAGAGCGAAGCGGAAGCAATCAGACAAGCCTGCGAAAATCAGTCTGTTACCGTCAAATCCGTGGAGCGAAAGGAAAAATCCGAAAAGGCGCCCCTGCTCTTTGACCTGACCACACTGCAGAGAACGGCGAACAGATCCCTCGGTTATACCGCACAGCAGACCCTTGATTATCTCCAGTCGCTCTACGAGAAGAAGCTGTGTACCTATCCGCGAAACGACAGCCGGTATCTCACCGATGATATGGTTTCCACGATTCCAGAATTGGTGCGAATTTCGGCGGATATCTGTCGGACGGAACAGCCTGTTACCCTGAATACCGGAATCATCTGCAACAGCGCAAAAGTCACAGATCACCATGCCATTGTCCCCACCATCAGCGCAGGTACGGCGGATGTCTCCGTCCTGCCTACGGGTGAGCGCGAAATCCTTCGGCTTGTATCCCGTCAGCTTCTCTGTGCCGTCAGCGATCCGTTCCGCTATGAAGAAACAATTGTCACACTGGACTGCGGCGGGCATGAATTCACCGTCAAAGGTAAAACCGTTCTCGCAAACGGTTGGAAAGCCTATGTGGAGCAGGAACAGAACGATAAACTTCTGCCCGATCTGAAAGAAAATGCTGTAATTCCCGTGAAAGCCGCTTCTGTCAAAGAGGGCTTTACCACACCGCCGTCCCACTTTACCGAAGATTCTGTTCTTCATGCAATGGAGACAGCCGGTGCAAAGGATATGCCGGAAGACAGCGAACGCAAGGGACTTGGTACACCGGCAACCCGCGCGGCGATTCTGGAAAAGCTGGTGGCAAACGGCTTCATCGAGCGCAAAAAGTCAAAGAAATCTGCGCATCTTATCCCCACACACGCCGCATTCTCGCTTATTACCGTTCTTCCCGAACAGCTGCAGTCCCCGCTTCTCACAGCAGAATGGGAATACCGCCTGAAGCAGATTGAGCGCGGTGAGCTGAATGCGGATGACTTCATTTCCGACATCACCGACATGATCTCTGACCTCACGGCAAATTATCAGGCAGTGAAAGGCGCGGAAGTCCTGTTTCCCTCAGGCAGAGATGTGATCGGCAAATGCCCCCGCTGCGGGTCGGATGTAACTGAGAGTACAAAAGGCTTTTTCTGTGAGAATACATCCTGCCGCTTCGGAATGTGGCGGGATAATAAGTTCTTCAAGGTAAAGCACATCACGCTGACGAAGAAACAGGCTGCGGAAATGCTGAAAAACGGGCGCGTGTTTGTCCGGGGACTGTATTCCGAGAAAACCGGCAAAACCTATGACGCATGGATGGTGCTGGACGACAACGGAGAATGCGTACGGTATCGGATTGAGTTTGACCGGGAGAACGACCGATGAAGCTGCTGCCTGCTGAGAAGGAAACCATTATCAATTTCGATGAAAGCTCTGATAGTGCCCGGATCTATACCCACGATTCACGGCTCAAGTCCAAGCTGAAAATGCTTTATCAGAAATTCCCCGAAAAAATCCACCCGGATCGTGAGGTAACCCACGGTGCTGTCAGCTTTGTTTTGCCAAAAAACTGTATTGTGATTTATCCGCCGCATACGGACGAATGGAAAGCGGCAGCGAGAGAACGTGCAAAAATCACGGGATTTCAGCCTGGAATGACGGATAAGTAATCCCGGAACAAGAGAATATACACCCCTGCACGGGTTTCTGCTGCGGCAGACTCTGCAGGGGTGTTTTTTGTTTACCTGTCCGCAGAAAGGAGAAAAAATGCCGGATAAACAAACCAACAAAGAACGCCTGAAAGAAATCACCGAACGGATCGAACAGGGCGTGAAGGAAGTCTTTACCTCCGGGAAATATGCAGATTACCTCCGCACCATGAGCCGATTCACACGATATTCCGTAAACAACCGTCTTCTGATCTATTCGCAGTACCCGCAGGCCAGTCATGTCGCCGGGTATCAGGCATGGCAGACCAAGTTCGAACGTCATGTAGTCAAAGGCGCAAAGGGAATCACCATCATTGCGCCCACGCCGTTCAAAAAGAAAATCGAAGAAGAAAAAATCGATCCCGATACCAAACTGCCCATACTTGACGAAAACGGCGATGTGATTACCGAGGAAAAGGAAATCAGAATTCCCATGTTCAGACCTGTCACGGTATTTGACATCAGCCAGACTGATGGGAAACCTCTGCCCGTCCTTGCAGAAACGCTTGTAGGCAATGTGCAGAATTATGATATTTTCATGGAAGCGGTCAAGCGAAGTTCGCCCGTTCCCATCGTAATCGAACCCATGCAGGAGAACATGGACGGCTATTTCAACCTTTCCGAGCAGAATATCCATCTGCGCGAGGGAATGAGCGAGGTGCAGACCGTCTGCGCGGCGATTCATGAGTTTACCCACGCGAAGCTGCATAATTCCGATGCGGAGGAGCAGAAGTCCCACAAGGTAGAGGAAATCGAGGCGGAAAGTGTGGCGTTTGCGGTCTGTGCATATTACGGGATTGAAACTGACGCGAACTCGTTCGGGTATATCGCTAACTTCACGCAGGGTAAATCCATCGATGATCTGAAAAACAGCCTTGATCTGATCGGAAGAACGGCGGATGAAATCATCACGGATATTGACAGACATTTTTCGGAACTCATGAAAGTGCGTGAAACGGAGCATGATAATCACGCGGATATCCTTGCCGGAAAACAGGATGCCGTGGTATTCTGTACCCATGAATCCAAGCCGTCCGTGCTGGAACAGCTCAAATCCAGACACAACGCCCCGAAACCACCCGCAATCCCCAAAAGACAAAGGAGAATGAACGATGATGCACTTTACCCAGGATGAAATCAACCTGATGGCAATCTATACTCCCGGCAGCCGCGATGGACTGATCGCAGAACTCACTGAAATGCGTACCCATCTTGAACCGGATGAAACCGAGCTCCGGGAGCTGACCAATTCCGTACTGAAAAAACTTTCCGAAATGACTGATGCGGAGTTTGATACTCTCGATCTGATACCCGATTTTGATTTTGAAGAAACGGAGGATTCTGATGCCTGATAAACTGCAGTACTACTCCTCTCTCTCCGCACTCACCTTAAAGCACCTCACTGAAAATATCGAAAACTGGACATCATTCCTGACTACCTCTGCACGGCTATACAAATATTCATTTCCCGATCAGCTCATGATATACGCCCAGCGTCCCGACGCTACTGCCTGCGCTGATTTTGACACATGGAACAAACGCATGGGCAGATATGTCCGCCGCGGTTCCACCGGTATTGCGCTGATAGACACAAGCGGAACTGTGCCGCGTCTGCGGTATGTGTTTGACGTGTCCGACACCGGTACGCGCAAAAACTCCCGGGACGTAAACCTCTGGCAGATGCGGGAAGAGCATCTGGACACGGTTCTCTACACCCTTGATCAGAATTACGGGGTAACCGATCTTCCGCTGCCCGACATTTTTGAAAGAATCGCCGCTGGTTCTGCCGCAGAGTTCTGGGACAATCACCGCCGTGACATCATCGGTATCCTTGCGGATTCCTTTCTTGAGGAGTATACTGTGGATACGGTCGAAGCGAGATTCCGGGAAGCGGTCACCGTCAGCACGGCATATACCGTCATGAGCCGGTGCGGTATAGAGCCTTCCTACACCCACGAAGATTTTCTGTCGGTGTTTGAGTTCAGCACGCCTGATACCCTCACCGCTCTGGGAACTGCCGTCAGCGAAATCAGCGGGCAGATTCTCCGGGACATTGAAATTTCGATCAAAACATATGAAAGGACACACGGACATGAAGAACGAACTGACCTACACGAAAGTGGGAGATTACAACCTCCCGAATCTGACCCTACAGAATCCGGCATCACAGCCGCTGGGCAAGTATGGCAGGATGCGCCGGGATTATCTGAAGAACCACCGTCTGATCCTGTACAATCGCCTGATTCTGTCGGAGAAGCTGTACCCGCACCTGACAGAGATCGAGGAAACAGCGAACCGGCGGATGGAGCAGATGATGGAAGAGCTGATGAAGGCGAACGGTCTGACCGAACAGATGAAATCGGAGAACCCGATGCTGTGGGTGCAGACGATGAACAGCCTGAAAGCACAGGCGGAGGAGACGATTCTGACCGAGCTGATTTACAGCTGACCCGCGGAGAGCAGCTTACCCTCTTTGGGGACCTGTCTTTCCCCACCGAATCCGAACAAATCACATACATCGACGAAGCGGAGAGTACCCCAAACGTACCCTTCGCTTTTTCCTTTTCTCAGGAAGAAATCGACACGGTTCTGATTCACGGAACCAATGCCGAAAACGCCCGGATGAACATCGTGCTGGACTTCATGAAGCAGAAGCCCATCGAACAGCTCGCCGAAACTGTCCGTACAAATTACCGCGGCGGCAGCGGATTTGTGCTGGAAGATCTGGACGTGAGCGCATGGTACGGTGAGGACGGAATCCGTCTGTCACGCGGTCTGGCAGCGAGAGACAGCACCTATGCCCATGTGATTCCGTGGACGGATGCCGCTGTCCGGATCGGGAAACTTCTGGATGCCGGGCAGTATGTCACCAATGTTCAGCTTGCGGAAGCCGGAACCTTTGAGCGAACACAGCTCGCGCAGTCTCTCTGGTACCTGTATCACGATTTCTCCGAGGATGCCCGCGGTCAGTATTTCAGCGAATCCATGTTCACGGGTGGATTCCCGGATTCCACGGCGCGGATTGCGGAAATGCTGGCGGACGAGTTCATGCGGGATACTATCACCACGGAGCTGTCCCGTTTTGCCGATGATTACCGTGAAAATCCCGGTCTGCTCCGGTTCCACTATCACAAAGCGGACGTTCTGACGGAGCAGTTCCGGGAACTTGCCCTTCCGAGACGGGAATACAGCACAGAGCTTGCGAAAATCCCGCCAGTGCAGCAGTTCATCACGCAGGACGAAATCCACGATGTTCTCACTTCCGGCAGCAATGTCTCCGGCGGCAAGGAGCGGATTTACGACTATTTCACCGGAAATCACAGCCAGAAGGAACTGCAGGAGTTTCTGAAAAACGAATACGGCATCGGCGGGCGTTCCCATGCGCTGTCCGGTGCGGCGCACAGCAATGAGTGGCATGACGGCAGGGGCATCCGTCTGGAAAAGCCCAACTGCACCCCGGTGGAGCTGTCGTGGACGAACGTGACCAAGCGGATCTGGGAAGCCATCCGGGACAATTCGTATTTCACACCGGAGGAATGGGAACAGCGGCAAGCGATGGAAGAAGCTCACGAGGAAACCGAACCGATTGCCGTATACACAGCCGAGGAGAACAATCTTCCCTACGACATTGTGATCGAACGTCTGCATACCGACACCCCGGAAGATAATCCACCGGAAATCAGTCCGCCGCCCGAAAACTTCCGCATCACCGATGACAACCTCGGCATCGGCGGTGCAAAGGCGAAGTTCCGCATGAATATGGATGCAATCCATACGCTGAAACAGATTGAAGCCGAAAACCGTCACGCCACGCTGGAGGAACAGGAAATTCTCTCAAAATACGTCGGCTGGGGCGGTCTGGCAGATGCGTTCGATGCTTCCAAAGAAAACTGGAAATCAGAATACGCCGAACTGTCTGACGTGCTGACACCGGAGGAATATGCTGCCGCACGTTCGTCTACGCTGAACGCCCATTACACTTCTCCCACTGTAATCAAGGCAATCTATGAAGCTGTCGGCAGCATGGGATTCCAGACAGGCAATATATTGGAACCGGCGATGGGCGTGGGCAATTTCTTCGGACTTCTTCCGGAGGAAATGTCCGGCTCCAAGCTCTACGGCGTGGAACTGGACAGCATCACCGGGCGGATTGCGAAACAGCTCTAC
>JAFQWY010000259.1 GCA_017407225.1 Clostridia bacterium | reverse complement strand
TAGCCAAAACACTCGATCAGGTGCGTCCGGGCGGCGTGATCGCCTTTGTCACATCCCGCTACACGATGGATAAGCAATCCCCGGAGGTACGGAAATACATCGCTGAACGAGCCGATCTGCTGGGTGCCATCCGTCTGCCGAACAATGCGTTCAAGGCAAATGCAGGGACAGAGGTTGTATCGGATATCCTGTTCCTGCAGAAGCGGGACCGCCCGCAGGTGATCGAACCGGATTGGGTGCATCTCGGACAGAATGAAGACGGATTCTCCATCAACAGCTATTTTGTCGATCATCCCGAAATGATTCTCGGACGGCAGACATCGGAATCCACCCAATACGGCAGACAGGATTTCACGGTAGAACCCATCGAAGGACTTGAACTTGCCGATCAGCTTCACGATGCCATCAAGTACGTCCGCGGCACCTATACCGAAGCGGAACTGCCCGATCTGGGTGACAGCGAAACAATCCGTGAAACCACCCCCGCCGATCCGAATGTGAAAAACTTCTCCTATACCATCGTGGACGGAGATGTGTACTATCGTGAGAACTCCGTGATGGTACGTCCGGAAGTCAGCGGGACTGCCAAAGAGCGGATCAGAGGGATGGTCGAACTGCGGGACTGTGTGCAGACACTCATCGAACAGCAGATGAACGGCTATGACAACAGCGAAATCCAGTCAACGCAAGAGGAACTGAACCGGCTCTATGACAGCTTTACCGCAAAATACGGACTCATCAATGACAGACCGAACAAACAGGCTTTTGCGGAGGATTCGTCGTACTATCTGCTCTGCTCTCTGGAAATCCTCGACGAAGACAACCACCTGAAACGGAAAGCCGATATGTTCACGAAACGCACCATCAAGCCACATGAGGTCGTGACTTCCGTAGATACGGCATCGGAAGCACTGGCACTGTCCATCTCCGAAAAAGCGCGTGTGGATCTGGAATACATGGCTGAACTTACCGGAAAGGATGCCCAAACCCTTGTGAATGAACTGGCAGGGGTGATTTTCCATGATCCCGTGGAAAGACAGTGGCAGACCGCTGATGAATATCTCTCCGGCAATGTGCGGGAAAAACTGCGTATTGCAAGGAGTTATGCCGCTCCCGGATTCCCGAAGGATGGGATCGCCGATTACCGGATGAACGTGGAAGCTCTGGAAAAGGCACAGCCGAAAGATTTGGATGCTTCCGAAATCGAAGTACGGCTCGGCGCAACGTGGATCGACCGGGATTACTACCGTCAGTTCATGCTGGAAACCTTCAAGCCCCCGTTCTATATCCACCGGAGCATTGACATTAACTATTCTGCCGTGACTGCCGAATGGAACATCACCAACAAAGCCAACGCCGGACGAAGCAATATCAATGCGTTCATGACCTACGGGACGGAACGTGCCAATGCCTACAAGATTCTCGAAGACACGCTGAACCTCCGGGATGTGCGTATTTACGATACCGTCACCGATCCGGACGGAAAGGAACGACGTGTGCTTAACTCCAAAGAAACAACCCTTGCCCAGCAGAAACAGCAGGCGATCAAGGACGCGTTTGCCGAGTGGATATGGCAGGATGCGGATCGAAGACAAACTCTCACACAGACCTACAACGAACTGTTCAACTCCACCCGTCCCCGTGAGTATGACGGTTCCCATATCACGTTCAGCGGCATGAACCCCGAAATCTCTCTCCGAGAACATCAGAAAAATGCCGTTGCTCACATCCTCTACGGCGGCAATACGCTGTTGGCACACGAGGTAGGTGCAGGCAAAACCTTTGAAATGGTGGCGGCTGCCATGGAATCGAAACGGCTGGGACTGTGCCAG
>JAFQWY010000258.1 GCA_017407225.1 Clostridia bacterium | reverse complement strand
TTCGCGGATCAGGTCGCAGACGCCGATCAGTTCGATTTCCTTGAATGTTCCGGTAATATTCTGGAGGTAGATGCCGCTGATGGCACCTACACCGATCATTGCAACTTTTAACATAATATGGCCATGCCTTTCTTTTGTTTTACGGAGTGTTTCTCCGCTGAATTTTTTCGGTTCTTTCGGAAAATCCGCCCGTGCCGGAACGGGATCAATACATCTTCGCGTTGTTGAGGAAACGGTCTACGGTCAGGCCGTGTTCAGCGGCAAAAGCCTTGCCTTCGCCTGCCCATACCATGCCGCGTTCCATGAGGATCGCCGCATTGGGGGAGTTGTCGAATACATCGTCATGGTGACCGAGGGAGGTGTAGAATACTCTGCCGAGACCCCAGTATTTTGTCCATGCAACGGGCATATCCACAACCTTGTTGGAGCAGTGGTAGTAGTTGACCAGCGGGAATCTGGTGGTCGCCAGAACTTCGATGGCGGGGTCAACGTGGAGGTAGTAGTGTTCGCTCTTTACCGGGAAGTCTTCCAGACCTGCGATGATGGGGCTGGAGCCGTGGTTGATGTTGACAGTGTATTCGACGCCGTCGCCGCCGGGATGGCTGACCCACTGACCGCCGGTCATGAACTGCCATTCGGTGTCGTTGCGGAATGCGTCGCACATACCGCCGTGGCATCCCGCAAGACCGGTACCCTTGCCGACCGCGTAGGAAATGTTGCGGGTGTGCTGACCGTCGATGGAGCCCATGGTCCAGCAGGCAACGATCAGGTGGTATTCGCACAGCTTTTCTCTGTCGTCAAAACAGCTGTGGTTGTCGTAAATTTCGCAGGTGTAGCCTTCTTCTTCCATCAGACGTGCGAAACGTGCGGATGTGAGCTTGGGTTCATGTCCGTCCCAGCCGCCCTGGAAAATCAGAACTTTCTTCATGTTGTTTCCTCCTTTATATTCAGCAGTCTGCCAGCTTCGCGCAGGTTTCCTTCAGACCGCCGTAAACATTGGTATAGATATTGTAGTATTTTTTATATTCAGCCGCTCTTGCTTCGTCGGGTACGGTACGGTCCCGTTCCTTGATGATGGCGTCGCAGGCTTCTTCCACAGAGGGATACAGTCCCGCACCTACCATTGCCAGAATCGCCACGCCCAGAGCCGGTCCTTCATCGTTTTCCGCACGGATGACGGGCATACCGAAGGCATCCGCCAGCATCTGACGCCAGAACGCGCTCTTTCCGCCGCCGCCGCAGACCTGCATTTCACTGGGAAGTGCGCCCATGCCGTCGATGATTTCCACGCAGTCGCGGAGGGAGTAGGTCACGCCTTCCAGCACCGCACGGATCATGTGAGGCTTGGTGTGGACCGCGGACAGCCCGATGAATGCACCTCTTGCATTGGGATCCAGATGGGGTGTTCTCTCACCCATCAGATAGGGGAGGTACAGGAGTCTGTCAGCACCTACGGGAACAGATGCCGCTTCTTCCGTCATCACATCGTAGGGATCGCAGCCGCGCTTTTCCGCTTCGGTAATCTCGTCGCCGCAGAAATTGTCACGGTACCAGCGGAGTGAAAGACCTGCCGCCTGGGTAACACCCATGATATGCCATGCTCCGGGCACGGCACAGCAGAAGGTGTGAACACGGCCTGCCGGGTCAATGGAAATATCGGATTTGTGAGCGAACACCACGCCGCTTGTGCCGATGGTGGTGAAGGCACGTCCGTCGCGGACAACGCCCAGTCCGACAGCCGCAGCCGCATTGTCACCGGCCCCTCCCACCACGGGAATACCCGCAGTCAGACCGCACAGATCCGCTGCCGCATCGGTGGTGTAACCGGTTACATCGGGGGATTCATAGACCTTGCCCAGATATTCGCCGGGGATGCCCAGCTTGTCGAGAACTTCATCGGACCAGCACCGGTTCGGCACATCCAGAAGCTGCATCCCGGAGGCATCGGAAACTTCGGTGGCGTATTCGCCGGTAAGCATGAAGCGGATATAATCCTTGGGCAGAAGAATATGCCGGCATTTTTCCCAGATTTCCGGCTCGTGATTCTTCACCCACATGATCTTGGATGCGGTAAAGCCGGTGAGAGCGGGATTTGCGGTGATCTCGATCAGACGCGCACGGCCAATGATGGATTCGATCTGCACGCATTCTTCCCCGGTACGTCCGTCGCACCAGATGATGGAGTTGCGGAGTACGTTGTTGTCCTCATCCAGCATGACCAGACCGTGCATCTGTCCGGACAGACCGATTCCGGCAACATCCGCGGGATTCACACCGCTTTCGGCCATCACCGTCTTCACGGAAGTGTGCACCGCGTTCCACCAGTCGGCGGGATCCTGCTCTGCCCATCCGTTTTTGGGCTGGTAGAGAGGATATTCCACCGTGGAGGATGCGATTTTCGTACCCTGCACGTCAAAGAGAACGGTTTTCGTTCCCGACGTGCCGATGTCTATGCCAAGTGTATATTTCATTGCCGCACCTTACTGAAACATCACTGCGTTGAGGATGTTTTCCAGATATTCCTGACGACCGCTGATGTTGTTCTTTACGTCGCCCATTGCGAGAGCGTATGCTTCCAGTTCTTCGATGGTCGCGGTCTTGTCGGTGATCTTCTTTCCGATGCCGTCGCCGTAGCTTGCGTAGCGGTTTGCAACAAATGCATCCAGTCTGCCGTCGTCAATCAGCTTGTATGCCATGCGGAGACCGTATGCGAAGGAGTCCATACCTGCGATGAATGCGTGAGCGATATCTTCGGGAGTGTTGGAGCCGCGTCTGGTCTTTGCGTCAAAGTTCAGACCGCCGTTGGTGAAGCCGCCCGCACGGATAACTTCCAGCATGCAGAGAGTGGTGTCGTAAAGGTTGGTGGGGAACTGGTCGGTGTCCCAGCCGAGGAGCATATCGCCCTGGTTTGCGTCAATGGAACCGAATGCGCCGTTGACACGAGCCACGTTCAGTTCGTGCTGGAAGGTGTGACCTGCCAGAGTAGCGTGGTTTGCTTCGATGTTCAGTCTGAAGTCCTTCGCCAGGCCGTACTTGTTCAGGAAGCCGCATACGGTAGCCGCGTCGAAGTCGTACTGATGCTTGGTGGGTTCCTTGGGCTTGGGTTCGATGTAGTAGTCACCGGTGAAGCCGATCTTCCGTCCGTATTCGGAGGTGATCTTCAGAAGGTACGCCATGTTGTCCAGTTCCCTGCCCATATCGGTGTTGAGCAGGGTTTCATAACCTTCACGGCCGCCCCAGTAAACATAGCCGGAACCGCCCAGCTTTACGGTCAGCTCAATCGCCTTCTTGATCTGTGCAGCGGCATATGCAAATACGTCCGCGTTGGGAGCGGTGCCTGCGCCGTGCATATAGCGGGGATTGTTGAAGCAGTTTGCGGTACCCCACAGACACTTCTTGCCGGTCTTCTTCATCAGATCCGCGATCAGATCGGTGATTTCGTCCAGACGTTCGTTGGATTCGGTGAGAGTTGCGCCTTCGGGAGCGATGTCTCTGTCGTGGAAGCAGAAGTAATCCACGGACAGCTTTTCCATCAGTTCAAACGCAGCTTCCGCCTTGTTCTTTGCGGACTGCATGGGATCGGTGGTGCCGTAGCTCTTGTCCATGGTGCCCACGCCGAACATATCGGTACCTTCGGCGCACATGGTATGCCAGTAAGCCAAAGCGAACTTCAGCTGCTCGCGCATGGTCTTGCCGCCGATCACTTCATCGGGGTTGTACCAGCGGAATGCCAGAGGATTGGTGGTATCTCTGCCTTCGTACTTGATTGCGGGAATGTTGGGGTAATACATATTTTTTGTCCTCCGTAAAAATTAACAATAATTTCTATACACATTGTACAGGATGACGGTGGAAATTTCGCGACAAGTATGCTATAATTTATAGACAAAATTTGTCTTGGAGAACCGGATATGTTTTATGAACTGAAGCATCCCCTGACCGCCGATTACTATAAAACGGAAGAAGGGGAGAATTTTGAGTTTCCCGCCCATATGCACCACTGTTTTGAGCTGCTCTGCGTCACGGAAGGCGAAATGACCGCGGAAGTGGACGAAAAAACCTATACGCTCACCGCAGGCGAATCCCTCCTGATCTTCCCCAACCAGATCCATTCCATGCGCACCCCGGACGGAAAGCAAAGCCGACATATTTTGTCTTTGTTTGCCTCCCGTCTTGTCAGTGCGTTCACGGAAAAAACCACCTCAAAAATCCCGGACGACAACCGTTTTGTTCTGGACGGATTCTATGTGGGCCGGATGAAAACCCTCTCCGATTCCAAAATCCTCCGCAAGGGATTCCTCTACTCCGTATGCGGAATTTTTGACGAGTCCGCCGTTTACCGGGATACCGATGACCGTCCGCCCATGCTTCTGCACACCGTTTTCCGGTTTGTGGAGGACAACTATACCAAAGCCTGCACCCTGTACGATCTGTCCCGTCACACCGGCTACGACTACGCCTATCTGTCCCGGTATTTCAAGAAAAACGTAGGGATTTCCTACAACGATTATGTGAACCAGTACCGGATCAGCGAGGCCTGCTATCTGCTGCAGAACCGGGAAATGACCATCCTGGATATCGCCAGCGAATGCGGCTTCAACACCGTCCGCAGCTTCAACCGGCATTTCAGAGAGCAGCTGAACACCACCCCGGCGGAATACCGGAAGCATGCCCGGGAAGGATAATACGCTGTTGTGCATCTGCTTTTTTGACAAGAAAAAATCAAAACCCAATCTTCTTCCTGTACGCCTCTCCAAATCGATCCGGAAGCTGAAAATTTTCGTTGATTTTGTTTGACTTTATGCGCCGCATGGAGTATAATTTTCTCTGGAAAACTGAATTTTCACGTAAATTCTTCCTTTTATTATATAAATCATTTCGGGCAAGGAGTACACTGCATGGCACTGGTTTCGGAATATTTCGGCTGCCTTTCTTTTGATGATACCGCGATGAAACAGCGGCTCCCCAGAGATACCTACAGATCTCTGAAAAAAACCATAGATGAAAACAAGGAACTGGATATCAATGTGGCAAATATCGTCGCCAATGCCATGAAGGACTGGGCGATCGAAAAGGGCTGCACCCATTTCACCCACTGGTTCCAGCCCATGACCGGCGTTACGGCGGAAAAGCACGACAGCTTCATCTCCCCCATCGGTGACGGCAAGATCATCATGGAATTCTCCGGCAAGGAGCTGGTGCGCGGCGAACCTGACGCCTCTTCCTTCCCTTCCGGCGGTCTCCGCGCTACTTTTGAAGACCGTGGCTACACGGCATGGGACCCCACCTCCTACGCCTTCATCAAGGACAATACCCTGTGCATTCCCACGGCATTCTGCTCCTACGGCGGTGAAGCACTGGACAAGAAAACGCCCCTGCTCCGCTCCATGAAGGCAATCGACACGCAGGCCATGCGGATCCTCCGTCTGTTCGATCCCCACACCAATGTGGCGTGTGTGAGAACCAGCGTGGGTCCCGAACAGGAATACTTCCTGATTCCCCGTGAAATGTACGACAAGCGCAAGGACCTGATTTACACCGGCCGTACCCTGTTCGGTGCAAAGCCTCCCAAGGGTCAGGAGCTGGAAGACCACTATTTCGGCGCCATCAAATCCAAGGTCAAGGAATTCATGCGCGATCTGGATGAAGAGCTGTGGAAACTGGGGGTTCACGCAAAAACCGAGCACAACGAAGGCGCACCTGCCCAGCACGAGCTTGCCCCCATTTTCACGCAGGCCAATATTGCCACCGACCACAACCAGATGACCATGGAAATGATGCAGAAGGTCGCCAAGCAGCACGATCTGGTTTGTCTCCTGCATGAAAAGCCCTTCGGCGGCATCACCGGCTCCGGCAAGCACAACAACTGGTCCATGGCCACCAACACCGGCGTCAATCTGCTGACTCCCGGCGAAACGCCCTACGAAAACGCACAGTTCCTGCTGTTCCTCTGCGCCGTCATCAAAGCCGTGGACGAATATCAGGATCTGCTCCGCATCAGTGCGGCAACCGCAGGCAACGACCATCGTCTGGGTGCCAACGAAGCACCTCCTGCTGTGATCTCCATCTTCCTCGGCGACGAGCTTTCCGCCATCCTGGACGCTCTGGAAACCGAAACCCATTACGACCCCAAAGAAGCGGCTCAGCTCCAGCTGGGGGTTGATACCCTCCCCCGTCTCCCCAAGGACAACACCGACCGGAACCGCACCTCTCCGTTCGCTTTTACCGGCAACAAATTCGAGTTCCGCATGGTCGGATCCTCCAATTCCATCTCCAGCTGCAACACCGTGCTGAATACCGCCGTTGCGGAATCCCTCCGTCAGTTTGCGGATATTCTGGAAGTTGCCGAAGATTTCCACACCTCGCTGAACACCCTGATCCGCGATACCATCAAGGAACACAAGCGGATCATCTTCAACGGCAACGGGTACGACGATGCATGGATCCGGGAAGCTACCGAAGTCCGGGGACTCCTGAATCTGAAGACCACGCCCGATGCCCTGCCCTACTACCTCTCCGCGAAGAACATCCGTCTGTTCACCACCCACAACGTGTACAACGAGACGGAAATGCGCTCCCGCTACGAAATCATGCTGGAAAACTACTCCAAAACCATCAACATCGAAGCGGCTACCATGGCGGATATGGTATACAAGGGAATCCTTCCTGCCATCACATCCTACTCCCGTGAAATCTGCGATACCGGACTCTCCAAGAAATCTCTGGGCATTCCGGCGGACTACGAAACCGGTCTGGCGCAGAAGCTGACTTCTCTCACCGAAGCCATTGTGGCCGGCGTAACCCGTCTGGAAACCCACACCCGGGAAGCGGCTCAGATCCACGATGTCACCGATCTGGCATTCTTTATCCGTGACAAGGTTGTCACCGATCTGGAAACCCTCCGTCTCTCCGTTGACGAAGCCGAATCCCTGGTTGCATCCAAATACTGGCCCTATCCCACCTATTCCGATCTCCTCTTCGGTGTTCGCTGAGTCGGGCAGCCCCGACGGGCGTTCCGGTGTTCTTTCGGTTGTGGGTACCACTTCAGCCAACGACCTTCCGCAGCGATGCTGCTGATTGGGGTTCATAATCGGTACTGCCGGTACCGTCAAAAATTTCATAACAATTTCAATCCTTCCTGCATAAAGCTGCACGTCATGGAAAAAATATTGACGAAGCAACTTACATGCAAGGAAGGATTATTTATGAACAGCACAGCAAAGAAACAGAACCGCATTCTCCTCGTCACCCTTGTGGTGATTCTCTCAGCCGCCGCCCTTCTCATCGCCGTCACGGGCAGTGCCAACAAAAAGGCAAAATCCAACGAAGAGCCGCCTGTGGAAACCTTTGCGGAAACTAAAACTGCCGAAACGACAGCCAAGCCCGTCAAGCCTGCGGAAACCGAAGCATCCGAGGATAAGCAGGACATGACCTCCGAGCCGGCTGAGACGGAAAAACCGGAAAAATCTTCCGGGGACACCGCTGCACGGGAAGCCGCAGCCATCCAGAATGACAGCCTGCCACGCTTCTGCGCTCCCGTCAACGGTATGGTTCTGAAAGACTACAGCGATGACATTCCTGTGTTCTCCTGCACCATGGACGATTACCGTACCCACAATGGCCTGGATTTCGCCTGCTCTCCCGGTACTCCCGTCTATGCTTCTGCCGAAGGGGTGATCTGCGAAGTTGACCATGATCCCATGATGGGTGTGACAGTCGGCGTACAGCATTCCGGAGGTGCGGTGACCCGGTACATGGGTTTGTCCGAGGAATCCCTGTATCTGACACAGCCCGGTCAGAATGTGAAGGCGGGGCAGATGATCGGCGCGGCCGGCGACACCGCTCTGATCGAAAGTGCGGAGGAGGGACATATGCACTTCGAGCTGACCGTCAACGGGGAGTACAAGAATCCTGCGGACTATATGAAGGTCAGTTATCTGACCGATGTATACGAGGACTGACACATCACTGCCTTCAATGGGACTGTACATCCGGATTCCATGATTCCGGAATGCACAGTCCCTTTACATATTCTTCCGGCACGTGCATAGATTTAAGCAAGATTTCACCGATCTGCTCTTGATTTCCGGCCTGTTCTATGCTACAATGGCATTATTATGATAAATGTCGGATTTCTAAAAGATCCTCATCGGAAGGACGGTTCATGCAAAAACATTTTACACAGACAATGCGGGAAACGATCCCCCTCCTCCTTTTGACTTTACTGACGCTTCTGACAGCCTGCGGAAAAACAGACTACGATCTGACGGATACACCCATGGAACAATCCATCCCCTCCTCCCCCCTGACCCATATCATCAACCCGGATTCGGAAGTACGCGGCATCTGGATCGCCTCGGTTTACAACATTGACTACCCCAGCCGCACGGATCTCACCTCCGACCAGCTGAAAAGTGAGCTTGATGCCATTCTTGACACCTGCGAGCGGACGGGACTGAACACCGTTTTCTTTCAGGTCCGTCCCCACTGCGATGCCCTGTACGACAGCGATATTTTCCCGGTTTCGTCGGTAATCTCGTCCGGCGGCACGCTGGTGTTCGATCCGCTGGAATACCTCGTCAGCGAAGGACACCGGCGGAATATTTTCATACACGCATGGGTCAATCCCCTCCGCGTCACCATGAACTCCCACGACATTGAAAGTCTGCCCGAATCAAGCCCGGCACGGCAGAATCCCTCCTGGACTGTGGCATACGGCGACGGCAAGCTGTATCTCAATGCCGGTGTTCCCGAGGTCCGCGACCTGATCGCCGACGGTGTGAGGGAAATCGTCACCGGCTATGACGTGGACGGCATCGTGTTCGACGACTACTTCTACCCCTATCCTGCCTATGATGACAGCGGAAAGATGCACGAATTCAACGATGCCTACGAATACGCCCGTTACGGCGAAGGATTTGACGATATCGCGGACTGGCGCCGGGACAACATCAACCGCATGATCCGTCTGTGCTACGATGCGGTTCACACGGCCGATCCCGAATGCGTATTCGGCGTGTCGCCCTTCGGTGTGTGGCAGAACAATGACGGCAAAAACGGAGGCAGCAATACCACCAGTCTGGAAGCCTACAACTCCCTGTACTGCGATGCACTGGCATGGATCGAAGGCGGCTACGTGGACTACATCTCCCCCCAGGTTTACTGGACCTTTGACACAAAATCCGCGCCCTTCGATGTGGTTACACGATGGTGGAATCAGCACCTGGACGGCACAGATGTAAAGCTGTATGTTTCCCACGCCTCCTACCGCTACGAAGACGGCGAATGGGTAAATCCCCAGGGACAGCTGACCGAGCAGATTTCCTTCGCACGCAGTGAAAAGGCATACCACGGCAGCATCATGTACGGGTATGACGAGATCAACCGCAACATAAACTCCGCCGCAGACGATCTGCTGAAGGCATATGAAAATGAGATTGTGTACACACCCATTCAGTCCACAGCCAGACCGGTCACTGTTTCTTCTCCCGAAAACGGCGCAGTGATGACCGAGGAAAAAACCTACATCATCGGTGCCTCCGACCCGGCCTATCCCCTGACCGTGACCCACGGCGATACTACCGAAAAAGTGGGACGGACGAAAAGCGGATATTTCAGTCTGTATGTGACGCTGGAAAAGGGCGAGAACATCTTCACCTTTGAGCAGAACGGCAAGACCACCGAATATACCCTCCATTACGGCTCCTCCCACCTGAAAAATGAGGAAACCGAACCGGCTCCCGAGGAAGATCCCGATGCCGGACTGACCATTCTGGATTCACACACCATCATCGGCACCTATCCGTCCCTTGAAATTGCCACATCAGAAGATATTCTGTGGGTTTCCTGCGTATCTCCCGTGGGAGCGGACGTAAAAGTGAACATCGGGGGCGTGGAAACTCCCCTTGTTCCTCTGGATCAACCGAAAAAAGCGAAAACCGATGCCGGATATGTCGGCGTGATTTACGGAGCCAATGCCAAACTTCCCCCAACGGATGACGGAACCGTCACAGACTGCGGAAACATCGTCTTCACCTCCTCCCTTGACGGAATCTCCGTGGAGGAAGAAGGGATCCGCGTACGGGTGCTGGGTGAAAATGCCCCGCTCGCCGTCACCGTAAAGGAAAACTTCACCGAACTGAAAATCACCCCGACTTCCTCCTACTACAATGATTACACCGTCCAGTCCGCAGGCATGACCGATTACGCTGTCAGTCTGCGGAATGGTTTTTACCAGTTGAAAATGGGCGGTTATGTAGCTGTGGAAAATGTCACAGAAACCGATTCCCTGCCCTCCGAAACAGTCGTGATCTCCTCCGCCAAGGTCAGCGATTCCGGAAAAACCACCGATCTGGTTCTCGCCTGCACCGATCGGCCTGCCTATAACGGCGCAGTTGACGAAAACGGCAGATTCGTCCTGACCTTCTACGGCGTCCGGTCGGACAATGCCCCGATGCCCACCATACAGGTCAATCCACTGATCCGTTCCTGCGAGCTGATCCGTCTGGATGACCGGGTGCGGTACTGTTTCACGCTGGTGAATCCCGAGAATTTCTACGGATTTGACCTGACCTATGGGGAGGGCGAAATCGTGGTTTCCATGAAGAATCCCATGGCTGTTGATTTCACATCGGATCAGCCTCTCTCCGGTGTGAATATCGTTCTCGATGCAGGCCACGGCGGATGGGATCGCGGTGCGGCCGGTGCGGACTCTTCCATGAACGAGAAGGATGTGAATCTGGCAGTCACCCTGAAAGCTGCGGAGCTGCTCACTGATCTTGGCGCTGACATCACCCTGACCCGTGAAGACGACACCTACTCCGATCTGTTCCGGCGGATGAACCTGCTGGAAGAGTGGATGCCGGATCTGTGTATCTCCGTCCATCAGAATTCCATGGGGCACACCACCGATATCACGCGGGTACGGGGCACCCTCGCACTCTATACCATGGACAGCGGTGTGATGCTTGCCGATGCGGTGGGACGATCCGTAGCCGATGCCTTCGGACGGAATTTCAGAGGCGCACAGTATCAGGCTCTCGCCATCTGCCGAAATCCCAAATTCCCCTCCGCACTGATCGAAGTGGGATTCATCACCTCCGTTGAGGAATACGAAGCCACTGTTTCCGGGGAAGGAATTCTCACAGCCGCACAGGGCATCGCCGACGGGGTTCTGAATTACTTCCGTCGTCAGGCGGCATATCTGGATTAACGCAACCAATGCTTGATTGACAACGCTTTTTCACTCTGTTATACTATGAGTGGAAAAGCGTTTTTCTCTCCGATACTTGTTTATATAATAAGGAAGGAAACTTATATGAAACTGACCGGAACATGGGCATCTTACTGGAACAATCTCCAGATCAAATTCACCGAAGAGGGTACGATGGCACTGACTTCTCTGGAAGCAGGTATCTTCGATCAGCCGACCGAATACACGCTCACCGACAGCGGCTTCTCATTTCTGTACGGCGGAAACACCGTATCACTGAGTATGAAGGATGACAACACTTTCACCGGAGAAGGCATTGAGCTGATCCGTCTCCGTACCGTACTTCCCGTATATGCGCCCCGGACATTTGACCGCAGCGGCACTCCCGCCGGAAACCGTGCAGCCTTCATCGGAAAATGGAAATGCCAACAGATCTACGGTAACTGCGTCATGGATATCTTCCCCCACGAGGAGGATCGGGTTATCATCCGCATTTCATTACCCGATTTCCGTACTTTTGGATTTGAACCTCACTCCTACTGGTTCGACGGGAATACCGTCATCTGGCAGATCAACGACACCTTCAACAGCGGACGGTGCGAAGTGACACTCACGGACGGACATCTGCGTGGCACCTACACCCAGCTCGGCCACGGTGACTACCCGACGGTGGATTTTGAAAAAGTCTCGGATGAACCGTCCATGGAGCAGGACAACTCCCCCATTCCGCTGCCCGAAGACAAATCCCGCGTGGAGATTCTCCGGCAGTATGCCGCCTACGGTGAAAAAGCGGATCCCGTGGTGACGGAATATTTCCTGAACGAGCCGCTGCCGGAGGAGATTGCCGCGCTGGGCTTTGAAAATTATGTAGAGAATAAAACCGGTGAGGAGCTGGTGTATGCCTGTCTGGATTTTGTCTGCGATCACTGGCATCACAACGGAGCATCCGGTCTCCGCTGCGGACGGCACCTCATGGATCTGGTGAACTTCGCCGATGAGCATAACCACGCCGTCAACTGCCGCGGGCTTTCCATTATTCTCGCCATTCTGCTCTGCCATGTCGGTCTGAAGGCACAGCACGTTACCTGTCTGCCCTACGAATATCCCTTCGGCGACTGCCATGTGGTGGTGGACTGCCTGCTTCCGGACGGAAAGCGCGTCATGCTGGATCCCACTTACCGACTGCATTTCACCGATGACAGCGGCAATCCCGTATCCCTCCCCGCCCTCCGTCAGCACCTCATCGACGGCACCGCGATTCATCCCAATGAACGTGCGGGATACAACGGAGGAGCCTTCCATTTGGAGGAATACCGGGATTACATGGCAAAAAACACCCTCCGCTTCTCCAAAGGCATCGTGAACCGGGACGGAACCGACGAATCTCCCCAGATTATGCTCTCTCCTGCAGATTATCCGATTGAAAAAACCGAACCGTCGGATCAGGCACTCATCCTTCACGATCCCGATGTATTCTGGGCATGAATTCCCGGATTTTCACATTCATTTTGTTCAATAAACAAATTAGGCAAATTCAACAAAAGAAAAGAACCGGACTGACTTTTTTGTGAAATTTCATTGACATCCGCTGTGGTTTGTGCTATATTACTATTATGCAACAGCTTTTCAAAATTTTCAAAAAAGGAGACAAAAAAATGAAAAAAGTACTTTCCGCAATTTTAGTACTTGCTCTTGCACTGAGCTGCATGGCGATTTCCGTAAACGCCGCTGAGCTCGAAAACCTCACCAAGCGCGCGACCAGCTGGGAAGCAACCTCCGGCGACGGTGCGAAGGCCGGTGACCTTGACGCTGCTACCGCATGGGTAGCTGATGCCGCACAGGCAACCCTTACCATGGGTATCGACATTCCCCTTCCGATGGGTTACATTGAAATTGACTTCGGTGACACCGTTGCTACCGAATTCAAGATTCAGGTATCCTCCGACGCTACCTCCTGGACTGATGTTGTTGCCGTAACCGACAACGACAGCGCGAAGTATGTTTACGAATGGACTTCCGCAACCCAGAGATACGTAAAGATCGAAATTCTTGCTACTGAAGACGACAAACCTGCTACCATCGCAGAAATCGTTACCCGTCAGAACAAGAACAAGGAAGACACTTCCGCTGCTTCCGCATATCCTTCCTCCGGTGTTAAGCCCGCTGACGGTTCCTACCTGATCCACGGCGATATCATCGGTCTGGCTGAAGGCTGGGGCGGCAACCCTGCTACCGGCGCTGCTGCTGCATTTGACGGCGACGTCAACACCTTCTTCGACCCGCTCGGAACCGCTAACGGCTGGGCAGGCATCGATGCAGGCGAACCCATGAAGCTCACCAAGATCGTTATCCACCCCAGAGCGGATAACCTCCACCGTTACTACGGTGCTGAAATCGACGGTTCCAACGATCCCGATTTCGCTGACTACACCCCCATCTATGTTTCCGTAGACAAAGCTGCTGAATTCGATTACATCGAAATCGACGCAGAAGACTTCGACGACAACGGCGAATTCCGCTACTACCGTTACTACAACACTCTCGAACACGGCGACGTTGCTGAAGTTGAACTCTACGGCGAACCCGTTGACGGTTCCTACACAGAACTCTCCGCATATCCTTCCTCCGGTATTAAGCCCGCTGACGGCTCCACCATCATCAAGGGCGACATCATCGGTCTGGCCGAAGGCTGGGGCGGCAATGCTGCAACCGGTGCACACGCTGCATTCGACGGTGATATCAACACCTTCTTTGACCCCCTCGGAACTGCTAACGGCTGGGCAGGTATCGACGCAGGTCAGGAATACACTCTGACCAAGATCGTGATCCACCCCCGAGCTGATAACCTCCACCGTTACTACGGCGCTGAAATCGACGGCTCCAACGACCCCGATTTCGCTGACTACACTCCCCTCTACGTTTCCATCGAAGAAGCTGCTGAATTCGACTACATCGAAATCGACGCAGAAGACTTCGACGACATCGGTTCCTTCCGTTACTACCGTTACTACAACACTCTCGAACACGGCGACGTTGCTGAAGTTGAACTTTACGGTACTCCCACCGCAGGTGCTGCTGCTCCCGAAACCGAAGCTCCCGCAACTGCCATCGACGGCACCTACATGTCTCTCGAAAAGAATGTATTCGAAGTCGGCGAACCCATTATGGTTACCGCAAAGAAGGTTGGCAGCGACACCGACTGGATCGGTCTCTATTATGCAGGTGAAGTCCCCGGCGGTCCCAGCTCCACTCAGTGGTTCTATGCATGGCTCGCAGACGGCGAAGCATGGGCTATCTCCGATGGTGAAGGCCCCATGGCTTACCAGGAACTCCCCGCAGGCGACTATGTAATTTACTACTGCTTCAACGACGGTTACGAAGTAGGCCAGACTATCAACATCACTATCGTTGATTCCAATGCCGCAGCCGAAACCGAAGCTCCCGTTGAAACCGAAGCTCCTGTAGTTGAAACCGAAGCTCCCGTTGTTGAAACTGAAGCTCCCGTAGAAACCGAAGCTGAAGTTGTTGAAACCGAAGCTCCCGAAACCGAAGCAGAAGCTGTTGAAGAAGAAGAGGCTCCTCAGACCTTTGACTTCGGCGTAGTTGCTGTTATCGCTGCAGTTGTATCCCTCGCAGGTTACGCTGTATCCAAGAAGCACTAATCACTGAAATTATCGTGCCTGTCTGAAACACGGCGGGCACGATTTTTTTATTGGAGGCATCATGAATATCATTGAAACCGTTCATCAGAATCTGCATCTGCAGGGATTTGCAAAAGGCGGCAGTTTCATGTACTGGTCGTACACCGATTCCCTTGTCAAAACCACGCTGACCGGAACCGTGAAGTGTCAGGTGGAAATCCGCACCGGGCATCTCGGGGACTGCGACTGGTATGACGGAAAAATCTACGCTTCCCTGCTGGGCAAACCGCTTCCCGGTCACCGCTGGGACGACTGGACCGCCTTTGAGGTATATGTGTTCAACGACGACAATCTGGCACTGGAGCGGGTCATTCCGCTGAAGGTATGTTACGATTACTGGGCAGCGTCAGGATCCGACAGCGATACCCGCGGATTCTCCGGCGTGGACGGGGTCACAGTGGCACCGGATCCGGTATCTGGAGAAGCCAGACTGTTTATCGCCTGTGCGCTGCGGGACGACGACCGGTTTACCGATCAGATCATCCTGCAGTACACTCTTGAGGGAGAGTATGAGACTGAATACCGCATCCCCACCGGCAATACCGTATTCGGCATTCAGAATCTGGACTACGACCGGGAAAACCGTGTCTTCTGGTTCACCACCTACGAGCCTTACCGGGACACTCAGCCCCGTGAACGTCTTTACTGCGTATCCGGGGACCTGAAGCAGGTTCTCTGCCGCTATCCCTTCTCCACGCCCTACGGCATCGAGTGCATGGGCAAGGACGGATTCCTCTGCTCCGTTCAGTTCGGTGTCAACGGAAACCGGGGCGGTATTGCATACCCCTGTGCGGAAGAGTTTTTCACAAACGGATACGATGAGAAATATCTTACCGAACATTACCGCGAACTGTTCCGTCTCTGAAACTGCATAAACAAAAAAACTGCGGCACGCCTCAATGAGGTATGCCGCAATTTTTATATCAGGGATTATTCAGCGATGATGTCGGAGCCGATTGCACGGATTTCGGTGATAGCCGCCCATTCGGTGCCTGCGGTGGTGAAACCGTTCAGCTTGATGGAGGAGGTGGTTACGCCGCCCATATCAAATACCATCGCGTCTTCGGTCTTGTGCATATCGATGTGCTTCTTGGTACCGTCGGAGAGAGTTACTTCGGCGCCGGTGAACCAGGTGTCGTGGGGGAAGTCACAGCGGATGATGATTTCCAGCTGATCCAGCTTGACGTTTCTGCCGAAGTCCACGGTGATCCAGTTCTGGGACATGGTAGCCTTATCGGGTCCCCAGGACTGTACGGGCCATGTGCCGTGGCTGAGATTTGCCGTGAAGCCGTCGATTGCGCAGCGGGATTCATACTGAGCCGCATTGTTGTCCGCCACGCTGTTGGTGGATGCGTGAGGATACTGATTCTTGGAATTCTTCAGGTCGTAGACGTTTTCGGCCAGATTTCTCTGTGCGGTCAGTTCGTCTTCGGTGGGAATTCTTGCAGAGATCACGTTGTTGATGTAAACGATGTCGGTTCTTTCGTTCATGGCATTGGGGAAAATGCTGCCCATATTCGCCGGGAAGGTGTATTCAAATACGCCGTTTTCACAGTAGATGATATTTTCACCCATTCTGGAATTGAGCCCTACCGCAACGTACTTCTGACCTGCGGGAAGAGTGATCTTCACAGTCTGCTTTGCGGTGTATGCGCCTTCCACGTTGAGGAGAGCATAGCCTTCACCCTCTGCGGTGCCCAGCACGGACTTGTTGGAAGCCAGGAATTCGATCTTCACAACGTCATCTGCGCCGTAAACGCCTGCCTTGGAATCGATGACTGCTTTGTTGCGGTTATCGTAGAATTCGCGCTTGTTTTCCTTTTCTTCGAATTCACGCTGTGCATTATTGTCCCATACCACGTTTTCGTCGTATGCACCGTAGCAGGGTACGGTCAGGTCAATCCAGCATTCGATGGTGCGGATCTGTTCTTCGGTCAGATTGCCGTGTCCGCTTCTGAGCTTTGCGATCAGCGGAGACTTGGAAGAACCGAAGGTGTAGGGAGTCACGATTTCAGGTGCGCTCATGGAGGAGAGGAAGTTAACCAGTTCACCATCGGAGGTTGCGAACCAGTTTGCACCGCTCTGATAGGAGTCGGTCAGAACCAGGTAGGAAACGGGCCAGAACTTCTTCTGACGTCCGCCCAGGATGTTCAGTGCTTCCAGAGAGAACTGGGATGCGCCTACAGAAGAATCCAGAGGTTCGACTGCTTCCTGATCTTCGGGCTTTTCGTAACCGAACAGACTCATGTCAAACTGACGTCCGCCGGCGGTGTTGACGAGAGAAACTGCGATGACGTTTTCGCCATTCTTCAGAACGGTGGAAGCATCGGAAGCGAGGTTCAGTTCCACATAAGTGTCAACCCAGCCTCCGTCATGGAATACTTCTACGCCGTTGATGTAGATGGTCATGCTGTCGTCATAGGTGATCTTGGTGGTAAGGGGAGAACCTGCAAACTTGGAAACATCGTCCACGGTGAAGGTCTTGCGGAGGATGATTGCCGCTCTGGTATCGCCGGACCAGTCGGTCTTCCATCTGATACCATCAATCTCACGGTCTCCGAAGGGAGCCTGAGCCATCTTCCACTTGGTGGAATCGTCTTCGCCGGTGGTCCAGCCGTCCTTCATGATCTTGTCGAAGTTGGGACCCTGGATGTAATCCCACTGGCTGAACTGATTGAAGAATGTCTTCTGAGTTCCGGCTGCACCTGCTTCCGCGTCCAGAGCAAGGGAGAACATGGAACCCTTGACGTGAACGGAAATGGTGTTGTCACCGAACTTGAATGCCTTACGCATTGCGTTGGTCACAGGGATATTCACATCGCCGTCATAGCTGCCTTCGTGAATCAGAGTTCCGTTGACGTAGATTTCGATATCTCCCTTGATGGTGCCGGTGAATGCAAGAGCTGCTTCGTTCAGGTCGTAGTAGGTACCGGTGAAGGAGGTCATTGCCCACAGCTCGCCGGAGGTCCATCTGGTGTTGTAGTTTCCGCTGCCCTTTCCGAAGGGAGCGTGAGCCGCATTCCATGCAGTTTCGGTGGAAGCTGTCCAGTTGTCAGCGGGCTTTTCGGTGGTGAAGAACCATACGGAATCTTCGGGGATGATATTATTCAGCACTTCTACCGCACGGGGTCTCTGGTTGATACGGCCCAGAGCGGAGGTGGGATTGGAGTGGCAGACAACGCAGCTTTCGTCCAGAATGGGCTGTACTTCCTTGAGGAAGGAGAAGCCTTCTGTATCAGCATCGCTGTAGGGATCGTGGTCAGCATCCATCCACAGGTCGGGCTGGAGCTGCTGAACCCCCTTCTTCATTGCCATGGTAACGGTACCGCCCACGGTGGGAGCAATGTTCTTGTCTTCATGACAGCCTACGCAGGAGAAATATTCGCCCGGCATCAGAGTGGTCCAGGAACGCATAGTCTGGATCACACAGCCGTTTTCGTCCAGAAGCTGGAAGTACATAGGAGTATTTGCGGGTGCGGCGAACAGTGCACTGCCGTCTTCCTCAACGGGAACAACACCGAGTACGGTCTTGACGTCCCATGCACCGGTACCGGTAGCGATGGGGGAGAACGGGTCAGCGGTACCTGAACCTGCCGCGAAGGTAGCGCCGATGGAGGAAGTACGGAATTCCAGTTCAACCACACGGAGGTACTTTGCGGTACCGGGCTTGATGCCTTCCATTGCGGGACCTTCGTATACATTGGATACATAGAAGGTACCTACATCCTTTGAATAGTTGACCATGGAAGGTCTGGTGAAAAGTTCGCGGGTATATACGGGAACGATCTGGCTGCAGGGGAGCTTGCCGTTTGCCTTGGCAAATTCGATTTCAGTGTCCAGTTCCTTGTCGTATACATAAATGCTGTATTTTGCATTTACGCCGTCGTAGTGGTTGATTGCGGCATACAGGAACAGATCGGAGGAGAAGGCATATGGGTACTTGTACTGTTTGCCCTGCTGACCGTACTGGTCAACATTGTCCTGCTTCTTGGTACCGTCATTGAACACGAAGTCAACGGCATCCTTGCCGTTTCTGCCGGTAGTGGTATCGATGGTTACCAGCTTACCCTTCTGGTAGTTGTGGTGACCGGAAGCAATGGAGATATACATACCGGGATCGCCGGGGATTTCTCTGGTATGCATCAGAGTGGTGGGATAGTTGGAGTTGTTGCCGTAGAGTTCGGTCTGGTTGGTGCCGTCTTCGAACATCTGGAACACGCCCTGGATCCACATCTGGGTTCTGTCGTTGTAGTCCCATCTGGTGTAGATGATACGGCCGTCGGTGGTCACGGTGGGATAGGTGGTATGTACCTGGTCATAGCCCAGGCGAAGGATTTCGGTGCCGTCGCCGTTCATCTTGTACAGGTTGGATACCGGAGTCTTCCAGCAGTCAACGGACTGGATGTCACGGGTGGAGTTGAACACGATGGAGCCGTCGGAGAGGTACTTGCCTTCGATGTCAGCCGCGCCGGAACCGAAGGTCAGCTGCTTGATCTCACGGGTTGCGAGAGTCATTTCGTACAGGTGGTAGTCGTCCTTGGTATCCTGCTTCCAGGAGAACAGAATGCGTTCGCCGTCGGTGGATACGTCGGGGTCACGGATAACACCCTTGGTGGAGTTGAGAAGCTGTTCTTCAACGGTCTTGTAAGTACCGTCGCCGTTGTCAACGATGGTGATGAGAACCAGCTCGGATGCGGGATTGAACACAGCTTCCGCACCTTCGGGTTCCTGGTTGTTTCTGCCCAGGTCTTCCGCCAGTGCTTCGGTGTATGCATAGTGGGATGCGCCAAGCTGGCGGTGACGGACAAGCACATAGTACGGAGTTTCCGCATACAGCTTGCCGATTACTTCCGCTTTTCTGCCGGTGAAGGTCAGACCGTCTTCGGTTTCCGCCTGAACCACGATCAGAGCGGTGGAAACAATCATCAGTACAGCCAGCAGGAGGGCGAGAATACGATAATTTTTCTTCATAATCTGTTATTCCTCCTCAGTCTCATTTTGCAGTCAGGACATAGGTTGTTGCCAGCGCATTGCCCTTCTTGTCGGTGATGGAGATTTCAACGGAGCCGCCTTCGGGAACGGTGCAGCCTTCCACAGCCACTTCAACTGCGGTGTTGTACTGCATTTCGCCGATCACGGATTCCTTTTCAAATGCAACGGATCCGTCCACGTTCTTCACGGTCAGCTTGGTGTAAGCAGGTTCGGTATCCCTGGACTGGCATCTTACAGTATACTTCACGATCGCGGAGCCTGCCGCAGGTCTGCCCTGTGCGGTGGTGCCGTTCAATTCGGAGTACAGCTGTTCCACACCGTAGTCTTCGCCTACCGTACCGATGGAACGGACGAATTCGGCGATCTTTGCGATATCATCTTCGGAAGTTCCTGCGGGTACAAATGCCGCTACCGCTTCCTCGATAGTTGCCGCAGAGCCGTTGTACATATAGGGACCGGTTCTCCATACTTCCACAAGAGTGGGAGTTGCGAAGTCGCGGTTTTCCCAGTTGCCGTCCTTGCCGAGAATGGGAGAGGTGTGCAGCTGCAGGTCGGTGTACAGAGGCGCGGGATGACATACGACACATCCGTACTGTTCAAACAGTGCTTCGCCTTCCTTGGCGGTTTCGGTGAGAGTACCGTCCAGATTCAGTGCGGGAGAAGGCTCGGGCAGCTGACTCTTCAGATATTCGTCGATGGCCTTGTTGTCTTCTTCACTGATAGTGTTGAACTGGATGAACTTCATACCTGCACGGACTGCGGTTTCAGCATCCGCACGGATACCGGTGATCATAACCGGAGGAGTTCTGTGGGTAAAGGTCATGTTGGCAGCGGACTTGGGATTGCCCAGACCGTCGTTCAGGTTGTCCCAGTTGAAGCCGTCCACACGTCCGCTCGGGTGACAGGATGCGCAGGATTCCCAATACTGGTAGCAGGCGGTAGCGTCGTACCAGAGGGTTTCACCCACACGGACGATATCTGCCGCAGGCTGTTCGCCCAGGGAAATGCAGGAAACTTCATAGGTTTCGGTATCCATCACAGCAATGTCGCCGGTGAAGTACTGACCGCAGTACAGCTTGCCGTTTGCATATGCGATGGAACGTACGCCTTCGCCGGGAAGAGCGGTGCGCACGCGGATCTGGTCAAGGATACCGATCCGGTCAGCCAGTTCCACGCCCTTGTTCTTGCCGGATTCGATAATGTTGTACAGCTTATCCATGGGAACGGACACGATTTCGTGAACGCCGGAAGCTGCGAAGTGAACCTTGTTCCCGTCAAAGGCGATGCCCCAGGGAGAAGCTGCGCCCAGCATGGGATCGTCCAGAAGGATGGAGGTCTTGTAGGTGTCGGTTGCCGCATCGATGACAGCGAAGCCGTTGGAGTTGATCCACGCGCCGTCAAGCTGAGTGGTGGGATACTGATACCGTGCGATAATGGTGGTGACGAACAGGTACTTACCGTCGGGAGTAGCCGCGATATCGGACACACCGCCCGCACCGTTGCAGAGTTCAATGGTCTTCACGCTGCCGTCTGCGGAGATCACGTAAACGTTTGCGTTGACCTTGTCTTCGTTTGCCGCACCTTCGGGGAGGTGGCAGGCAACGTACAGCTTACCGTTCAGATAAGCGGCCGCCATGGGTTCTCTGCCCACTTCCACGTTCTTCACGGAGTTGTCCGCGAGGTTTACGATGGAAACGGTGTCAGAGAAGCGGTTGCAGACATACACAGTATTGTCGGTGAACACCAGATCGTTGGGGGTGTGGCCGGTCTGGATTTCAGCCTGCTGCTTCAGGTCGGAGGTCAGGATCACCAGGGATCCGTCCAGACCGCCCTTGCCGACGTAAACATTGCCGTTTGCTTCGATAATGCAGTTTGCGGGAGCATCCAGCTGAATCTGTGCTGCGATGGTTCCGTCAGCCGCAATTTTGTACACACGGCCGCCGGTAGCATCCGCAGCGTAAACGGTACCGTCCCCGGCAGTATACACGCAGGCGGGAGAGATGTAGGAGTCGGCAGAAACTCTCTCACCGTATGCGGCATCCGCCGAAGCGATATTTTCCGAGGGTTCCGTCTTACCGCAGGAAACGGTCAGAAGGAGCACCGCGGACAGAAGAAGTAAGAGTTTTCGCTTCATGTTGATTGCCTTTCTTTGGGAATTATATGTATTTGATATGCGAAACAGAATCAAAGGGACTCAGCCCATGTAGGCATGCATGGAAGAATCCGCCGTATTCATGAACCGAACGAATACGAAGGTCACAATCACACAGACAAAGCCGACCGCCACGAGAATGTCGCTGTATTTCTTCAGCTTTTCGGATCGTCTGAAGTGCAGCCAGCACATCCAGACCAGCCAGGTGACCAGTGCCCAGATTTCCTTGATGTCCCAGCCCCAGAATCCGCCCCAGACCTCGTTGGCCCACAGCGCACCGAAGAACATTCCGGCTGTCATGCAGGGGAACAGCACGCACACGCAGTCGTAAATGCCGCCGTCAATTCCGGGAGCAACTGCAAGCCGTGATTCCTTCGTCCGGCAGACCTTCACCAGCATCATCAGGAACGCAACCGCGCCCATGACGTAGGAGATCAGGTACAGCAGGATGTGGGGAGTAAACCAGGGGGAGTTCAGTGCAGGAGCAAAGTGCCAGACAGCCTGTGCATCCATGAAGCAGAGCCCGATGGATACGAACAGGGAGCATCCGATGAAATACGGAGCCGTCCACGCACCGTTCCGGCAGTACCGGGTATACAGATACACCAGCCCGAACAGAACTGCCGAGAAGGTGAGAATCTGATACATACTGACGAAGGGGACATAATGGTTGACGATGAAGTTGTTGACCACCACGGCCAGCGAGCAGAGCCACGCCAGTGACCAGCCCCAGAGCGCAGCCTTCTGTTTTTTCAGGTTCCACAGAATCAGCGCGCCGCCGTATACCGCGGTGGAAATGATGATGATCGTTTTCAGTAAAGCGGGTGTCATCTCTCATCCTCCTTTTTCACGGGAATTATATTTCCCACAAGAAGGGAGAGGATTGTGCCTGCAATGGTCATCCACATTCCGGTATTCACGGCGTATTCCCCGGGATCGTGACGGAACATGAGATTGACCGTGTCGCCGGAGTAGCTCATCAGGTAGATGCGCCATCCGTTCTTCACAACAGTGTCGTTGACGGCAAGCTCATCGGAGTCTACCCGGAGGCTGACCGCATCCGCGAATTCAATGCCTGCCCGGTACATTTTCTCCGTACCGTCCTCGTGATAGTCAATACTGAAATCCGTGATCCGGAAGTTGAACCCCAGGTTACAGACCTCGCCGTTTTCTTTCTGGATATTTGCGTAATATGTATCGCTTCCCACCGGGACATTGGCGCTGACGGTGTCTCCCGATATTCCGAACACAGCAAATCCGATCAGCATGACCGCAAGGCCGAAATGCATTGCCCATTTGCCGATATTCTTTGCCCAGTTCTTCGCGGGCTTCCCCATGAAGCCTCCGATTCCGGTGAGTGTACCGCCGACGGCGAGAAGGATTGCTGTTGCCGGCCCGTGCCAGTTGATGTCAATTCCGAAGGAGTAAAGGATGGCCATAATCAAAAAGATCAGTGTGATCCCGAGGATGATGAGGCATGAAATATCATACATCATCTTTCCTGTTTTTGGTTTGGCTTTCTGCTGCATAAATGCTCCTTTCGATCAGTATCTTCATTATAATATTATACCTTATTTCTTCAGCTATTTCAACAGTATTTGAAAAAAAGTGAATCAGGTTACAGAAATAATCATTTTGAAATTCACTGTTTTTAACAAAAAACAATTGAATCATCCTGTCCGGTGTGCTATACTTTAGAAAAACATACTGAATCACAGGAGACTACTGTATGTCAGAAGAACTGCTTCAATATAAATGTCCGAACTGCGGCGGTCAGCTGGAGTTCGACAGCAAAAGCCAGAACATGAAATGCCCCTATTGTGACTCGGAGTTCACGGTGGAATCCCTGCAGGCGCTGGAGGAAAGCCGCGAAGACGAAAAGCCCGATGATATGCAGTGGGATACCGATACCGTCGATGAATGGTCGGACAACGACGCGGACGGAATGCACGCCTACGTCTGCCGGTCCTGCGGCGGCGAGATTGTCTGTGACGAAAATACTGCCGCATCCGCCTGCCCCTACTGCGGAAATCCAGTTGTCATGACCGGAAACGTGGCCGGAACGCTCAAGCCGGATCTGGTGATTCCCTTTAAGATCGACAAAAAAGCCGCGAAAGAAGCCCTGATCCGCCATTGTACCGGTAAGAAGCTCCTGCCGAAAATCTTCCTGGATGAGAATCATCTGGAAGAAATCCAGGGGATCTACGTTCCCTTCTGGCTCTTCGATGCGGACGCCGATGTTCAGCTTCGCTTCAAAGGAACAAAAAACCGGGTCTGGAGCGACAGAAACTACAATTACACAGAAACCCAGTACTACTCCGTTCAGCGCGGCGGTTCCATGTCCTTCACCGGCGTTCCCGTGGATTCCTCCGCAAAAATGCCCGATGATCTGATGGAATCCGTTGAGCCCTACAATCTGGCTGAGGCTGTGGATTTCACGACCGCTTATCTGTCCGGTTATCTGGCAGAAAAATACGGCACCACCGCGGATGAATGCGTTCCCCGTGCCAATGAACGTGTTAAGCAGACGGCACAGGATGTGTTCCGTTCCATGGCAGAAGGCTACACATCCCTCATTCCCGAACAGACCAATGTCCAGCTGAAAAACGGCACGGTCAAATACGTTCTTCTGCCCGTCTGGATTCTGCACACCAAATGGAACGGTGAAACCTACACCTTCGCCATGAACGGTCAGACCGGAAAATTCGTCGGCAACCTGCCCATGGACAAAGCAGCCTACTGGAAATGGCGTCTGGGTCTGACGGCGGCCATCGGTGCAGCAATTTTTCTGCTGACCCAGATGATGTTCTGAGGAGGACGACATGAAAAAAATTCAATTTAACGCACTCCTTCTTACCGTATTCTTCGTCCTTGCAGCTGCCGTTTCCGCATCGGATCTCACCGACATGCCCGGCTCCATTCCCGAAGACCGCACGCTTCCCCTGCTGGTGGACGATGCGGGTCTGCTCTCCTCTTACGAAGCATCCGAGCTGAATGCCGTGCTGGATGAAATCAGCCTGCGCCAGGAAATGAGTGTGGCTGTGATCACCGTGGATGAACTCCCGGACGGGTACAGCTCACAAAGCTACGCCGACGATATATTCGACTACTACGGCTACGGTTACGGCACCTCCGACGACGGAATTCTGCTCCTGCTCTCCATGGAAGAACGGGACTGGGCGGTCACAACCTACGGATACGGCATCACAGCGTTCCCGGACGGCATCATCGATCTGATTATGAACGACAGTCTGTACTATATCTCCGACGGCGACTATTTCGGCGGATTTTCCTGTTTCGCTCAGCTCTGTGACGAATACATCACCAAGGCGAAGAACGGCTATATGGGCGACGACACCTATGTCGGTTACGATCCCTTCTTCGGAACAGGCGACGGCTATTACAGTTCCGACGATTCCATGGCGATCATCGGAGGTGCTGACGGCCCCACAACAGTCACCGTATCCGGCAGCAATCCGTTTGCCCTTCCCGTTTCCCTGATCGTGGGATTCCTCTTCTCCGGTCTCATCGTGGGCGTGTGGAAGAATGAACTGCGTACCGTAAATATGAAGTCCGGTGCATCCGACTACGCAAAGCGCGACAGCATTAACATCACTCTTTCCCGGGACCTGTTCCTGTACCGTACCGTGAACCGCACACGCCGGCAGACAGAGCAGCATAATAACCGCTCCGGCGGGATGCATTCGGGCACTTCCGTTCACCGTTCCTCCTCCGGACGATCCCACGGCGGCAGATCCGGCAAATTCTGATTTACATATAAACGCAGTTTTCCTCTCCGGGAGCTGCGTTTTTCTCTTGCAGTACGCGCTTTTTTGTGCTACAATGAAGAAAAAACAGAGCGAAAGGATACTATCATGGAAACCGGAATCTATACAGTCTCTCCGAAAAACGGCTTTGCTTCCATTGCGGAAGCAAAGGCTGCGGCACGTCAGAACGGCGGCACGGTGCTGGTAAAAGCAGGCGTATACCGTGAGAATCTCGTTCTCGACAGCCGGGATTCGGGATGCACCTATCTGGCGGAACCGGGTGCGGTTCTCACGGGCGGCATCTCGGTAAATCTCGCGGACACCGCCTTCCCTTCCGACGAAATCCGTGCCCGTCTCACACCGGAAGCTGCCGAAAAGGTGCGTGTAATTGATCTGACCGCCTTCGGTCTGTCCGAATCCGACTGGGGGAACGTCTATCCCATCGGATCCTATCATTCGGCCTCCCGCTATGACAATGGGGAATGCGGCATCAATCTGGAGGTATTCGAAAACGATCGGAGGATGACCCTGGCACGCTATCCCAACGAAGGGTATCTGAAGATCGACGGGGTTCTTGACATGGGTGAGGTGAACGAATTCCCTCCCCAGAACTACTGGAAGTGCAACTATGACCTGCGCAATCCCCGGGGCGGCACCTATATCATCGACAAAGACACCAACGAGCGGCTCAAAAACTGGAAGACGCCCGAGACCGCATGGGCATTCGGCTACTTCTACTGGGACTGGGCGGATTCCTCCACTCCCATCCGGGTCAACACAGCCAACCGCGCCATCATGCCAAAATATGTGAGCTGCTACGGATGCCGCGCAGGCGCCCTGTATTATCTCTACAACGTCTTGGAAGAGCTGGATGTCCCCGGTGAATACTACCTTGACCGGAAAACGGGTCTGTTGTATGTATATCCCACATCCGATGACGGTGTATTTGAAGTTTCCATCTCCCGCCAGCCTCTGATCACCGTAAACGGCGCGGATGATGTCACCATTGACGGCTTCACCCTGACCTGCACCCGTGCGGGCGGCATCACCGTCAGCGGAAACGGAAACACGCTGAAAAATCTGCTGATCAAAAACGTGGCGGAAAACGGCATCACCGTCAACGGCACCGGAAATACCGTGGAAAACTGCGAAATCACCCGTACCGGACGGGGCGGCATTCTCCTGACCGGCGGCGACCGCAAGTCCCTCACCCCCAGCAGCAATCTGGCACTGAACAACCATATCCACCATTTCTCCGAAGTATACCAGACCTATCAGCCGGGCATCGGGCTGTACGGCGTCGGCAATCGGGCTGCTCACAACGAAATCAGCCACACACCGCACATGGCTGTCGGCTACAGCGGCAATGAGCATCTGATCGAGTACAACAGCATTCACGATGCGGTGACACACTCCAGCGATGCCGGTGCCGTCTACTCCGGTTACGACTGGTGCGGACACGGCACGGTCATCCGGTACAATCTGCTGAAAAACATCGGCGGCAACGGCTTCACCCCGGACGGCATCTACTGGGACGACGGTTTGTCCGGTCAGACCGCATACGGCAACATCCTCATCGATGTACGGAAATATGCATTCCTCGTGGGCGGCGGACGGGACTGCGTGATCCGCGACAATATCATCATCGGCGAGAGCAGAGACCCCATCCTGTACGACGACCGGAACCGTGACGGATTTGTCAACGGCGGCTGGGCACACCAGTCCTGCGACTCCCCCGACTCCCCTCACTGGGTCAAGCTGCGCTCCATCCCGGTAAATGAAGAGCCGTGGATCACAAAATATCCCCAGCTGAGCCGGCTGATCCACGATTTCACCAGATTCAACGACCCGGACTTCCCCGTCAATCCGGCGGGATCCGTGGTGGAAAACAATATCATCATCAACAAGGACGCACGGTTCGGCCATATGGCTCAGTCCGTGTATGATTACAACGAGATCGGTGAGAACTTCACCTATCACTCCTGCGAGGAGGCTGATCTGGATCCCGACACCCTCACCTTCCGCCACCCCAGAGAGGGATTCCCGGAAATTGATGTGAAGTCCATCGGACGACAGAAAGCAGGGCAAGTATGAACAGAGACTCCGTGATCCAATCCATCCTGCAGCATAAGATTATCGTAATTCTCCGGGGGCTTACGGAAGACGAACTGATGAACACTGTGGAAGCCATGTACAAAGGCGGTATCCGTCTGGCGGAAGTGACCTATGACAGCTGCAGAAATCCCACCGATGAAGTTACCGCACAGCGGATCGCCAGACTTGTCCGCTGCTTCCCCGGAATGCACATCGGCGCCGGAACCGTTCTGACCGAGCGTCAGGCAGAACTTACCGCACAGGCAGGCGGCAGATTTATCATCTCTCCCGACACCAATCCCGATGTGATCCGCCGTACCCGTGAACTGGGGCTTGTCTCCATTCCCGGCGCACTGACTCCGTCGGAATGCACGCTGGCGCATCGCTCTGGAGCCGATTTCATCAAACTGTTCCCCTGCGGCGAGATGAAGCCTTCCTATCTCCGGGCACTTGCCGCTCCCCTGTCCCATCTCAGATTTCTCGCGGTGGGCGGTGTGAACGAGAACACTCTTGCCGACTACATCAAAGCCGGAGCACTTGGAATCGGTGTATCTTCAGGAATCGCGGACAAGGCAAAGATCCAGGCAGGCGATTTCGCAGCCGTCACGGAACTGGCGGAAAAGTATGTTGCCGCGGCAGAATCCGTATAAATACAGAAAACGGAGCATCTCCAGATCGGGATGTTCCGTTTTTTGCTGTCTTATTCTTCCGCGGTTTCAGCAGGCTCCACATATCCTTCGGGATATTCAAAGGCCAGAATCCGGCGGAAGATATCCTTGTGGAATTCGTGCTTTTTCTCCGCTTTTTCCCGTCCCGTGATGGCGGACATGGTGGGAACCCGTCTCAGGCACAGGATGGCGTCCTCGGGGAAAATCTGCGCCGCTGTATAGAATTTTGCGAATTTCGTATCCTTCAGCAGAACGCCGAAGTCGTCCACGGCACCTTCGGGAGCGGTGTATTCTCCGTCCGGGTACAGTTCCTTCAGGGGCATGAAGCCGCCCTCGCCCTTGACCATCTCATACTGATCCTTTGCGAGGATGCACAGGGGAGCTTCCGCGCCGAAGATTTCGTAGGTGAACCGCTCCTCCGCCTGACGGTTGGCAGTCCGGTCCAGAGAATAGGTGTCGCCGTATTCCATAGCTTCCGCTTCCTTGATGGCAAGCTGACCGGCTGTAAGATACACCAGGTCGTTCAGCTGTGCATACAGATCGCCGTCCCCGTTGTAGTCGGGCATCAGATCCTCCAAGGCATCGCAGAACGCCTGATTCTGGTTGGGCGTGATGTAATCGGGACCGGAGTACATCAGGTTTACATCCGGATTCTGCCGGCTGAAGAACTGAATGCTCGCGGTCAGGATCATAAAAGTGAAAAATCCGATGATAATCACCTTCCACTTGTGGTGATACCAGAAATTTCCCACCTTGTCGATTTCCTTCTCGTCAACCGGCTTGTCTTCCTCAATCTCCTCACCCAGCATACGGATCCGCCTGGCGGCATTGGACTCGTTCTGTTCGGTCTGTTTCTCTTTGTTTTCTTCCATTTCGTTGTCCTCATTTCACGTTCTGACAAGAGTATAGCAGAATCCGGGCACAAATTCAAGTCAATTGTGTTACGAATTATGCCGGATCTGTAAACCTCCGTACCCACTCTGCCGCGGACTCACGGATTTCATCGAACCGTTTCAGCTCATCCGCCGCCCATACCGCCTGTTCCCTGCCGGTCTGACGTTCTTCCGGTGTTTCCCATTTCCCGGCACGGGTCAGATTGTATGCCAGCCAGTCGGTGAGATCGTAAAAGCATCCGGATACCTCATACCAGTCGGTACCTCGGAACCGAACGGGATCGGCTTCGGTGAAATAGCCCTGCAGGAACGCCGTGAACCGCTTTTCAGAGATCCCCTGTGAGGATTTTGCAAAGCACAGGGCTGTGGTGAAAAGATCCTCCGCCGCGTTGATTTCTCCCGCCGCCTCCCAGTCAATGAGGATGGGCTTTCCTCCCTGCCACATGACGTTTTTCGGCTCCAGATCCCGGTGACTGAGAACATTTCTGCCGTATTTCTTTCTCGCACGGCATCCGTCCCAGCACCGGAGGGTACCGCAATCCGCTGAAATCATAGAACAGCCGTATTTGCTCCAGTCATGGCATACGAAAGTTTCCCCGATATCCCCCGGCAGATCCGTCATAGCGTGGAGCCTGCCGAGGATTTGTCCGATCGAGCGTGCCATCTCCGCCGTGATTTCTTCATTGGGAATGCATCCCCCGTCGATGTATGGGAATATCATCCACTCTCCATCAAGCTGCACCACGGGAGATTCTCGGATCACAAGTGCCGTACACGAGGGTATTCTTTCAGCCGCCATACGGGCAATCTTCTCGGATCTGATAAAGTTTCCCAGCGCTTCCGGGCGGGACATCACCTCGGGATTCAGCAGCTTCACCGCATACCGTCCGTGTTCCGTCTCCGCCGCCCACATCCGGTGCAGATGTCCGCCGCTGAGAGGAACGATCTCACCTTTCACACTGCCCAGTTCCGCATACCGGATCAGATTTTCAATCCGCTGTCTCATCACACTGCCCCGCTTTGTTCACGTATTTTTTCACATAATTGAGGTATGTACTGCAGGGGGATTCACAGTCAATGCAGAAGTCCAGCCCCCGTTCCCGGCAGCATTTTCTCATGGGACAGTCCCGGCACAGCTTCATCACCGATTCCGACCGTCCGCCGCCGCAGTGCAGATCCTCCGGATTCAGGGAAATCCCCATCTCATCCCGGTAGAAATCCAATGCCCGGGAATCTCCGCACCGCACCAGACACCGTCCGCAGTCGTGACCGCAGAAGCACGGTTCCGTCACCATGGGGTGGGACAGCGCTTCTTCCAGAACTCCGTTGAATCTCAGAATGGCATCATCGGGAATCTCCCGACGGGTATGAATGGGATCATACCGCACGGCCAGGGCATCTCGCAGCACATCTTCATCGGGACACCAGCCCATCCGCAGTGCCGTCTCCCCTGCGGCAGTTTTCGAGGTTACTCTCCCGGTCTTCAGCGTATACAGACACCGGGAGATATCCAGCATCCATCCGCACCGGTACAGGGGATTTTTCGTTGCCACACCGTGATCCCGGACAGTCTCCCAGTGTTTCTTTACGCCGTCGTACAGCATTCCCGGTGTGGGTTTCTCAAGTTCATTCCGCACATCCGGTCCGCGGAGGAGAATCCACCTCTCCATCGCCGCCTGTGCGAATACATCCGCGGTATATCCGTCCCTTACCCGCTGACCTGTGGTTCCCCAGTACACTGCATAGCAGACCGCACCGGTCAGATACCCACCGACGGACACCGCACCGCCCTCGATCCGGTTGTAGTACAAGTTCCCCGGCTCACGCTCCTGCAGGATCTGTCTGAGATCCGCCAGAGCATATGCCTGATCCGCCGTCAGATCATCGGCTGCAAGAATCAGCAGATCAATGTCCGACCATCCTTCCCGGTAATCGCCCATAGATGCGGATCCTGTCAGATATACCGTACATCCCGGCAGGATGGTTTCCGCTTCTGCTGCAAATCTTCCCAGAGAAACAAACATGGCGCACCTCCGTTATCGTTTGTATCATGATAACACAGGTGCGCCTGAATTGCAAGGTATTCTTTTTAGGGCAATACCACACAGTTCTGGTGGTGCAGTTGCGCTGTCAGATTTTTCGGCAGTCTATACAAATTGAGGCGGCAAGAGTGGCTCCTCTGCCAACGAAATTTGTGACGAATGCCGGAAAAGATGCAAGCAAATGTGCCGCCAAGGCGTCAGCCGTGAATTGTGCGGTGTTGCCTTAGGTTTAAGTCAGTTCAGTCTGCGCAGTTTATCCAGCACCGCTTCAAAGCTGTCGGGAAGCAGGGATTCAAACCGCATACTCTCTCCGGTGACGGGATGCTTGAGAATCAGCGCGGTTGCGTGAAGCATCTGCCCGTCGATGAGGGGAGCGTTATGCTTCTCAAATGCCGTATGTCCGCCGCCGTACACGGTATCTCCCATGAGCGGATGCCCGATGTAGGACATATGCACACGGATCTGGTGGGTACGTCCCGTTTCCAGCACCGCCTGTGCGTAGGTGTAGCCGGGAAACCGTTCCAGCACTGTCCAGTGAGTGACTGCGTGACGGGATTTTTTATCGGAGCCTTTGATAACCGCCATTTTCTTCCGGTCCGTAGGATGTCGCCCGATGGGTGCATCCACGGTTCCGCTGTCTTCCTTCAGACCTCCCACCGTGATCATGCGGTATTCCCGGTGCATGGAATGATCCTGAAGCTGAGCCGCAAGGGACAGGTGAGCCGTATCATTTTTCGCCGCACAGATCAGCCCGGACGTGTCCCTGTCGATGCGGTGAACGATTCCGGGACGGTTGACGCCGCCGATTCCGGACAGGGAGTCGCCGCAGTGATACAGCAATGCATTGACCAGAGTCCCCGAGGAATGTCCCGGCGCAGGATGCACTACCATACCGCAGGGCTTGTTGACGATGATGATATGCTCATCTTCGTACCGGATATCCAACGGAATATTCTCCGGCTGAGCATCGCAGTCCTCATTTTCCGGCAGGAGGATTTCCACTGCATCGCCGGGCTTCAGCTTGCAGTTTTTGGCAGCAGGCTTGCCGTTGACGGTGATTCCGTCCATGAGCCGCTGAACTGCCGATCTGCTCATCCCCGTCGCCCGTGCCGCGAAAGCATCCAGACGTTCACCGGGAGTGTCAGCCGTACAGGTGAGGACTTCCCCGACCTCATCGGCCATGAAATTCTGCTCATTCATCGGATTCACCGCCGGCTTCCGATTTCTTTTTGTTTTTCAGTTCCTTCAGCTCCGTCACACCGATCAGGATCACAAACAGGAAGCATCCTACGGTCACGAAGGAATCCGCCACATTGAACACATAGAAGTCGATGAAACGGCAGTCAATGAAGTCCACCACATACCCCAGCATGATCCGGTCGATCATGTTGCCGATGCCGCCGCCGATGATCATAGCAAGGATCACCTTCATGGGTTTGGTCAGGGATTTGTCGAACAGCATCCACAGGAACAGTGCGCCGATGCCGAGGACGGACAGGATCATGAAGATCCACCGGTGGTCCGCCAACATTCCGAATGCCGCACCACGGTTCTCCACATAGGTGAAGTGGAACACGTCTTCTATGACGGGCATGGTTGTGATTTCCGTCAGCACGGAGGAAGCCCAGACTTTCGTCAGCTGATCCGCCGCGATTATAAACGCTATGATAAGAATATACAGTATCATGTCTGACTCAGTACCTTCGGTATCAGAATTTCTGATGTTTTTTGGGATTCTTGGGCTTTTCCGGTACAGCGGTGGGCTGCTTCCGGATCTGCTCTACGTTCTTCCGCGCGTTGGATGCGTTGAAAACCAGATCAAATTCATCGGTCAGAGACATTTCTTCCGATTCTTCCACCGAGAACATTTCATCCAGCCCACGGAAAGCGGACTGTTCGGTTTCTTCACCGTCCTCATCCTGTTCTTCACCGTCCTGATCCGCGCCATCGTCATCGGTGTTATGACGGCTGCTCCAGTCGATGGTAAATGCATCAACATCGTCCGGATCGTCGTAGGCGTCTTCACCGTCCTCTGTGTAATCCGCAGTCTCCGGAGTATCGTAATCCCCGGTACCCGGTTCGGCGTCGTATCCGGCATCCTCGGAATCTTCATAGAATTCTTCCTCGGCGTAATCCTCGTCGTACGCTTCATCTCCGTCATCATACGCTTCATCGGATTCCGCTTCCAGATCTATGTACAGATCTTCTCCTTCTGAAGATTCCTCCGCCGTTTCCGCGGAAGTGTCTTCCGGCATATCTTCTTCCTCCGGTTCACCGCCGTCAAAGGACAGCGCATCCTCCTCTGCGGCTTCTTCTTCGCCGGGGACAATGTCTTCTTCACCATCGCCGGAGGTATCACCGTATGCTTCCTCGATCACACCCATGGCACGTTCCGCTTCCTCGGTCATGTGCTCAATGGATTCAATGTGTGTGTTATAAATATCAAACAGGGAGTCCCGGAATGAACAGACTTCGCTGTACATTTTCCCGGCGGATGCAAACAGAGCGTCCGCGGTTTTTCTGTTGTCCGCAGCATCCTTTTCGGCGGATGCGAGAATCTCTTCCGCTTCTTTTGCCGCGCCTTCCAGAATCATACGCGCCTTTTCACGGGCATCCTGTTCCGCTGCTGCTGCAATCTCCCCTGCACGGACATTGGCCTGGGCAAGGATACGTTCAGCCTCGTCCTTTGCTCCGCTGACTGCACCGTCATCCTGTTCCTGCCGGACATTGTCCGCACCCATGAATTTCTGATGCATTTCATCCAGTTTTTTCAGAGCAAGAGCCAGCTTCCGTTCACTGTCGGCGCAGCGGCGTTCCAGCTTCCGGTATTCCTCATTGATATAGGCTATGTATTCGTCCACTTCCTCGGGACTGTAACCCCGGATGATGCGTCCGAACTGTTTGTTTCTGAAATCCTTTGCCATAGGACAATGTCTCCCAATCAAATGTATTTTTTACAGGAAATCCTGATTCTTCCGCTTTTAGTGGTTCCGCTTGTATGACCGATGACGTATTTGCCGAATCCCCGGATGGACAGAATCATGCCCTCCTTCACTTCCGCCGATACGTTGTCGGTCTGTCTGTATTCCAGCTCAACAAGACCGGAGCGAACCATTTCCGCCGCGGTCTCCCTGGATTTTCCGGTCAGTGCCTTAACAACGCCGTCCAGTCTGGGGGACGACACGACGATGGGCTCATCGGCATACTGTCTCGGTATTTCAAATGTGGGCATCAGATCCCATTTCTCGACTTTGACGGCATCCCGTCCGATCTTTGTCAGCTCGGTCAGCAGAAACGGTGCAATCCGCTCATGAACCATCACCAGTGCCTCCGACTCGGATGTGACGGCGATATCCCCTACAACCGAACGGTCAATCCCCAGTGAAAGGATGCCTCCCATGAAGTCACGGTGGGAAAGATTTCTGAATCCGCTTCCCCGGATTTTCAGAGCCTGAATGGGAATCTGCTCCCTCAGGTCATCATTGGTTTCCAGAAAAGCCGCAAAAGCATCCGTTCTCTCCGTATCCGCCACCATTCTGTGTACGGGTGCGGATTCGGGAAGATACCATTCAGGCAAAAAAACCGCGGCACATCGTTCAGCACCACGGCATCCGCCCCAGAAAAAGCATCTGGAAATTCCGTTTCCGATCCGGGCGACCAGTTCCTTATATATATCGGCTTTTTCTCCCGGCGACAGAAAATCCGTGACCGCCACGGCATATTCCGATTCGCGGTACATCTCCGCCGCCCGGGAAACGCTCATATCTGTATTTTTCATTATAAAAACATCTCCAGCACGGACAAGAGAATGAATGTGATAAAGAAGGACATATCGATGGGCATTCCTTCAAACAGTCCCAGCCGGTCAAGAACGGCACGGACGGGCATAATCACAGGCTCAGTCACCGCATAAAGAAATGTAACGATGGGATTGTCTTCGTCAATGGGCAGCCAGCTGATAATGGCTCTCGCCAGCATCAAAAACTGCAGCGCAGCGATGATAATCCGCACGGTTGAAGAAACAACGTAAACTATCTGGTACAATGGTATGCCTCCGTGGGCTTCACACAATATCCTAAGAAAAAAACCAAGCTACGCCTGGGATGGCATAGCTATTATAGCGGTTTTTCCGGAAGAATATGCGTGCCGCACGTTCAAAAGGTAAATTTATTTTTGGGTACAGAAACAAAACCCGAAAAGTCTACACTTTTCAAGAATTGTCCCTGTCTTAGATTATCACAGTTCAGGCTCAGTTAAAATCGCCGAATTCGTCACCGGATGTTTCCTTGGGTTCGGGCTGGGGTTCCTGACGGCGTGCAGCCTGCTTGATCTTGGAATCCGCAACGTCAACGTTGGAAGGAGTTACCAGATAACCGTTGGTGCCCACCTGCTTGAGGGAGCCGCCGATGGAGTAAGCAACACCGGTAAGGAAGTCGATGAGTCTGCGGGAAGCTTCCTTGTTGGTGTTTTCCAGGTTAAGAACAACAGTGCACTTGTTGAGAAGGTGGTCAGCGATCTGAGTAGCGGTTTCGCTGTCATACGCGCGGGGACGTACAACCTTCATCTGAATGTTGTTTGCGCCGCCGTTTGCGTTGAGGCTGATGCCGCCCATCTGACCCATTCCGCCCATGGGAGCGGTGTTCATGCCGGGCTGAGGTGCTGCGCCCATCTGGATATCGTCGGCTTCGACATCGTCTTCGTAGCCGTCGAAGCCATCATAGTAATCGTCATCGTAGCTGTCATCGTAGCTGTCGTTGGTGCCGGTTACCTTCTTGATTCTATCCATGAGTCCCATATAAATCCTCCGTTCTGCTTGTTGAAGCAGGTTAATTTACTTATTTAATCAGTGCCGGACTGAATCCGGCGGGCTGTCAGTGATAGTTTCTCGATCCGAAAATCGAGCTTCCCACACGCACAATGGTGGCGCCTTCTTCTATGGCGCATTCATAGCTGTCGCTCATACCCATAGACAAAACAGCCTCTCCTATATTATGCGATTTTTTCTCGAAAAAGTCAAGGAATATTTCGTAAGATTTTCTAAAATATCGACGAAAATCCTCAATTTCGGTACATTTCGGTGCCATGGTCATCATTCCGCGGACATTGATGCATTCAAATCCGGAAATCTGTTCCAGAAAAGATGCCATATCGCAGGAAGAAATTCCCGTTTTGGATTCCTCCTCGCCGATGTTGACCTCCACCAGCACATCCTGAACAACGCCCAGTTTTCTGCATTTTTCGTCGATTTCGGAAGCAAGCCGTACCGAATCCAGGGAGTGGATCAGTCCCGCCCGTCCGGCAACGTATTTGACTTTATTGGACTGCAGGTGTCCGATGAAATCCATCCGGCATCCCGCACCGTTCACGGTTTCAAACTTATCCCGGAATTCCTGGGCAAAATTCTCACCGCATACGGCAAGACCGCATTCCCGTGCAAGGAACGCAACATCCTCCGCCGGCATGGTTTTGGACGCGGCAAGGAGAGTGACCGGCTGTCCGGTACCCCGTCTTGCTCTCGCCCCTTCTATTTTTTCGAGCACACGGAGATAATTGTCCCGCAGCTCGTTCTGACGCTGTGTCATCATTGCATTTCCTTATTACTGACTGATCACCTTACCGGACTCCAGTTCGGTTCCGCTTACGATGATAATATCGTTCTGCCTGATCCAGAGGTATTTCTTCTTTTCCTCATCCGCCGGCTCGCCGTTCTCCTCGGTTTCGGGCACTTCCGTTTCCTCCGGTTCTTCCGTTTCCGCTTCGGGATTGGGATTACCGGTACAGATTACATAGTCATCGCCCCGGTAAATCACATGGATCCGCCGGAACTGCACCGTAACCTCATCCAGTATATACACACCCTCAAACCCGTCCACAACACGGAGCGCGCCGATAGGAACCTTGTATCCGGTATATTCCACCGTTGAGATTTCCACGGGCTGCATTCTGGTATAGTCGAAATTCTCCGGCATTTTTTCACACTGAAGAATCACCACGGATTCGTCCCCAGGCGTTTCCTGAATAATGCGGTACAGCTTCATGGTCAGGCTTTCGCCGCTGTAACCGAAGAGCACGCTGCAGGAATACATATCGGTCATTCCGGCCGCATCGGCTTTGGGCATCCGGCAGGCGATATACCAGCGGTAATCGTGCACCATGGTTCCGATGCACAGTCCGGATCCGAATTCCGGATCTGCCTGAGCCATGAGTGTGAAATCATCGAACGTCATGGAGTCGATTTTATCCGAAGAGAAAACACTGCCGTAGCCGTCATATTCCGAAAAGTACCATCCGGCTGAGGAAGAATACACCGAATCCAGCTTTGTTCCCAGCTGTGCGCGGAGGGAAGCTCTTTCCTCTTCCAGCAGGCGGATCTGGGCATTGTAGTCGGTGACTTCGCCGGTAAGAATGGCGCGTTTTTTGATCTCCACAAGGAGGGGAGTTCTGAGAGAAAGGGCTTCCGCATAATTCCCGTCGGTGCAATGGCTGCGGATCCGGAACAGTTCGTCGTAAATCTGAGCATCCAGTCCGGATGTGGACTGAACAGAACGGTCCTGCGCCTGGTTTTTCTTCAGAATGGCAATCTGCTCGTCGATTTCTTCCATTCTGATTTCAATATCCGGGGACGCTTCCGCGTAAACGTCAACGATTCCGGAATAAATGGAAACCCGTTCACCGTCACGGACGGACGGCGCAATACTGCCCGACTGAATTCCCGCGGCATAAAGGGGTTCCTCATCCCGCATGATGTAGGCATCCGCGCGGATGGTTTTGGTCACTGTCGTCGGCACCGCGTCCACCAGTTCAAGCCCCGGCGAAAACCGGTCAATCACATGGTAGCCCACGTAAAACACCAGCGCACCGGCCAGGAAAATCCCGAAGGCGTACAATGCCACTCTGGACAGATACTTTCTGTCGAAGGCACCGGCAGCGGCAGCGATCAGATTTTTGTTTTTTTGTTTCATGTTGTTATCCTGCGCGGTATGATATGCGCAGAGCCGGCCGGGAATCCCGAGATCCGACGGACAGCTCTATTTGTTCATTATACCATATTCGCCCCGGCTGTGGCTGTTTTTGACGGATTATTTACAATTATTTAACGCAATCCGCCATACACGGCCGCCGGTCCGATTATGCATCGGGAATTCCGTTCTTTTCCGGTACAGATTGGGGCACGGGCGGTTCCTCCAGCATGAACAGCTTTTCCAGCCGCAGAACCTTCTTGCCGTCTTCGGTCTCGCTGCGGCCTAGAGCCACGAACACGCCTCTGTGACGGATGCGGATCAGCTCGCCCGGCTCCATGTCCAGTTTCAGCTTTTTCTGGAACACAGGCGCACCGCTGCGGATCAGTTTTGCGTAAAAATCGTTGAGATAGACCACCGGCAGATGCTCGAACAGCTTTTCCGTGGCGATGGGCAGTTTCAGGCGGTCTTCAAAGGCCATGGCATCCAGTTCATCCACGGTCACGCTCTGATCGAGAGTAAAGTCACCGGTTCTCGTGCGGATCAGGGAGGACATGACTGCGCCGCATCCCAGTTTCGCGCCGATATCGGAGCAGAGGGTACGGATATAAGTCCCCTTGGAGCATTCCACACGCATCTCATATGTATCGTGTTCGATTTTCTTCACGTCCAGGGCGTAGATTTCCACTTCTCTGGCTTCCCGCTCCACTTCTCCGCCCTCTCTGGCGATATCCACCAGCTTCCGTCCGCCTACTTTCAGTGCGGAGTACATGGGCGGCACCTGCATGATCTTTCCGGTGAAACAACGGCAGGCTTCAAGAACGGTTTCCTCATCGGGGATGGCATCCGATGTGGTCAGCACTTCCCCGGTGATATCCTCGGTATCGGTGGTCAGCCCCAGCTTCATCTGACAGACGTACTCCTTATCGTGCATCATCAGATAGTCGGATGCCTTCACCGCACGTCCCAGCAGAATGGGCAGAACCCCGGTCGCCATGGGATCGAGAGTTCCGGTATGTCCCACCTTCGGGGTATCGAACAGTTTCCGGCAGGCGGAGATGATCCGATGGGAGGTAACCCCGGCGTGTTTGTTGACAATGAGAACACCGGAGACGGTATCGGGTTTCTGAATCTTAGCCATGCTTACCTCAATCTCTGCCGTAGGCGCGTACCGCTTCGCCGAATGCCTCTGCCATCATGGCAAGGGCTTCTTCGGGAGTTTCCGCCGTAATGGTGCATCCTGCCGCACGGACATGACCGCCGCCGCCAAAGTTTGCACAGACGGACGCACAGTCGATTTCCGCATTGGCGCGGGACGAAACTTTATAGCTCATGGGATCCGCCGCCAGCTGACGGAGGGAGATGCCGACCAGCACCCCTTCCACCCCTCTGGGAGTATCCACTACATTTCCGATTTCTTCTTCGGTCAGGCCTGCATCGGCAAGCATCTGCTGGGTAAAGATGACAGCCCCCAGTTTTCCGTCCTCGTAGAACCGGAGATTCTGGATAGCAAGCATCTGGGCGGTCAGTTCCTTGAGGGTGCGCTGTCCGAACAGGGATCTGCACACTTCCGCCGTATCCATGCCGCCGTCGTCCGCATTGTTGATCTCGTCAACAAGCTCGGACGCGATGATGTGGGTGCCGGGGGTGGTATTGGAGAACTTGAAGGATCCGGTGTCGGACACAATCGCTGCGTAGATCCGCCGGGAAACCTCGGGAAGCACGCCCACTTTTCCGCGTTTGCGGAGAATCCGGTACAGGGAGTACACAATCTCGCCTGCCGCGGATGCTGTGGGATCCACGTAATTGGGGGCGAAGGGTTCTCCCATGCCGTGGTGATCCAGCATGAAGGCAATTTTCGGGATCAGACGCCCGTTGTCGCCCAGCTGCATGGGGGACGCCACATCGATGGAGAGAATGGTATCGTAAGCATCCTCATCCCCCTCCGCCAGCTGAACGGATTCATTGCTGCCGCAGAGGAATTTCAGCCGCTTGGGCATTTCGCAGGGAACGGATACCTTTGCTTCCCCGCCGCAGGCTTCGATCAGACCTGCCAGAGCATATGCGGAGCCGGCGCAGTCCCCGTCGGGATTCACGTGCCCGAGAATCAGGAATTTTCCGCCCTTTTCAATGGCATCCGCCGCGTCTTCCAGGGTAATTACGGGGTATTCGATCACCGGAGTCTCTGCTTCCGGCATCATTCCGGGATTATTCATCGTCTTCGTCCTCCCCGTCCCCGTCATCATCCGCAAGATCCGCTTCCACGGTCTTCAGAAGAGCGGCGATTTCGGCACCGTGCTTCACGCCTTCGTCACGGATGAAGGTGATTTCGGGAGTGATGCGCAGGTTCAGTCTTTCCGCCAGACGGGAGCGGATGAAAGGGGTAGCGGACTTCAGACCTTTCGCCAGTTCCTTGTCGTCACATTCTCCCAGTACGGAGTAGTAAACCTTCGCAAACTTCAGGTCTGCGGATACATCGGAGTTCATTACGGTAATCCACACATCGGATACCCGGGGATCCTTTACATCCCGGATGATCTGGGCACATTCTTCCGTAAACGCGCCGTTGATTTTGTTCTTACGGTATTTAGCCATTCTATATGATTCCTTTCGGTTAATAATCGGATTTGCTTTTCAGTCTTTCAGATACCCGGGCAGAAATTCCTCCGGGATCACGTTTGTCACAAATGCTTCTGCGGCTTGAGGAGTCAGGGTGTACCCGGAGATTGCCACGCCGTGGGTCTTTGCGATATCGGCTGTATAATCGTCCAGCCAGTAAACGTGGGTATTGTACCAGTCCATGCCGTAGTAGAACACCGTGGGCAGGAATTTTACGTCCTCCGTGATCAGCTCACCGAATCCGTCGGACCGGATGGTGAAATTCACAAATCCGCCCACCTGATTGACGGGACGCGCCATTCCGGATACCAGATTGCCGAGGGAATAGATGCACAGGGTACGTCCCCGTTCGGTTTCAATCCACTCCATGGGCTGGAGAGTGTGGGAATGGTGTCCCAGAATCACATCCGCACCGTTTTCCGCGATCAGGGAAGCCAGACGCTTCTGCTCGGCGTTGGGGGTCTGGGTATTCTCGTCCCCCCAGTGAATGGAGACAATGACGAAATCCCCGGCTTCCTTCGCCCGTTCCAGATCGGACAGGATCAGGCTGTCGTCAATATAGGGGATCACAAGAGGGGAAGATGCGGGCTTTGAGATCATATTGGTGTGCAGGGTGTAGCTGAGCCACACGATCTTCACACCCTCATTTTCGGTGATCCGCAGTTTTGCATAATCCTCTTCATTCAGGTAGCCGCCCAGCTGGGTCACGGGCTGGGAATTCCAGAAATTGATGGTGGCTTCCAGTCCGGCCGCGCCCTTGTCCAGCATATGGTTATTGGCCATGCCGATGATGTCAAACCCCAGCTCCGTCAGATCCAAACCAAGCTGCTGAGGCGAGTTGAAGCTGGGATACCCGGAATTGGCATACCCTTCCCCGGCCATCACCGTTTCCTGATTGATGAAGGCGATGTCCGCACCGGCAACATGGGGTGCGATATGGCTGTACATGGGCAGGAAATCGTAGTCCTTCTCCGCCGTCTTCCGGTATGCCGCGTCAATGTAGATATTGGGGTGAATCAGGTTGTCCCCGCAGGCGGTCACCGTGATCTCAACCCCGGCGAAGGGATCGGTCAGTTCCGCCTTTTCCATGGGCACGTCGGGACTGCCGGCAGATGTCCGGTCCGCTGTGGGATTGTCCTCCCCGAACGCATCACGGATCATGTCTTCCAGTTCTTCTTTTCCGGCTTCTTCCCTGTTCTCCGCAGCAGGCTGCATCACGGGAATCTCATCCGCATTCCGCAGTTCAATTCCGGCACAGGAGGTAAGGGATGCAAGCATGGATACAGCCAAAAGCAGGGCTGCGATGATTTTGAAACGGAACATGGAACACCTCCGGAGCGGCATAATCTTTCACTTTAGTATTATACCATCAACAGCACTTTATTTCAACCGGTGAAATGAAAAAATCACCCATTCCCGTCAGGTATGCCGAAAACTTCACGCAATAACTTGCAACTCACTGTGTTTTATGCTATAATATAACCAATTATACCATGGAAGGAGCGTATTCCGATGCTCAAAATCATGCATACCGGCGACATACACCTGGACAGTGCCTTTTCACGCCTGGATTCCCGTCATGCGGAAATCCGCCGGAACGAACTCCGCGCCGCCTTCACTTCCATGATGACAAGCGCGAAAATGAACGGAGCCGATCTGATGCTCATCGCCGGCGACCTGTTCGACAGCCGGTTTGTGACCCGTGAAACCGCCGCCCTGCTCTGCCGTGAATTCGCTTCCTTCGGAAAACCCGTGTTCATCGCACCGGGCAACCACGATCCTGCCGTCCCGAAGAGCTTCTGGTTCCGGACTTCCCTGCCGGAGAACGTAAAGGTATTCACAGAACCTGAGCTGTCTTCCTTCGATCTCGACGAACTGAACGTAACCGTATACGGCTGGGGATTCAACGCCCCGGATCTGGAAAAATCCCCTCTGACCGGCAAAACCGCCGCGGACAGATCCCGAATCAATCTTCTGGTGTGCCACTGCGATACCCTCAGCCGGGTTTCTTCCGACTGTCCCGTTACCGATGAAGAACTGCGCACTTTCGGTGCCGACTATTCCGCACTGGGGCATATCCACAATCCCCCTGCCGCCTCGGAAGATCCCTGGTGTTACTCGGGATGTCTGGAGCCCCGCGGCTTTGACGAAACCGGCATCAAGGGTGCGTGCATGGTGGAAATCGATAAAAAAGACGGAGAAGCTGAGGTCAGCGTCAGACGGATCCGTTTTGCCAAACGCCGCTACGAAAAAGGCGTACTTTCCGTGGACGGCGCCGCATCCCAGTCCGATGTCAGGGCTGCCGTTGACGCCTATGTCCGGCATATGCGCTGCGGGGAGGATACCCTGCTGTCCCTGACCCTGACCGGCACGGTTTCCTCCGGGCTTGTCATTGATACCGAAGCACTCGCAGACAATCCCCAGCCCCTGTTTCTGCTGGAAATCACCGACAGGACCATCCCCGATGCGGATCCGGATGTGCTGGAACGGGACGTAACGCTCCGGGGAGAAGTCTACCGCCAGCTCAAGCCGCTTCTGAATTCGGAAGATCCCCGTCAGCGCGAAGTGGGACTCCGTGCACTGCGGTACGCCATGTCCGCCCTTTCGGAAGGATAAGAAGGAGAAAGGAACCACACATGATTATCAATACCCTCAATATCATCTCCTTCGGCGGCCTGCGGAACTGTGTCATCGACCTTTCCGACGGCGTCAATGTCGTCTACGGAGCCAATGAATCCGGTAAAACCTCGGCGGCCATGTTCATCAAGTTTGTTTTTTACGGTCTGAACGGGCGGCGGAGCAAAAACAGCATGACCGAACGTCAGCGGTACGTGAACCGCACCACACTGCAGGCGGCAGGCTCCATTCTCTGCACCGCAGACGACGGAACCCGGTGGCGGATCGAACGGCTCGTTTCCCTTTCCGACGGTCAGTCGGTGAGAGAACGGGTTCGGATCACCAATATGACCACGGGCGAGAGCACCATCGGACAGAATCCCGGCGAATTTTTCTTCGGTGTTCCGGAGGAAGTGTTCGTCTCAACCTGCTTTATCTCCCAGTCGGGACAGATGAAGCCCGATGTTTCCGGACTGTCCGCAACGGATACCGCAATCGGGAATCTTCTGAATGCCGCCGATGAAACCGTGGACGTTCCCCGGGCCGTCAAACTTCTGGACGCAAAACGCCGGGAACTGATGCACAAAAACGGGTCCGGCGGTGAAATTTCCGATCTGAAGGAAAAACGAAGCACACTCGCCTCCGAAATGGCCGGCACCTCCGAAAAAGCGGCGGAAATCATGCAGCTTGACGCTTCTCTGGAGGATATCAAAAAGAAAATCGCAGAGCTGGAAGCGGCGGACGAATACTATACCGCACTGTTCTCCGCTCTTGATAAAATCACGGCAAAACGCCGGATGGAATCCCTTGCACAGACAAAACTCGCACTGGAGGATCTGGACAGGCAGATTTCGGATCTGGATGCCTCTCCCGTCGGCGAAGGGTTCACCGAAACCCTTCTGGAATGCGAACGGGACATCCGTGCCTATGACGAAGAATGCGCCGTTTATGACGAGCGGATTCCCCAGATTACCGAAGCCATGTCCGCAGAAGAGCTGCCCGACGGGGACGAGGTGATCACGGAAGTACAGAGTCTGGACGAAAAATGCAGATCCCAGTTCGGGATGGCGGCGGCGTTCCTCATCTCCGGCGCTGTCGGACTGGGTGCCGCGCTGGTTCTGTACTACTTCAATACCGACAAATACCTGATCCCCCTGATTATGGCCCTTGTCCTTGCCTCCCTCGGCGCCCTGCTCATCGTGCGCCAGGTGAAAAACAGAAATTATCTCAACGCACTGCTGGACGAATGGGATGCGGAATCCTCTGCCGAGATCGAAACGGCGGTAGCGGAAAAGCTGGCTGTTCTCGACCGGAGCCGCATGATGGTACTGGAAAAGCAGCGCATGGATGCCTCCCTGGAAGCCGCCAAGCTGCGCTTCGACATTGCATCCGAACGACTGATCACGCTTGCCGGAGATGCGGATGCAGATTCCACCGGCGACCTGTACGATATCATTGACGCCCTCCACGCAATTGCAGAAAGAACTGCGGAAAAACGAAGCGAAATGGCTTCTGCGGCAGAAAAGCTGAGAGGACGGCTGGAGCTTCTGAACGAACAGCTGGACGGTATGGATCCGGCGTCTGTGGATCTGGAGGCATACACGGTCATGAACACCGACATCGGCAAGAAAGCCGCCTCTCTGGACAAGCAGGCTCTGGCCAACGCTGTCAGAGAGCGCGACTTCACTTCCATCGCATTGAAAACCGCCGTCAAGCGGCGCAGCAATCTGGAAGAAGCTCTTGCCGCGGCGGGCAGAATTGACAGAACTCCCGCCGAATACGCCACTCTCATTTCCGCAGCCGATGCCCGGATCGAGGAACTGACCCTCCGCGCCGATGCCTATGAGACCGCAAAGAACGCCATTCTTGCGGCAGGAGAAACCGTCCGCAGCGGTGTGATTCCCTCCATCACCGCAAAGGCATCCGAGATGATCCGGCATGCCACAGGAGATAAGCACGACCGGCTCACACTCGACAGCGGATTCAATGCGGGACTTGCTTCCGACGGTGACGTATTGGAAGCGGAATATCTGTCCCGGGGTACCTCCGATCTGACCTATCTTGCCCTCCGCGCCGCGCTCTGCGACGAAATCTTCCGCTCGGAATCACCCATGCTGGTCATGGATGAAACCTTTGCACATTTTGACAAAGAACGGCTGACGGCTACCCTCTCCCTTCTGAATCAGCGGCAATGCCTGGTATTCACCTGCCGGGACACTGAAGTCACTGCCGCACGGGAGCTGGGATACCGCACAGCACAACTGGAACCGATCAACAGAGGAGGTTAAACTCTCATGAAAAAATATATCATCACACTGGATCAGGGCACCACATCCAGCCGAGCCATCCTGTTCGATCATGAACAGAACATCGTCGGCTCCGTACACCGCGAACTGCCCCAGATCTATCCCCATGAGGGCTGGGTGGAACAGGATCCCACCGATATCTGGTCTTCCCAGTACGGCTGCATGATGGAAGTGATTGCAAAGACCGGCGTATCCGTATCCGAAATCGCCGCCATCGGCATCACCAACCAGCGTGAAACCACCATCGTCTGGAACCGTGAAACCGGACGTCCCGTGACCAATGCCATCGTATGGCAGTGCCGCCGGACCGCTCCCATCATCGACTCCATGGCCGAATATCACGACATGATCCGGGAAAAAACCGGTCTGATCCCCGATGCCTACTTCTCCGCCTCCAAGATCAAGTGGATCCTTGATAACGTGGAAGGCGCAAGAGAACAGGCGGAAGAAGGCAAACTGATCTTCGGCACCGTTGACAGCTGGCTGATCTGGAAAATGACCGGCGTTCATGCTACCGACGCCACCAACGCATCCCGTACCATGCTGTACAACATCAATGACTGTTCTTGGGACAGGGAACTGCTTGATCTGTTCTGCGTACCCGAATCCATGCTCCCCGAGGTGCTGTCCTCCTCCGAAATCTACGGCTACGCCACCGTGGGCGGTGCAAAGATTCCCGTTGCCGGCGTTGCGGGTGACCAGCAGGCGGCTCTGTTCGGTCAGTGCTGCTTCTCCGACGGCGATGCCAAGAACACCTACGGAACCGGCTGCTTCCTGCTGATGAACACCGGCAATGCACGCAGACGGAGCGAAAACGGACTTCTGACCTCCATTGCGGCAACCTGTGCGGGCGAAAAGACCCAGTACATCCTGGAAGGCAGCGTATTCTCCGGCGGATCCGTCATTCAGTGGCTCCGGGACGAAATGCGCTTCTTCACCGAATCCCGCGATGCGGAATACTACGCATCCAAGGTCCCGGATTCCGGCGGCGTATATCTGGTTCCCGCGTTCACAGGTCTGGGCGCACCCTACTGGGATATGTATGCCCGTGCAAGCATCACCGGCATGACCCGCGGTACCAAGCGTGAACACATCATCCGTGCGGCGGAAGAATCCATCGCATACCAGTCCGCTGACGTTGCCGCTGCCATGGTGAAGGATGCGGGCGCTCCTCTCCACAGCTTCAAGGTGGACGGCGGCGCTACCCGTGACGACTTCCTGATGCAGTTCCAGGCGGACATTCTCGGTCAGACCGTTCTCCGTCCCAAGGTACGCGAAACCACAGCTCTCGGCGCCGCTTATCTGGCCGGTCTGGCAGTTGGATTCTGGCGCGACCGTGAAGAGCTTGCGGCAATGTGGCAGGTGGAATCCCGGTTCACTCCCGCCATTGACGACGCAAAACGCGAAGAAATGCTGGCAGGCTGGCACAAGGCCGTTGCCATGACTACATATCAGGCATAAACCAACGAACTTTTTCCCGAAAGGATTACAATTATGGCAAAAAACATCCGCTCCAGTGCT